>NZ_JBFAHP010000053.1:0-46478 GCF_040654255.1 Streptomyces sp. NPDC050732
TGTGCGAACGGAGCACCGAGCACACATCGGCGTCTTTGTCCGTGTGCCGCGGCGCAGGGATAGCGAGTACGCACATACCCCCGCGGCCCCGCCCCCCAGACGAGCCAGGCGCCCCGAGCAACAACCCGCAGGGGACCACAAACCACCGCACCGGACCCGCCCGCCCGCCCCCAGACAGGAGTCACCCCCGCATGACCGATGCCGCCGCCCTCCCCGGCCAGCCCCGCGGCGGAGTCCTCACCGGCCCCGCCACCACCCGCGCGGTCAACGTCCTCGCGCCGAACGCCTCCGCGATGACCCTGGACGGTACGAACACCTGGATCGTCTCCGAGCCGGACTCCCCGCTGGCGGTGGTCATAGACCCGGGCCCGTTGGACGACGCCCACCTGAGCCGCGTCATCGAGACGGCCGAGAAGATGGGCAAGCGCGTCGCACTGACCCTGCTCACCCACGGCCACCCCGACCACGCGGAGGGCGCCTCCCGCTTCGCGGAGCTGACGCGCACCCACGTACGCGCCCTGGACCCCGCCCTGCGTCTCGGCGACGAGGGCCTGGCGGCCGGCGACGTCATCACCACGGGAGGCCTGGAGCTGCGCGTCGTCGCCACCCCCGGTCACACGGCGGACTCGCTCTGCTTCCACCTCCCCGCCGACCGCGCGGTCCTGACGGGCGACACGATCCTCGGACGCGGCACCACGGTCGTGGCGCACCCCGACGGCCGCCTCGGCGACTATCTGGACTCCCTGCGCCGACTGCGCTCCCTGACGGTCGACGACGGCGTCCACACGGTCCTGCCGGGCCACGGGCCGGTCCTGGAGGACGCCCAGGGGGCCGTCGAGTTCTACCTGGCGCACCGCGCCCACCGGCTGGCGCAGGTCGAGACGGCTGTCGAGAACGGCCACACGGAGGCCGCGGACGTCGTCGCACACGTGTACGCCGACGTGGACCGCTCCCTGTGGCCGGCCGCGGAGCTGTCGGTCCGGGCGCAGCTGGACTACTTGCGGGAACACGGCCTGATCTGACGGCCGGAAAACGCGACGGGTCCCGCCTCCAAAGAGGCGGGACCCGTCCACGTACACAAAACGTGCCGCGTACAGAAGGCAACGCGTACAGAAGGCAACGCGTACAGAAAAAGCGTCAGCGCGACCGCTTGGCCAGCCGCTCCACGTCCAGCAGGATCACGGCGCGGGCCTCAAGCCGCAGCCAGCCGCGGCCGGCGAAGTCGGCGAGCGCCTTGTTGACCGTCTCGCGGGAGGCGCCGACCAGCTGGGCGAGCTCCTCCTGCGTGAGGTCGTGCACGACGTGGATGCCCTCCTCGGACTGCACGCCGAAGCGGCGCGACAGGTCGAGGAGCGCGCGGGCCACCCGCCCCGGCACGTCGGAGAAGACGAGGTCGGACATCTGGTCGTTGGTCTTGCGCAGGCGCCGGGCGACGGCGCGCAGCAGCGCGGCGGCCACCTCGGGCCTGGCGTTCAGCCACGGCTGGAGGTCGCCGTGGCCCAGGCCGAGCAGCTTCACCTCGGTGAGGGCGGAGGCCGTGGCGGTCCGCGGTCCGGGGTCGAAGAGCGACAGCTCACCGATCAGCTCGCCGGGGCCGAGCACCGCGAGCATGTTCTCGCGGCCGTCGGGCGAGGTGCGGTGGAGCTTCACCTTGCCCTCGGTGACCACGTACAGCCGGTCTCCGGGGTCGCCCTCATGGAAGAGAGCATCCCCGCGCGCGAGCGTCACCTCACTCATGGAGGCGCGGAGCTCCGCGGCCTGCTCGTCATCGAGCGCCGCGAAGAGCGGGGCGCGCCGCAGAACGTCGTCCACGAGTTCTCTCCTTGTCGACCTGCTCAGGGGATCTTGGGTCCCCGCATATCAGGGGTCCGTGTTCCCCATTTTGCCGGACGGTCCAAACAGTGTGATCAGTCACAAGTCTGCCGCACCGGCGCCGCGAGCTGTGCGGGAGGGGGCCAATTGGGGGCCGATCCATGGGGTCAGGGACGGATGTCGGTGTCGGGCTCTAGGCTGGCCGGGTGTCCAAAAAGCCGGTGAGAGCACAGGCCGAGGGGGCTGGGCCGGTGGCCGCCCTCCGGGATTCCGCTGTGGGCGAACACGCGTCCAATGCTTCCAATAAAGCGACAAAACGGACACCTTCCCTGATGTCCCCGGCGAAGAGGTCGGCCCTGTGACCGCGAAGAAGACGACGCCCGAAAAGACTGCGAAGAAGACGACGCCCGAAAAGACTGCGAAGAAGACGACGCCCGAAAAGACCGCGAAGAAGGCCACGCCCGAGAAGCCGTCGACCGCCCTCGTCCGCCGCGCCCGGCGGATCAACCGCGAGCTGGCGGACGTGTATCCGTACGCCCACCCGGAGCTGGACTTCGAGAACCCCTTCGAACTCCTGGTCGCCACGGTCCTCTCCGCCCAGACGACCGACCTGCGGGTGAATCAGACGACCCCGCGCCTCTTCGCCAAGTACCCGACTCCGGAGGACCTGGCCGCGGCCGTTCCCGAGGAGGTCGAGGAGCTGATCAGGCCCACCGGCTTCTTCCGGGCCAAGACCAAGTCGATCATGGGCCTGGCGAAGGCCCTGCGGGACGACTTCGGCGGTGAGGTCCCCGGCCGCGTGGAGGACCTCGTCAAGCTGCCCGGAGTGGGCCGCAAGACCGCGTTCGTCGTCCTCGGCAACGCGTTCGGTGTCCCGGGCATCACCGTGGACACCCACTTCGGACGGCTGGTCCGCCGCTGGAAGTGGACCGAGGAGACCGACCCGGAGAAGGTCGAGGCGGCCGTAGCCGCGCTCTTCCCGAAGAGCGAGTGGACGATGCTCTCGCACCGGGTGATCTTCCACGGCCGCCGCATCTGCCACTCCCGCAAGCCCGCCTGCGGCGCCTGCCCGATCGCCCCGCTCTGCCCGTCGTACGGGGAGGGTGAGACGGACCCGGAGAAGGCGAAGAAGCTCCTGAAGTACGAGATGGGCGGCTTCCCGGGCCAGCGCCTCAAGCCGCCGCCGGACTACCCGGGCAAGCCGGCACCGCCGCTCGCCGCGGGGTGAGGCGCCACTGACAGCACAGCGGCGCCCGCAGCACCGACAGAAGTCCGCAGCACCGGCAGAACCGGTGCGGGGCGGAACGAACCACAGGGCCAAGAGCGTTGTCCAGAGACGGACGGGGGTGCCGATGACGCACGCGAGCGACACGACGGACAGCACGACCAGCAACACGACCGACCCGGGCAACAGCCACCCGAGCAACAGCCACCCGAGCAACACCCATACGGGCACGAGTATGAGTACGAGCGACGGCAGCCCCCTGCTCAGCACCGCAGGCCTGCCCGCATGGCTGGACCCGGTCGTGCACGCCGCGCGGACCGTCGAGCCGCTCCAGCTGAGCCGCTTCCTGCCCCCGGAAAGCGGCGCCGGACGCCAGTCCGCCGTACTCGTCCTCTTCGGAGAGGGCGAGAAGGGCCCCGAGCTGCTCCTGATGGAGCGCGCCGGATCCCTCCGTTCGCACGCGGGCCAGCCCTCCTTCCCCGGCGGCGCCCTCGACCCCGTGGACGGCGACCCGCAGGGTGAGGGACCGCTGCGCGCCGCCCTGCGCGAGGCCGAGGAGGAGACGGGACTCGCCCCCCGGGGCGTCCAGCTCTTCGCCGTGCTGCCCCGCCTCTTCATCCCGGTGAGCGACTTCGTCGTGACGCCCGTGCTCGGCTGGTGGCGCACGCCGACGCCGGTGGGCGTCGTCGATCCGAACGAGACGGCGCGGGTCTTCACGGTCCCCGTGTCCGATCTCACGGACCCTGCGAACCGGGCGACGGCGGTTCACCCCCGCGGCCACGACGGCCCGGCGTTCCTCGTCGAGTCGGCTCTGGTCTGGGGTTTCACCGCAGGGGTGATCGATAGAATCCTGCACTTCGCGGGCTGGGAGCGCCCCTGGGACCGCGGCAGGCGGGTCCCGCTCGACTGGCACGCATGACAAGGTTGCGTGGAATGGGCGACCGCGATGCGAGGCGAGGATTGAATCGGTGAACGTGCTGGACGTCCTGCTGCTGCTCGCCGCCGTGTGGTTCGCGGTCGTGGGGTACCGCCAGGGCTTCGTGGTCGGCATCCTCTCGGTGATCGGGTTCCTGGGCGGCGGCCTCGTCGCCGTCTATCTGCTGCCGGTCATCTGGGACGCGGTCAAGGACGACGACGCGGCCACGGTGAGTACGACGGCGGCGGTGGTGGCCGTCGTCATCGTGATCGTCTGTGCCTCGATCGGCCAGGCCTTCACCACCCACCTCGGCAACAAGCTGCGCCGGTACATCACTTGGCAGCCCGCCCGCGCCCTGGACGCGACGGGCGGCGCCCTGGTGAACGTCGTGGCGATGCTCCTCGTCGCCTGGCTGATCGGCTCCGCCCTCGCGGGCACGACGCTGCCGACGCTCGGCAAGGAGGTGCGCAGCTCCAAGGTCCTCCTCGGGGTCTCCCGCGCGCTGCCCGGCCAGGCCGACACATGGTTCAACGACTTCTCCTCCGTCCTCGCGCAGAACGGCTTCCCGCAGGTCTTCAGCCCGTTCTCGAACGAGCCCATCAAGGACGTCCGGCCGCCCGACCCCAAGCTCGCCAGGAGCAAGGTCGCCACGGAGGCCAAGCGCTCCATCGTGAAGGTCCGCGGCGAGGCCCGCAGCTGCGGCAAGGTCCTGGAAGGCACCGGTTTCGTCTTCGCCGACCGCCGCGTGATGACCAACGCGCACGTGGTCGGCGGCGTGGACGAGCCGACGGTCCAGATAGGCGATCAGAACCAGGTGTACGACGCGAAGGTCGTCCTCTACGACTGGGAGCGGGACATCGCCGTACTGGACGTGCCCACGCTGAAGGCGCCGCCGCTGCGCTTCACGTCGAAGGACGCGCCCAGCGGCGCCGGCGCGATCGTCGCGGGCTTCCCCGAGGACGGGCCGTACGACGTCCGCCCCGCGCGCGTGCGCGGCCGCATCCAGGCCAAGGGCCCGGACATCTACCACCGCGGCACCGTGCGCCGTGATGTGTACTCGCTGTACGCGACGGTCCGTCAGGGCAACTCCGGCGGCCCGCTGCTCACGCCCGACGGCAAGGTCTACGGCGTGGTCTTCGCGAAGTCCCTCGACGACCCCGACACCGGGTACGTACTGACGACGGACGAGGTGCGCGAGGACATCGAGCGTGGCCGCACCGCCAACCAGGAGGTCGACAGCCAGGGCTGCGCCCTCTAGGGCGGCGGTGGGAGGGCCCGGAGAACGGGGTCAGTCGCGCGTGTGCCGAAGCCGCGCGGAGACCCAGCGGGCCCTCCGGCGGAGAATGCGGGGGATGCCCATCGCTTGAGGGGGGCCGTGCCGGCCCGGATCCTGCGACCCGCCCCTCTCGTGGTTGTTCAGCACTGCGGCCGAGCGGCGATTGCGTGCTACGTCACTGTAGTCGTGCGTCCAGCCCATACCCCGACGTGTGCCCGCGCCCCAAGGTCGGTAACCGCGCGCAGGGGCCCCAATTGGCCTATGCGCCGGGCAATTGGCGTTCGTAGGACAAGCGTTCGCCGAGAACACCCTCGCCGTTTCAACGGCCGCCCCCGGAGCCCTCACCGATCGGGCTCGGGGTCCTTCAGCCAGTTCACCAACTCCGTGGAGAACGCCACCGGGTCCTCCTCGTGCGGGAAGTGTCCGAGGCCGTCGAACAGTCGCCAGCGGTACGGCGCTTCGACGTATTCGCCGGAGCCCGCCGCGCTCCTCGTCCGCATCACGGGGTCCAGCGAGCCGTGCAGATGCAGTGTCGGCACCCGCACCGGACGCTTCATGCGCCGGTTGAACTGGATGCCGTCCGGCCGTGCCATCGACCGCACCATCCAGCGGTACGGCTCGATCGAACAGTGCGCCGTCGAGGGGATGCACACGGCGCGCCGGTACATCTGGACCGCCTCGTCGTCCGGCAGCCGCGGCCCCGACCAGTCCCGCACCAGACGGCCCACCAGGGCCCCGTCGTCGGCGACCAGCTGACGCTCCGGCACCCATGGCCGCTGGAAACCCCACACGTACGAGGCGGCAGCGGTCTGCTTGCGGTCCGACAGCATCGCCGAACGCCAGCGCCGCGGATGCGGCATCGAGGAGACGGCGAGGCGGCGCACCAGCTTGGGCCGCATCACGGCCGCCGTCCACGCCAGATATCCGCCCAGGTCGTGCCCGACGAGCGCCGCGTCCGGCTCGCCGAGGGAGCGCACGACGCCGGTGATGTCGAGCGCGAGGTTCGCCGGGTCGTAGCCGCGGGGCGTGCGGTCGCTGCCGCCCACCCCCCGCAGGTCCATCGCGACGGCCCGGAAGCCCGCGTCGGCGAGCGCCACCATCTGGTGCCGCCACGTCCACCAGAACTGCGGGAAGCCGTGCAGCAGAAGGACCAGCGGCCCGTCGCCCAGCTCGGCGATGTGGAAGCGCGCGCCGTTGGCGGCCACGTCCCGGTGGGTCCAGGGCCCTTCGACGCGTACGACCGAGGCAGGAGATTGGGCCGATGGAGTGGCGGGGTCCGTCATGAGGACGAGCGTGCCACAGTGGCCCCCGTCTCACCGACTCGGACCTCGACAGCACCCGCAGGGCTCACCGCACGGGGGTGCGGCTTGACGTTCCCCAGTACGGCAGCCGTCTCTTTGGCCGAGGCGGCGACCTTCTGGGGGCCCTTGCCCTTCTTGGCCTTCTTCGCGAAGACGACACCGATCAGCGCGAGCACCCCGGCCACCAGCACATTGGCGGCGAAGGACAGCAGGAAGCAGACGGCGAGGTTCCAGCCGCTCCAGGTACGGATGCCGTACGCGAGCGCGAAGCTCAGCATCGGCAGCGAGAAGATGAGGACCGTGCCGGCCGCGGCGAACGCGCCGCCGCCGATCGCACCGCGCTTCACGTCCTGACGCAGCTGGGCCTTGGCCAGTGCGATCTCGTCGTGCACCAGCGCGGACATCTCACCGGTCGCCGTGGCGACCAGCTGGCCGAGGCTGCGCTCGGCGCCGACAGGACCGTCGGGTGAGCTCATCGCGTTCTCCCCTTTTTCTCTTCTGATCTCTTCTGAGATATGTCTGCTCAGATCATGCCGGACCGTTGCCATCCTCGCGTTCCCCACCCGAGACTTCGGCAAGCCTTCGGTGCTCCGCCGCCTTCTTCTCGTAGATGGCGGCCATCCTGCGGTGGTACTCCGGATCGTCCATCTCGTAGATGTCGGGCACGCCGCTGAGGTCCTCGTCGCGCTCCTCGTCCTCCCACAGCTTGCGGTACTTGGCGTTCCGTACCTTCAGGAGGATCCCGGAGAGCACGGCCGCGATGAGGGAGCCGCTCAGGACGGCCGCCTTGATCTCGTCGGTGAGCAGCGGGTCCGCGGTGAAGGCGAGTTCGCCGATCAGCAGCGAGACGGTGAAGCCGATGCCGGCCAGCGAGGCGACCGCGAAGACGTCGGGCCAGGCCAGGTCGTCGTTCAGCTCGGCCTTGGTGAAGCGCGCCGCGAGCCACGTGCCGCCGAAGATGCCGACCGCCTTGCCGATGACCAGGCCGAGGACGACGCCGAGCGTCTCCGGCTTGGTGAACACGTCGCCGAGCGCGCCGCCCGAGACGACCACCCCGGCGCTGAACAGGGCGAACAGCGGCACGGCCAGACCCGCGGAGAGGGGACGTACGAGATGTTCGATGTGCTCGCCGGGGGAGTGCTCCTCGCTCTCGTCCTCCTTGTGGCAGCGCAGCATCAGGCCCATGGCGACGCCCGCGATGGTGGCGTGGACGCCGCTGTTGTACATCAGGCCCCAGATGGCGAGCGCCAGCGGAACGTAGATGTACCAGCCGCGCACCCGCTTCCTGAGCAGCAGCCAGAAGACGGCGAGGCCGAGGACGGCGCCGCCGAGCGCCGCGAAGTTCAGGTCGCTGGTGAAGAAGACCGCGATGATCAGGATTGCGAAGAGGTCGTCGACGACGGCGAGGGTGAGCAGGAAGGCGCGCAGCGCGGACGGCAGTGAGGTGCCGATGACCGCGAGGACCGCGAGCGCGAAGGCGATGTCGGTCGCCGTCGGGACGGCCCAGCCGTCCAGGGAGCCGCCGCCGACCGTGTTGGTCAGGACGTAGACGAGGGCGGGCACGGCCATGCCGCAGAGCGCCGCGACGACGGGCAGCGCAGCCGCCCTGGGGTCGCGCAGATCGCCCGCGACCAGCTCGCGCTTGAGTTCGATGCCGGCGACGAAGAAGAAGACGGCGAGCAGGCCGTCGGCCGCCCAGTGCTGGAGGGAGAGGTCGAGCCCGAGCGAGGCGGGGCCGAGGTGGAAGCCGCGTACCGAGTCGTAGGAGCCGCCGGCCGTGTTGGCCCAGATCAGGGCGGCGACGGCCGCGACGAGCAGCAGTACGCCGCCGACGGTCTCGGCGCGCAGGGCGTTCGCGACGAAGTTCCGCTCGGGGAGCGAGAGACGTCCGAGAACCTTGCGCTGGCTGTCGGTGCTGCGTATGGGCGCGGTCACGAGAGTCGACCTCCGGTCGGGCGGGCAGGGCAGAGCACATGCCGACCAGACTTCCCGGCGCACCTAGTTCTTCTCGTCGCGCCTTCTCGCGATGCTCGGTTCGCATCTTGTCGCGATGTTGACGCGATCCTTAGCTTACCTAACGTACGCCCGGACGCATCCGGCGATCTTCACCTTAAGCACAAAAGGGCCGCCCGGCACGCTGCCGGACGGCCCTTTGGGCGTAAGTGAAGACGACCCTCTGCGCGTACGCGAACCAGTCGCTTTCGGCGCTCAGTCCTCGCTCGACGCGCTCGGCAGCTTCGTCTGGATGAGGTCCATCACGGACGAGTCGGTGAGCGTCGTGACGTCACCCAGCTCGCGGTTCTCCGCGACGTCCCGCAGCAGCCGCCGCATGATCTTGCCGGACCGGGTCTTCGGCAGCTCGGCCACCGGGAGGACCCGCTTCGGCTTGGCGATCGGGCCGAGCGTGGCGCCCACGTGGTTGCGCAGGTCCGCCACGAGCCCCTCGTCCTCGGCGCTCGCCGTGCCCCGCAGGATCACGAACGCCACGATGGCCTGGCCCGTCGTCTCGTCCGCCGCGCCCACGACCGCCGCCTCGGCGACCGCCGGGTGCGAGACGAGCGCCGACTCGACCTCGGTGGTGGAGATGTTGTGCCCGGAGACGAGCATCACGTCGTCCACCCGGCCGAGCAGCCAGATGTCGCCGTCGTCGTCCTTCTTGGCACCGTCACCGGCGAAGTACCTGCCCTCGAAACGCGACCAGTACGTGTCGATGAACCGCTGGTCGTCGCCCCAGATGGTGCGCAGCATCGACGGCCACGGCTCGGTCAGGACGAGATAGCCGCCGCCGCCGTCCGGCACCTCGTTCGCCTCGTCGTCGACAACCGTGGCGGAGATGCCCGGCAGGGCGCGCTGGGCGCTGCCCGGCTTGGTCTCGGTCACGCCCGGCAGCGGCGAGATCATCATCGCGCCGGTCTCGGTCTGCCACCAGGTGTCCACGATGGGGCACTTGTCGGCGCCGATGTTCTTCCGATACCACATCCACGCCTCGGGGTTGATCGGCTCGCCGACCGACCCGAGCACCCGCAGGCTGCTGAGGTCGAACTTCGCGGGGATGTCGTCGCCCCACTTCATGAACGTGCGGATCGCCGTGGGCGCCGTGTACAGGATGGTGACCTTGTACTTCTGGACGATCTCCCAGAAGCGGCCCTGGTGCGGGGTGTCGGGGGTGCCCTCGTACATCACCTGCGTCGCGCCGTTCGCCAACGGGCCGTACGTGATGTACGAGTGGCCGGTGACCCAGCCGATGTCGGCCGTGCACCAGTAGACGTCGGTCTCCGGCTTGAGGTCGAAGACGGCGTGGTGGGTGTAGGCCGCCTGGGTGAGATAGCCGCCGGAGGTGTGCAGGATGCCCTTCGGCTTCCCGGTGGTGCCCGAGGTGTAGAGGATGAAGAGCGGGTGCTCCGCGTCGAAGGCCTCGGGGGTGTGCTCGGTGGACTGCCGCTCCGTGATCTCGTGCCACCACACGTCGCGGCCCTCGGTCCAGGTGCTCCCCGCCTCTTCGAGGGACTGGCCGGTGCGGCGCACCACGAGGACGTGGCGCACGCCGTCGACACGGCTGACGGCCTCGTCCACGGCGGGCTTGAGCGCGGAGGGCTTGCCTCGGCGATACCCGCCGTCGGCGGTGATGACGACCTTCGCGTCGGCGTCCTCGATGCGCTTGGCGATCGCGTCCGAGGAGAAGCCGCCGAAGACCACCGAGTGGGCGGCGCCGATGCGGGCGCAGGCCAGCATCGCGATGACCGCCTCGGGGATCATCGGCAGATAGACGGCGACGCGGTCGCCCTTGTGGACGCCCAGCTCGGTCAGGGCGTTGGCCGCGCGGCTGACCTCGTCCTTGAGCTCGGCGTAGGTGATGGCCCGGCTGTCGCCGGGCTCACCCTCGAAGTGGATCGCGACACGGTCGCCGTTGCCCGCCTCGACGTGGCGGTCCACGCAGTTGTACGCGACGTTGAGCTGCCCGTCGGCGAACCACTTGGCGAACGGGGGGTTCGACCAGTCGAGCGTCTCGGTCGGCTCCGTGGCCCAGGCCAGCCGGCGGGCCTGCTCGGCCCAGAAGCCGAGCCGGTCAGCCTTGGCCTGCTCGTACGCCTCCGCCGTGACGTTCGCGGCGGCTGCCAGCTCCGTCGGCGGTGCGAAGCGACGCTCCTCCTTCAAGAGGTTGGCCAGGCTTTCGTTGCTCACGACATCTCCCTTGCGCTGCTTTGCCGGGGGCGACCGTTGTGTCCGAAGCCACAGCTCATCAGACGCAACCCGTGGTGACAAGGGCCTGCCGGAAATTGGTTTAGACCTTTACCTGGATTTCCCCGAAGGGGTCGGTTCCACCTCGCCCTCTTCCGTCGCGAGCACCTGGTCGAAGACCTCGTCGGGGAGCGGCTCAAGGCCGGTGCCCTCCGTCAGCAGATAGGCCTGCGCCTCACCGACGTGGAAGTACATACCGTGCAGCTCAAGATCACCTTCGGCAAGTCGGCGCGCCACCGACTCATGCGCCTTCAAGTGCTCAAGCTGCTGCACCACATTGGTGAGACAGAGCTGCTCCACCGCGTCGGCGGGCGCTCTGCCGGCCAGGCGCGCCCACGCCCTGTCCTGCGCGCCCATCCGCTCCACGCTCGGCAGTCCGTGCCGCAGCCACCGCTTGAGCGGTGTCTGGGCGCCACCGGGCGGGGCGCTGAGCAGTGCCTGCATGGCGCCGCACCCGGAGTGCCCGCACACGGTGATGGAGCGCACCTGGAGCACATCGACCGCGTACTCGATGGCGGCGCCCACCGAGTCGTCCCCGCTCTCGGCGCCCGGCAGCGGCACCAGATTGCCCACATTGCGGACGACGAAGAGGTCGCCGGGGCCGCTCGACGTGATCATCGAGGTGACGACCCGGGAGTCCGCGCAGGTCAGGAAGAGCTGTGCGGGCTGCTGCCCCTCGCGCGCTAGCCTGGCGAGCTCGCCGCGCACATGAGGCGCCGTGTTCCGCTGGAACGCGCTGATGCCGCTGGCCAGTTGGTGCCCGCTGGGCCGCCGCACCGCCCGCCCGTCCCGCTGCTCCTCCTGCGGCCGGTCGCAGTGGTGGTTGCGCCACGGTGCCCAGGGCCTGCAGCAGGAGTGGGAGGAGCTGGCGGGCTCGGCGATACGGGTCCCGGAGCGGCCGGTGATCTCGACGCTGCCGCCGTGCGCGGTGTGCGAGTCCTGCCAGCACTGCAGCGATTCGTACGCCGCGTGGTCCATGAAGGAGCCGTCCAGCTCCACGATGACGTCCGTCCCCTGCGGGACGAGGTGCAGCGCCTTGCTGAGCCGCGGCACCGCGAGGAACGTCAACTGCCCGCGCACCCGCAGACGGTGGACGCCCGCGTCGTCCTCGCAGTGGGTGATCCGGGTGCGGGCGAGCCGGTGCAGCGAGACGGCGACGGCGACGGCGACGCCCAGTGCCACGCCTTCGAGGACGCCGAGGAAGACCACACCGAGAGTGGTGACGGCGTAGACGACGATTTCGCGGTGCCGGGTGATGGTCCGGATGTGGTTCAGGCTGACCATCTGGATGCCAACGGCCATGACGAGGGCGGCGAGGGCGGCGAGGGGGATCAGCTCCAGGACGGGAACCAGGAGAAGCGAGGCCACCACTACCCAAACGCCGTGCAGCATCGTGGAGTTCCTGCTGACGGCGCCCGCGCGCACATTGGCCATGCTGCGCACCGCGACTCCGGCGACGGGGAGCCCGCCGAGCGCTCCTGACACGATGTTCGCCGAGCCCTGGCCGAGCAGTTCGCGGTCGAGGTCGGAGCGGCGCACGCCCGGGTGCACCTCGGACCGGCTCGCGACGACCTTGTCGACGGCGACGGCGCCGAGCAGTGACTGCACGCTGCACACCAGCGTGATGGTGAGCACGGCGGCGACCAGCCCCAGCGCGGGCCCTTCCGGCAGCCCGACGAGCGCGTGACTGCGCCAGGACGGCAGATCCACCTTGTCGACGTGGAGCCGGGCGAGCGAGGAGACGGCGGTCGCGGCGGCGACGGCGACGAGGGCCGCGGGCAGGACGCGGGCCATGCGCCCCGCCCGCCCGGGGATCCGTGGCCAGAGCAGCAGGATCGCCAGCGTCAGGACGCTGATCGTCAGGGCGGCCGGATGCAGGTCGGCGAGCTGGGCGGGCAGCGCCCGGAGGTTGTCGAGGACGACGCTCTGCGGGGTGCCGCCGAGCACGATGTGCAGCTGGGCGACGGCGATGGTGACGCCGATGCCGGCCAGCATGCCGTGGACGACGGCGGGGCTGACGGCGAGGGCCGTGCGGGCCACGCGCAGGCAGCCGAGGCCGAGTTGGGAGAGCCCGGCGAGGACGGTGATGGCGCAGGTGGTCCGCCAGCCGTACTGGTGGATGAGGTCGGCGGTGACGACGGTGAGCCCGGCGGCGGGGCCGCTGACCTGGAGCGGTGATCCGCCGAGCGCTCCCACGAGGATGCCGCCGACGGCGGCGGCGACCAGGCCCGCCTGGAGCGGTGCGCCGGTGGCGAGGGCGATGCCGAGGGAGAGCGGCAGGGCGATCAGGAAGACGGCGACCGACGCGGAGAGGTCGGCCCCCGCGATGCGGAATCTCTTGCCGGGCGGCGGGGCGTGGGGCTCGTGGTCGCGCGGCGTGTGAGCCGAGTCGGTGGTGCGAGTGGGGACGCAGGCAGACATGTTTCCCGTCTCCTCCGGGGCAGCGCGGTCGCGGACAAGGGGTCCTCCGGAGGTCTCCGGAGGTCAGATCGCGGCCGTGGGTCACGGCGTGACAGCGGCGGGATTTCTCAACTCTCAGTAAACGAACCGTAATCCAGAGTAAAGGATCTGGGCGGACTTTCGGGGCAAATGGGGCAATCAGTCACCCTGATGAGTGAATAAAAAATGTAATCGGCTTGTCGTAACATCGCTTATCGGACTCCGTGCGAACTTCGGTGTGATATGTCCCGACTTGCACGGAAAGTAGGTGGGCGGAACATGGCCGCCACCCGGAGGATCACCGCGAGCCTCACCGCCCTGGTGGCGTGTGGAGCCGCACTGGCCGGCTGTGCCGACGGAAGCACCGGCTCCAAGGAGGGCGCTCACGGCGCCAAGAAGGCGGCCGGCGCCCCGGCGCCCAAGAGTGCCGTCCGCCTGATCGGCGACGGCTCCACCGCCTTCACCGGAAAACAGCCGAACCTGCCGAGACCCGCCCGCCTCAAGCCGGGCCGGAAGCCACCGCAGTTCGTGGTCTTCTCCTGGGACGGGGCGGGCGAGGACAGCCAGAAGCTGTTCTCCCACTTCCGCAAGGTGGCCAAGCGGAACAACGCGACGATGACCTACTTCCTCAGCGGCGTGTACATGCTCCCCGAGGAGAAGCGCAGGCTCTACAGACCGCCGCAGCACACGGCCGGCAGCTCGGACATCGGCTTCAATGACCGCGGCGGGATCAAGGACACCGTGGAGCAGCTCCGCGGCGCCTGGCTGGAGGGCAACGAGATCGGCACGCACTTCAACGGCCACTTCTGCGGCAACGGCCGCGGGGTGGGCGAGTGGTCCGTCGAGGACTGGAAGAGCGAGATCAGGCAGGCCAAGTCCTTCGTGAAGGCCTGGAAGACCAACACGGGCATGAAGAAGGCGCAGCCCCTGCCCTTCGACTACGACAAGGAGCTGATCGGCGCCCGCACCCCCTGCCTCGAAGGCCGCAAGAACTTCATGCGGGCCGCCGGGGAGCTGGGCTTCCGCTACGACACGAGCGGCGTGAACGACCAGGTCTGGCCCAAGAAGAAGGAGGGGCTGTGGGACCTGTCGATGCAGCTCGTCCCGGTCCCCGGCCGCAAGTTCGAGACGCTGACCATGGACTACAACTTCATGGTGAACCAGTCCGGTTCGACCTCACAGGGCGACCCGGACAAGCACGAGTACTGGGGCGACCAGATGCGTGACGGCCTGCTCCAGGGCTTCGACCGCGCCTACCGCGGCAACCGCGCGCCCCTGATCATCGGCAACCACTTCGAGTCGTGGAACGGCGGCACGTACATGCGCGCCATCGAGGAGACCATCGAGGCGGTCTGCACCAAGCGCGACGTGCGCTGTGTCTCCTTCCGCCAGCTCGCGGACTGGCTCGACGCGCAGGACCCGAAGACGCTGAAGAAGCTGACCGGGCTGCGGGTCGGCAAGGAGCCGAAGGAAGGCTGGGCGGCGTTCCTCTCCGCCCAGCCCGCGCCGGCCCCGAAGGGGGTCCCGGGCGCTCCGGCGATCAAGCGGTAACCCCCGCCGGCCCGGTCAGGCCGTGGCGGTCATGCGCTCACGCAGCACGAAGTCGGGGTCGACCTGGGCAGCCAGGTCGGCCCCCGTGCGCTCATTGCCCCAGCTCTGCGCGTTCTTCAGGTGGAAGTGGACCATCTGGCTGGTGTACCGCTCCCAGTCGCGCCGGTCGTACGAGGCGTCGACGGCGTCCTGGAGCGCCTGCAGGGAACGGCGGTTGTCCTCCTCCAGGAGCTCGAAGCGCGGCGGGTGGCCCTTCTCCATGGCGCGCACCCAGTCCGAGTGCCCGACGGTCACCAGGAGGTCGTCACCGACCTGCTCGCGCAGGAAGTCGACGTCGTCCTGGCCCTGCACCTTGTTGCCGACGACGGCGAGGCTGACGCCGAAGTCCCGCGCGTACTCCTTGTACTGGCGATAGACGGAGACTCCCTTCCTCGTCGGCTCCGCCACCAGGAACGTCATGTCGAAGCGCGTGAACATGCCGGAGGCGAAGGAGTCCGAGCCCGCGGTCATGTCCACGACCGCGTACTCGTCGCGGCCGTCCACCAGGTGGTTCAGGCAGAGCTCCACCGCTCCCGTCTTGGAGTGGTAGCAGGCGACACCGAGGTCGGCTTCGGTGAACGGCCCGGTGACCATCAAACGCACGGTGGCGTCGTCCAGTTCCACGGGCCGCGCGCACGCGTCGTAGACGGGGTTGTCCTCGCGCACCCGGAGGAGCCGGGAACCCTCACCGGGAGGCGTCGTCTTGATCATGGTGTCCGCCGAGGCGATCCGCGGGTTGGAGCCCCGCAGATAGTCCTTGATCAGCGGCAGACGCGCGCCCAGGGCGGGCAGCTCTGCGGCCACCGCCTCGTCGAGACCCAGTGCGGGCCCCAGGTGCTGGTTGATGTCGGCGTCCACCGCGATGACGGGCGCGCCGGTACTGGCGAGGTGGCGGATGAAGAGCGAGGACAGCGTGGTCTTGCCGCTGCCGCCCTTCCCTACGAAAGCGATTTTCATAACCACGAAGCGTAGCGCGTCGCGTACTGCGAGTGCTCGATCCGCGTGAAGAAGACCACTCCTTCGTGGAGCGGGGCCCGGAAGTACGTAGGGTCGTACTCATGAGTACGACAGCCGATCCGATTGCGGCCCTGGGCGCACTGCCCGGCGTGGCCGACTCCGTGGACTCCGTGCGCAAGGCCGTGGACCGGGTCTACGGGCACCGGATCATGCGGCGCCGCAGCAACGAGATCACCTCCGAGGCGGCACTGCGCGGCGCCCGCGGCTCCGCCGCGCTCTCCGGCGCCGAGTGGGCGCTTGAGGAGGTGCGGCGGCGCACCGACTTCAGCGGCGACGAGGAGGCGCGGACGGTGGGCGCGGCCCTGCGGCTGACCGCCGAGTCCGGTCAACTCCTGTCCATCTGGCGGCAGTCGCCGCTGCGGGTCCTGGCGCGCCTGCACCTGGTCGCCGCCGCGGACTCCACCGAGGGCGCGGGCCGGCCGAGGCTGGCGGGCGAGCCCGTCGACGAACCGCTGGTCGAGCTGCCCCTGCCGGACGCGGACGAGGTGGCGGGCCGCCTCGAAGGCCTTTCCCGGCTCATCATCGCGGGCAGTGCGGCGCCGGCCCTCGTGACGGCTGCCGTGGTCCACGGCGAACTCCTCAGCCTGCGCCCCTTCGGCTCGCACAACGGCCTGGTGGCGCGCGCCGCCGAACGCATCGTCCTGGTCGGCAGCGGCCTCGACCCGAAGTCGATCTGCCCGGCGGAGGCGGGGTGCGCGGAACTGGGCAGGGCTGCCTATGTGGCGGCCCTCGACGGCTACGCGTCCGGCACGCCGGAAGGCATGGCGGCCTGGATCGCCCACTGCGGCAAGGCGGTCGAACTCGGCGTCAGGGAATCGGCGGCCGTGTGCGAGGCGCTGCAGCGCGGCGCGGCTTAAGAGCGCTCGACGCAAGGGCCCGAACAGGGTTGCGGCGGTACGGAATCCGTACCGCCGCTGGCATGTCCACCGGGTTACCAAGCGTCCTCGAAGTGTTGCCCATCAGGTCGGGAACATTGCCCGTCACCTGGTGCGGCTGGCCCGTAATCGACGGGTCGACGTCGCGTGGGTGCTCGATGTTCATGCTTCGGTCCGTGGGGCCTTTGCTGCGTTCAAAGGTGATCCTCTCGGATGTCCTTGGTCTCGCGGGCCGTTGACTCCTTTGTACTCCTGTCCTGGGGTAAGCGGAAGTGGGGGCCACACTTCTTTACTTTTAGGTTCAAACAGGAGCGAATCAGGCATATGCGTCCGGCCTGATTCGCTCCTGTTTGAACGGCGTCTACGGCTCGCGCTGCCCGGCGTTCAGCTCACGGCCGGGCGGCGCCGGCTGGCGAACCAGACGAGACCCGCCGTGGCCGCCGCGGCACCGACCGCGGCCGCCGCGACGAGGGCGGGGCGCGGCGGCGCGGGCAGGCGCTGCTTCAGGCGGACCGGCCGGTGGAAGTCGAGGATCGGCCACGCGCGCGTGAGGGCCTCGCGGCGCAGCGCGCGGTCCGGATTGACCGCGAAGGGATGCCCGACGGCCCGCAGCATCGGCAGGTCGGTCGCCGAGTCGCTGTAGGCGTAGCAGCGGTCGAGGTCGTACCCCTCCGTCCGTGCGAGCTCCTTGATCGCCTCGGCCTTGGTGGGGCCGTACGCGTAGTACTCCACCTCACCCGTGAAGCAGCCGTCGTCCCCGACCACCATGCGGGTCGCCACCACCCGGTCCGCGCCAAGGAGCTCGCCGATCGGCTCGACGACCTCCGCGCCCGACGTGGAGACGATGACCACGTCGCGGCCCGCGGCGTGGTGCTCCTCGATAAGGGACGCGGCCTCGTCGTAGATGATCGGGTCGATCAGGTCGTGCAGGGTCTCGGCGACGATCTCCTTGACCTGTTGTACGTTCCAGCCGCGGCACAGTGCGGACAGGTATTCGCGCATCCGCTCCATCTGGTCGTGGTCGGCGCCGCCGGCCAGGAAGACGAACTGCGCGTACGCGGTGCGCAGCACCGCTCTGCGGTTGATCAGGCCGCCTTGGTAGAAGGACTTGCTGAACGTGAGCGTGCTCGACTTCGCAATGACCGTCTTGTCCAGGTCAAAGAACGCGGCGGTGCGAGGCAAGGAGTGGTTTTCCACGAGGCCGAGCATAGGCGCCCACCATTCGGCGTAAGCTGAGGCGCGTGGGTTTGCCTGAGAAGGCTCTCGGGTACACCATGGAAGTCACGGATCGTTCGCGACCGTGCTAACCCGGTCTGGCTCCTCCCCCCCCGAGTCGGACCGTGGGGACGACCCCCGCTCTCCCCCCCGGCGGGGGTCGTCGCATGTCCGGATGGGTTTTTGAACCCTCCGTTGATCCTCTTTCGGCCCTTGAGCCGCTCTCTTCGCCGCCTCGACCGTCTCTCGTGGCGCCCAAGATCCGTCACTGAGGGTAGTCGTGACGATGCTCTGCGGAAGGCCTGCCAAGCCCGCGTGATGTCACTGGTATGGGTGACCGGGATATTCACAGCCATCGCCTTGTCCACAGTTATTGAGCAAGATCCACACCATTTCCCGCCGGGCCGCACGCTGATTCCGCTCGTCCCGCTCGCGAAGTTCCGGCCGGATTGCCTGCCCGGTTCTTCGTGATCGCGGGGCGCTGCATTCACAGGCTTGCGGCGAAGGGGGATGGGGATCGTGGGTGGACTCAGGGCGCGGGACGGATCCGCGCCGGCCGACGGACGGCAGGGCGGACCGCTGATCGTCACGGAGGACGTGGAGCTGCTGGACGACCTGCTGCGGCTGTGCGCCGCGGCGGGAGCGGTGCCCGAGGTGCATCACGGCGGACCCGGATGCGGGGAGGGCTGGGACGCGGCTCCGCTCATCCTGGTCGGGGACGACGCCGTGGACCGGGTGCGGGGAGCCGTGCGACGGCGGGGCGTACTGCTGGTCGGACGGGATCAGGACGACCCGGACGTCTGGCGGCGGGCGGTGGAGATCGGCGCCGACCAGGTGCTGCTCCTGCCCGGCGGCGAGCAGTGGCTCGTGGACCGCATCGCCGATGTGGCCGAGGGCGTGGGACGGTCCGCGCTCACCGTCGGGGTCATGGGCGGCCGCGGTGGCGCCGGGGCGTCCACCCTGGCCTGCGCCCTCGCGGTCACGGCGGCGCGTGCCGGGCGGCGCACGATGCTCGTCGACGCGGACCCGCTGGGCGGCGGACTCGACGTCCTCCTCGGCGGTGAGAGCGCCGAAGGACTCCGGTGGCCGGCCTTCGCCGCCTCGCGGGGCAGGGTCGGCGGCGGCGCGCTGGAGGAGTCGCTTCCGGAGCTGCACGCGCTGCGGGTCCTGAGCTGGGACCGGGGGGAGGCGGTCACGGTCGCTCCGGAGGCCGTGCGAGCGGTCGTCGCGGCCTCCCGCAGGCGCGGCGGCACGGTGGTCCTTGATCTGCCCCGCAGGGTCGACGAGGCGGCCGCGGAGGCGCTGGCGCAGGTGGATCTCGGGCTCCTGGTGGTGCCGCCGGAACTGCGCGCGGTGGCGGGGGCGCGCCGGGTGGCGTCGACCGCGGGAGCGGTGCTGCGGGATCTGCGCGTGGTGGTCGCGCGGGGCGCGGGCCTCGGAGGGGCCGGTGGGCTCGACTCCGAGGAGGTCGCGCGGCTGCTCGGGCTGCCACTGGCCGGGGAAGTGCCCTGGGAGGCCGGGCTCGCGGCGTCGCTGGCCGCGGGGGCGCCGCCCGGGGGAGCCGCGCGCGGGCCGCTGGCGCGGTTCTGCACCGCCTTCTGGGACCGGCTGCCGGTCGACGCCGCGGGAGGGGGCGTATGAGCGCCGTGGTCGGAGCCCGGATGCTGGACGGGGTGCGGCAGTGGCTCGCCGAGAGCGGCACGGAGCCGACTCCGGCCCGGGTCGCCGAAGCGCTGCGGGCCCAGGGCCGGGTCCTCGGTGACACGGAAATCCTCGGCGCCGCGGAACAGCTGCGGTCGGAGCTGGTCGGGGCCGGCCCGCTGGAACCGCTGCTCGCGGACGCCTCGGTGACCGATGTGCTGGTCTCCGCGCCCGACCGGGTCTGGGTGGACCGGGGCGGCGGCCTGGAGCTCACGGGCGTCACCTTCCGGGACGCGGCCGCGGTGCGGCGGCTCGCCCAGCGCCTCGCGGCCGTGGCGGGGCGACGCCTCGACGACGCGCGGCCCTGGGTCGACGCACGCCTCCCGGACGGCACCCGGCTGCACGCGGTGCTGCCACCGGTCGCCGTCGGCTCGACCTGCCTCTCCCTGCGCGTCGTGCGCCCCAAGGCCTTCACCCTCACGGAACTGGTCGCCGCCGGCACGGTCCCGCCCGGCGGCGACCGGATCCTGCGGGCCCTGCTCGACGCCCGGCTGTCCTTCCTCATCAGCGGAGGCACCGGCAGCGGCAAGACGACCCTGCTCAGCGCGCTGCTCGGCCTGGTGGGCGCCAAGGAGCGGATCGTGCTCGCGGAGGACTCCGCCGAGTTGAAGCCCGAGCACCCGCACGTGGTCCGCCTGGAGTCCAGGCCGGCGAACCAGGAAGGAGCGGGCCTCGTCGGCCTCGACGACCTGGTGCGACAGGCGCTGCGCATGCGACCGGACCGGCTGGTCGTCGGCGAGGTGCGGGGCCCGGAGGTGGTGCACCTGCTGGCCGCGCTGAACACGGGACACGAGGGCGGTGTTGAACGGCACCGAAGAGTTCAGTGGCGCACGGAATAGTTCAGTGAGTAGTTCAGTGGCGCAGTGAACTGTTCAGTGTCATAGGTTACGCGGGTGACCGTCTCCGCCTCTATCGGTCTGCCCCGGCGCCTCCCTGTAGTGCCAGTTCCGTTGCCGGACGAATCCCTGCTGAGCTGGTTGGACCACTTGTCCACGGTGTACGGCGTCAATCGCACCATCGCGGCCCAAGCCTGTGGCGCCACGCGCTCACACGACAATGGTGTGAGAGTCTCGGCGTCCAGCGCGCAATCCGTCGTCTTCGGCATGGGCGACGATGACGTTCGTAGGATCAGGGCCGCTACCGGGCTTATGCCTGCGGCGGTGCGACGGATGACGTGGACGCGCTTCGCTGGCAGCGCTCTTCCGGAGAAGGTGCGAACCGCTGCGGGAGCGGACAACTACCGGACGGTCAAATCAAGTTGGATCGATCCCGGAGAACTCCGCTTTTGCCCGCAGTGCCTAGACGAGCGAGGCGGCCGGTGGCCTCTGGCGTGGTCCACTCCGTGGGTCTTCGCATGTCTGAGACACCAGTGCTACCTGCTGCCTGGCTGCCCTGTCTGCCGTAGGACCGTTCGTGCAGGAGAGATTGACCTTGCTAACGGCGCCTGCCGCGGCAGCGTGCGAGACCCGGTCCGAAGAGAGGTACGGCCGTGCGCGGTCCCGTATCGCGACATGGCGGCGCCACTCCTGCGAGATCCATTGCTCACCAACCTGCAAGAACGGCTCGACGGATACCTGGCCGATCTGGAGCCGTGCCCCGATACAACACGTGCTGACCTGTCCGACCTAGCGGCCATGGCTGACTTGGCGCTATTCCTGGCGACTCCGGATCACTTGAGCGGGGCCGACCTCGTGGTGCTGGAGCGCTTCGCGGCGTTCTCACGCAGGTACTCGGCTGCTTCGGGCAGGCTGATGCCAAGGAAGGACCGCGACGCCCCGGAGATGTTTGTTCGCACGGCATGTCTACGGGTCGCCGCGCAGGTCGTGTTCAGCAAGGACCCATGGAGTGCTGCTTTGGAGCTGGCGGATTTCGCGTCCCGCCCGCTCATACGGCCAGTTCGGCTGCTGCATCAATCGTGGATCAAGCGCCCGCCGCAGAACACGACGGCACGCCTGTCCCGGATTGTGAGTGCGGTGTGCGCGCCTACTTCGACAGGCGAAGGGAGAAAAGCGTCTACGGGTGTGGACCAAAGAGCACCAGGACAAACGCCTTGCTGAGCAAGGGAAGTGGCACCCGCAGTGGCTACTGACTAGCCAGGAGGGCGGCGGCCCGGCGGTCGAGTGCGCCCACTCCAGACACACTTCGGTAGCGGGTCAGGCGGACGCGCATGTCGGTGGCAGCGTCGCGGACGCGGACGGACTTAACTCCCTCGGCACAGTCGAGGAATTCGGACCACACGCTCAGTGCGCCGTCGAGGTCGCCTTGTTGGAGGTGGATCTCGCCGAGGTTTCCGAGCACGCTCGCACGGCTACGGCGGCGGTCCAAGCCGTGTACTTCCAGGGACTGGTGGAGTTGTTCACGGGCGCCGGTGAGGTCGCCCATCTTGGCCAGGATCATCCCCGAGGCGTGGGCCCACCGGCCGATGGTGAAGTGCGATGCCCACGATTGGCCTGGCGGTTCGGTGGCCGTGCGCTCGATAGCGGACTGGGAAGCGGCCAGGGCCTGGGTGGCCAGGCGGTGGTTGCCGTCCAGGGCGGCGGCCTCGGCGAAGGTCGACTCGTAGTAGGCGACCGCGCGCGAGTCGGCCAGGCCCTTGGAATGCTCGACGCATTTCTCCGCCAGTGCGAACGCCTCGGCGCGGTGGCGAGGGCCCAGGCCAATGGACTGGACCGTCATGCCCCGCAGAGCGGTCGCGGCGAGCTCGGGCTCATCAGCTTCGGCAGCCAGCCGGTAGGCATAGGCGTAGTAGTGCTTGGCCAGGGCCTGGGGGTCGTCGCCGTTGTCCTGGCCTTGTTCCTTGTCGCCCTCGTCCTGGTACATCCAGCCGATGAGGTGGGCGAGCTGGGAGGTGGCGGCCCACAGGTCGCGGCCGGTGGAGAGGGTGTAGCGGCCGTTGAGCCAGGGGCCGGCGTTGTCGGTGAGGTAGGCCTCGGCCAGGCGCCGGACGTGGCTGCCGCCGTACTCGGCGGCGGAGTCGCCGAGCGTCTTGACCATGGTCAAGATTGCGGAGACTTCTCCCTGCCCGACCCGGACCGCACCTGCGGGGGCGCTCTGGACGCGGCGGGTGATCGCCTCGGCGTCGGGGACGCCGAGGAGGGAGAGGGTGGCACCGCCGGATGCGGTCAAAAAGCTCCGTCGGTCCACTGCGTCACTCCTCCCAAGGGCCAGGACATCTGCCACGGTATCTGCGTGCGCCGGACCCGGCATGGTCATCTGCCGGGACGGGGTGACATCAAGATCTAAGACCTGGATCAAGTACGGCAGCCAGTAGTCGGGGTTACGCTCCCCGATCATCAGTTTCCGGGCGTACTGGCGGCTCATCCCCGTCGGGCCCCGCCCTTCGGCGATGCCCAGCTCACGGGCCAGTTTCGCCGGGCCCCAGCCGCGTTTGCCGCATGCCTGTCGGATCAGTTCGGCGATGGGCTGGACGCGTTCCACTCTCCGGTGCCCCTTCCATCTGGGGTTACGCGGGACTACGCGGGGTTACACCCTGCCACCTCCCCAGGGTCTCTGGCCGGTCGTTGACTGAACATCACCCCGGCCAAACTCCGGCCTCCCAGGCCAGGTTGGGGGTGATCCGTTGTTACCGCCACTAACGGAGACGACCATGACCGCAAGGCCAACACCCCATCTGCCTACCCAGGGACCCGGGTTGGGTACGGCGGCGCCGTTTCATCCCCGCACCGGCGAGCTAGCCGCTGACCGCCGCGAGGGCGGCCGCATCGGCGTCGTGGTGGCCCTGCCCGGCGGGGGCCGCACCGACTACCAGCTTCGTGCACCGGCCGGCGGCGAGGAATGGGCTGTCCCCGCCGACGGGAGCGCGCTCGCCCCCGTGCCGGCCAAGGCGACCTGCGCCACCCTCATGGAACACCTGGACGCCGTCTACGACGTGCGGGCGGGCCAGGGGTCCCTGCGGATTCTTATCCACTTCGAGGACGGCACCCAAACTGAGGCCGCTCTGATCCTCACCCCGGCCGACATGGAACGCCTGTACGCCCAAAGCGGCCGCATGCTCGGCGACTGTGACCAGCGCTGGGGCCAGAAGTGAGCGGCCAGGGTCACCACCGTGCCCGCCCGCAGCCGGGACGCGACCGGGACCTGGTCGCCGCGTTCATGGGCGTTATCGGGGTGGCCTGCACGGTCGCGGGCGTGGTCCTGCTCGGTGCGGCTGCCGAGACCGAGCTCAACGGCCAGGCCCCTGTGCCCGCCCTCTCCGAGCCGGACGCCGACGCCATGGCGCGGCCGTCGGCCCCCTGAGCCACCTCCGCGGCCGGTGCTCCACGACGCAGGCCGGCGGGGATGTCGCACCGCACAACCCAACAGGAAGGTGAATGATCATGGATCTCCTCCTCCATTCCGGCGGACAGCTCACCCGCTTCCGCGTCCTGACCGGCGAGGACGACGACCCCGGCCGCCGGGGTGCCAAGACGCCCATTGCCCTCTCCCAGTGCGCGCTGGCCTGCCCGGACATGGACAGCGTCACCCGTGCCATCGCCGCTCTGCGCTCCTCGGACGAGCAGCTCAAGGCCCGCCCCGAGTCGGAGAAGTTCTACGACTGGCAGAGCACCTACGTCGAGATCGACCCGCACCAGCCGCAGCAGGGCCGTGTCCTGTTCGGCGTCGCCTGGTACGACGAGGCGTTCTTCACGGCGAAGTCACAGGCGTTCGGCAACGACATGCACCAGCACATGTTCAAGGCCCTGGGCATCGACCCGGCCGCCGTGGACGTGACGCACTGGCGGCCGGTGGAACTCGCCGCCTGACCGCAAGCCCGAAGGCAGGGCCCGGCACCGCCGGGCCCTGCCCCTTGTGTCCGACCGCACCATGCGATGGAGGCTGAGCGTGGAAGAGATCGACCGGCAAGCCAAGCGGTGGGATCAGTGGGCCCCGCACTATGACGCGTTGTCCACCGGCCGTAACCCGCAGCACGACGCCAGCCGCCTGCGGCAGCTGGCCCCACCCGGCCCTGCTCTTGAACTGGGGTGCGGCACCGGCCTGGTGGCCATCGAGCTGGCCCGGCTCAGCACCGACGTCACGGGCCTGGACGCCTCTCCGAAGATGGTGGAGGCGTTCAACGCCAAAACGGGCGCTCTCCCGGCCCGTGCCCTGGTCGGCGACATGACACGGATCGACCTGGACCAGCGCTTCGCGCTGATCTTCGTGGTGGCCTCGACCCTGTTCACCCTCACCAGCCAGGAGGACCAGGTGGCGTGCTTCGAGGCCGCCGCCCGCCATCTGGCACCCGGCGGGGTGTTCGCCGTCGAGGCGCGTGTCTCGGACTGGCAGTCGGGCCAGGTGCAGGGCACGAGCGTGCGCGAGGTCGGCGACGAGCACGTGCGGTGGTCGGCGATGCAGCACGACCCGGTGACCCAGACCGTGCGCTCCCAGGAGGTCCTCACCACCCCTCAAGGGGTGACGATGCTCCCCCTGGTCATCCGCTATGCGTGGCCGTCCGAGCTGGACCTGATGGCCCGGCTCGCCGGGATGCGCCGCCAGGCCCAGTACGGCGACTGGCAGGGCGGCCCCTTCAAAGGTGACTCGACCCGGCACCTGACGCTCTACACTCTCGACCCTTCGGACGACCGCTGACGCACCAGCCGAACGGGATCTTGAGTGACTGCCTCCTCTTACACCACCGCACACCGTCTGATCGCTTCCGTGTGGGGGGAGGCGGCCAAGCCCGGCCCCGTCCTCGTCGCCGAGCGGCGCGGCACCTGCCTGTGGCGGGTGGAGACCGTACGCGGCCCGTACGCATTGAAGATCACCGTCCCCTGCACGGACCCGCAAGGGCATGTGGACTCCGAGCGGCTCGCCCTAGTCGAGGCCGAGATTCTGCTCGCCCTGGCCGCCGACGGCACCCTGACCGGCCTCTACGAGGCCCACGGCACCCTCGACGACGGCAAGGGCTCCTGGCTGGCACTGAAGTGGGTAGGCGGCGACGACGCCGAAACGGCCTTCGCCAAGCTCCGCCAGGCCCCCGATGCCGCCCAGGCCGCCTCATACGCGGCCGCCATGTGCAAGGCCGTCGCCGACCTCCACGCGGGCGGCTGGCGCCACGGCGACCTCCAAGAGGTCCACTTCATCCTCAACGACCACGGCGCCACACTGCTGGACTTCGCCATGGCCCACGCCCCCGACCGCCAGCCCGGCACCGGGCCCGTCGTCTACCGGGGCGCCTACGACTGGTTCATGTCCCCCGAGCTCGCCCATGCCCGCCTCACCACCACACCGGCCGACGACCTGCCCCTCACCACAGCTTCCGAGGTGTGGTCCCTGTGCGCGGTGATCTACGCCTGCTGGACCGGCACCTACCCGATCAGCACCCGCGACACCACACAGTCCACCCCCAAACTGCGCAAGGAACTCGCCCTGGGCCAGGTCAAGCCGTGGGCGCACACGCGTCCCTGGCCGTTCGCCGCGTTCGAGGACATCCTCACCTCGGGCCTCCAGACCGGTCCCGGCCGCCGTCCCTCCGCCCGTGTTCTCCAGCACGCCTTCGAGGCCCTGACCTCAGCGGATGGGTGACCTACACCGCTGCCCCCGGTTCGGCCCAGTTCGAGGCTGGGACGCTGAGAAGGATCAGCGCGTGACTTCATGCAGCCATCGCAGGTCACCGGACCCTTCGGCGGGCCCCCAGGGCGGTGGCACCCTCACCGTCCTGTCCATGAGGATCCCCTGGGAAAAGGCCACGCGTCGTTGCACGGATCAAGCAGGGATCGCGGCGGTCTCCGGCTCGGTCTGCGCCGTGTGGCCGGAAGCGAGATAGCGCTCGGCGTCCAGGGCGGCCGCTGCTCCAGTGCCTGCGGCGGTGATGGCCTGGCGGTAGGTGTGGTCGACGACGTCGCCAGCGGCGAAGACGCCGGGCAGGCTGGTGCGAGTCGTCGGGGCGGCGACGGTGATGTAGCCCTCGGCGTCCAGGTCGAGCTGGCTGGTGAACAGCTCGGTCCGCGGATCGTGGCCGATCGCGATGAACAGCCCTGTCACGTCCAGGTCGCGGGTGGCGCCGGTGAGGACGTCGCGCAGAACGACACCGCCGAGCATGCCGTTCGTCTCCTTGATCTCGGCGATCTCGCTGTCGAAGACAAAGGAGATCTTGTCGTTGGCGAAGGCCCGGTCCTGCATGACCTTCGAGGCACGCAGGGTGGAGCGGCGGTGGACGACGGTGACCGACTCGGCGAAGCGGGTGAGGAAGGTGGCTTCCTCCATGGCGGTGTCGCCGCCGCCGACCACGACGATGTCGCGGTTACGGAAGAAGAACCCGTCGCAGGTCGCACACCACGAGACGCCGCGGCCGGACAGCTCGTCTTCGTTGGGCAGACCGAGCTTGCGGTAGCCGGAGCCGGTCGCGATGATCACCGTCTTCGCCCGGTGGACGGTGCCCGCGGAGTCGGTGAGGAGCTTGATGTCGCCGGTCAGGTCCACTTCGACGACGTCGTCGTCAACCATCTCGGCGCCGAACTTCTCGGCCTGGGCCCGCATGTTCTCCATCAAGGCCGGGCCGTCGACCCCTTCGGGGAAGCCGGGGAAGTTCTCGACCTCCGTCGTGGTGGTCAGTGACCCGCCGACGAAGATGGAGCTGCCGAACAGCAAGGGTCTGAGCTGGGCGCGGGCGGTGTAGAGAGCGGCGGTGTAGCCGGCGGGGCCCGAGCCGATGATGACGACCTCGCGTATCCCGCTCACGCCGTCGCCCCCGGCTTTGCCGGGGCGATCTCGGCGATCAGGCCCTCGACGAGGGTCTTGATCTCGTCGCGGATCGGGCGCACGGCCGCCACGCCCTGACCGGCCGGGTCCTCCAGCTGCCAGTCCAGGTAGCGCTTGCCGGGGAAGACCGGGCAGGTGTCGCCGCAGCCCATGGTGATGCAGACATCCGACTCCTTCACCGCGTCGACGGTGAGGATCTTCGGTGTCTCCTGGGAGATATCGATGCCGACCTCGGCCATGGCTTCGACGGCGGCCGGGTTGACCTGGTCGCCGGGGGCGGAGCCGGCGGAGCGGACCTCGACGCGGTCACCGGCCAGGTGGGTCAGCCACGCTGCGGCCATCTGGGAGCGGCCGGCGTTGTGGACGCAGACGAACAGGACGGACGGCTTGTCGGCCATAGTGATCGTTCTCTCTCGTCGCATGGCGGAACCCAGCCGCCAATGACTTCAGCCCCCGCTGGTATCAGCGGGCGATGATGTGAGAGTATCAGTGCATGCTGACTTCAGTCGATCCTGACGTGATCCGGGTGCTGGGCGATCCGCTCCGCCTCCAGATCGTGACCCTGCTGGCGCGCGAGACGCTCTGCACGACCCACCTGGTCGAGGAGACCGGAGCCAAGCAGACCAACCTGTCCAACCACCTGAAGGTGCTGCGCGAGGCCGGGATCGTGGAGACCGAGCCCTGCGGCCGCTTCACCTACTACAAGCTCAAGCCCGAGGTCCTGACCGGCCTCTCCGAGCAGTTCGCCGACCTGGCCAACTCCGCCCGTACCGCCGCCGAAAACAAGAGGGCCTGCCCGTGACCTCCACCGAGCCCACCTCCGCCCCCGCTCCGGCCGGCGGTGGGGACGACTCGATCGTCAAGAAGCTCTCCACCCTCGACCGCTACCTCGCCGTGTGGATCCTCATCGCCATGGCTGTCGGCCTGGGCCTGGGGCGCGCGATCCCGGGATTGAATGACGCGCTGGCGAAGGTGGAGATCGGCGGGATCTCCCTGCCGATCGCGCTCGGCCTGCTGATCATGATGTATCCGGTCCTGGCGAAGGTCCGCTACGACAAGCTGGACGCCGTCACCGGCGACCGCAAGCTGATGATCTCCTCCCTGGTCATCAACTGGATCCTCGGACCCGCGGTCATGTTCGCCCTGGCGTGGATCTTCCTGCCGGACCTGCCCGAGTACCGCACCGGCCTGATCATCGTCGGCCTCGCCCGCTGCATCGCCATGGTGATCATCTGGAACGACCTCGCCTGCGGCGACCGCGAAGCCGCGGCCGTGCTGGTGGCCCTCAACTCCGTGTTCCAGGTCATCGCGTTCGGCCTGCTGGGCTGGTTCTACCTCGACCTGCTCCCCGGCTGGCTGGGCCTGGGCGACGGCGAGCACTTGGACATCTCCATGTGGGAGATCGCCCTGAACGTGGTCATCTTCCTGGGCGTCCCGCTGCTGGCCGGCTTCCTCACCCGCCGCGTCGGGGAGAAGAAGATGGGCCGCGAAGGCTACGAGCAGCGCTTCCTTCCGAAGATCGGCCCGTGGGCCCTCTACGGGCTGCTGTTCACGATCGTCATCCTCTTCGCCCTCCAGGGAAAGACCATCACCTCGCAGCCGCTGGACGTCGCCCGGATCGCGCTGCCGCTGCTGGTCTACTTCGCGATCATGTTCTTCGGCACCTTCCTCCTCGGCAAGGGTCTGGGCCTGGCCTACGACCGCACCACGACCCTGGCGTTCACGGCTGCGGGCAACAACTTCGAACTCGCCATCGCGGTCGCCATCGCCACCTTCGGCGTCACCTCCGGCCAGGCCCTCTCGGGCGTCGTCGGCCCGCTCATCGAAGTTCCCGTACTGATCGGTCTCGTCTACGTCGCGCTCGCCTGGCGAAGGAAGTTCGCCGCCGACGCGGTGACGACGTCCCCGTGACACAGCAGACGGATGTGGTGGTGGTCGGCGGCGGCCAAGCGGGGCTCGCCGCCGGCTACCACCTGCGCCGCCAGGGCGGTCTGGACTTCACCGTCCTGGACGCCGAGGCGGCGCCGGGCGGCTCCTGGCAGCACATGTGGGACTCGCTGCACCTGTTCTCCCCAGCGGAGCACTCCTCACTGCCCGGCCGCCTCATGCCCGCCCAGGCGGGCGAGACGTACCCGGATGCCGTGCACGTGGTGAACTACCTCACCGACTACGAAAAGCGCTACGGCCTGCCCGTCCAGCGCGGCACCCGGGTCGACGCCGTACGCCGCGACGCAGGCCGGCTGCTGATCGAGACGGATTCCGGCACCTGGCGCGCCCGCGCGGTCATCAGTGCCACCGGGACCTGGTCGCGGCCCTTCCTCCCCGCCGTCCCCGGCCGCGAAGAGTTCACCGGGCGGCAGCTGCACACCGTGAACTACCGCTGGCCGACCGACTTCGCCGGACAGCGCGTCATTGTCGTCGGCGGCGGCAATTCCGGGGCACAGATCGCCGCCGACCTCGCTCTGGATGGCCGCATCGAGGTGACGTGGGTGACCCAGCGCCCGCCTCGCTTCCTGCCCGACGACATCGACGGCCGCGCCCTGTTCGATGTCGCCACCGCCCGCCGCCGCGCCCTCGACGCCGGCCATACCGACACCGGCGGCGTGGGTTCGCTCGGCGACATCGTGGCCGTACCGCCCGTCCGCGCCGCTCGTGACGCCGGACTCCTGGCCGCGAGGCCGATGTTTGCCCGGCTCGCCGCCGACGGCGTCCGGTGGGCCGACGGCAGCGCGGTCGGCGCGGACGCGGTCATCTGGTGCACCGGCTTCCGCCCGGCCCTGTCCCACCTCGCTCCGCTGGATCTGCGCGGGCCGCGCGGCCGCATCCCCACCGACGGCACCCGTGTCCTCGGCGAGCCGCAGCTGCACCTGCTCGGCTACGGCGACTGGACCGGCCCGGCCTCGGCCACCCTCATCGGCGTCGGCCGCACCGCCCGCGACGCCGTTCGCGAAGTCACCGGCCTGCTCACGTAGGCGCCGGAGCGGCCACCTCGCTGCCACCGCCCGGTTCATCGGTTGCGTGCAGTTCCCCTTGTCAGGGTCACCAGCGACAATTCCTTCCGACAGCGCTGTGGGGCAGGGGGATGCGCGAGCATGCAGACAGATGACTTCTTCCGCGGCAGGCCCGATGAGCACCCGGACTGGCCCGACCACAGGCCGGGTGAATGGGTGTGCCAGCTGTGGGAGCTGGATGTCGAGCTGCTGGAGTCCCTGCGGTTCGGGCCCCTGCCCGCCCACCCGGACCTGGACGTAGCCGTAGCACTGACCCGGCTGCTGCACGAGGACTTCGTCGCCCGAGGCACACGCCACGACGAACGCATGAACGACGAGGAAGTCGTCCTTGCCGTCAAAGCGCACCGGGCGGTCCTCGAACGGTTGGGCCTTAAGCCGCCTCAGCTGCCGTTTCGCCATCACAGCGGCTTCTACGACTACTGGCGCAAGAACGACATGTCCGGGGGCGGCGGCTGGCAGGCACGCCGCGAGTGCATCGAAGAGCTGCTCGGGCCGACCCGGCAGGCCCTGGAGGACCAACAGGAGGCCGAGTACGAGCAGCGGTTCAAGAACGGCCCCCGTGGCACCTTCAAGAACCTCATCTTCGCGGCCGTCGGCCCGAAGCCGCAGATCGTGCTGCGGGACGCGGTGAGCAACGAGGTGGAGATCGTCCGGAACGCCGAGAACTGCCTCGTGTACAAGGAGCCGCTGCCGTTACAGGGCCTGACCTGGCGGCAGATGGTCACCTGGTGGCAGACGCACCACATGCCGGCCGCCGAGGAGCCGGAGGCCGCCGATGCCCTGTACCGGCGGCTGTACCGCTCCCTGGATTCCCTGCCGGAGCAGACGGTCCTGCGCACGTACTGCGCCCGCTACGCCGAACCGGACGGGTTCGACCTGCCCGCCCTCATCCCGCAGGTCTACCTGCACTACGACCCCTACACCCGCAAGAGCGGCGGACACAGCGGGGCCCTGCACCGCGAGCGCATGGACTTCCTGCTGCTGGCCCCCGACCGCTCCCGCATCGTGATCGAGGTCGACGGCGTCCACCATTACGGCACCAAGAACCCCACCGGACCGGACGGCCGCACCACCTACACGGCCTCGCCCCGGCTGTACTCGGAGATGGTCGCCGAGGACCGCCGCCTGCGGCTGGCGGGCTATGAGATCTACCGCTTCGGCGGCTGGGAGCTCACCCGGCCCGACAGCCCGCAGCTCGTCTCCGACTTCTTCGCCGAGCTCCTCACCCGTCACAAGAAGCCGACCCCGTAGCGAGGGCCGCACCGCTTCAGTAGCCGGCCGTGTCCATGGCCTCCAGGTACTCGATCTGCCAGTTCTCGTACTCACCGAGATGAGCCGAGTAGCCGCCCCACAGCAGGTGCGCGAGCTTGTGCAGCTCGTTCACCTGCTCGTAGAAGTTGACGTTCTGCTGCACGGGCCGGGCGGGAGTCCGGCCGGGGCCGTGGCCGACTACGGCGTACCGGTAGGTCTCCCCTGTCGCATCTTCGCTGTCCAACCAGTTCAGCTGGCTCCAGGACTCCGGATCGATGTGCTGTTCCACCTCGGGAAGGTCCAGCAGGGCCAGGTACCGGTTGAGGCAGTCCGCCAGTTTCCTGATGTTGTGCGTGCGCAGCCGCTTGTCCAACTGGCCGGGGCTGAGATCCTCTTCTCCCGTGTAGTCCGCGCGCAGCGCACATTGGGCAGCTTTGCGGATCAGCCACTTCAGCGACAGCTCGATGCTGTGCCGGTAGTTGTAGAGGATCGGCAGCGGCAGCAGGTCGTCCGGGCCCTGCTCGATCCAGTGGCGGGCGGAGGTCTCGGCCACTCGCAGATAGCCGCCCGCAAGGGCGAGATCGTCCTCACTGGCACCGCCCCAGACAGCGGTCTCGGCATTCGCCCACCGGGGCCGGGGCAGACTCAACTGGTCCTCTGCGTCCTCCATCCCGCCAGGATGGCAACCGCCCGCCTCGTCTACTACCGCTTTTGGCAACTGCCCGCCGTCACAGCGTCCCTGGGCGTCGCCGACGGGAGTCCGGGTGTGGTTATGCCGCAGCCGAGGCGCCTACCAGCAGTTGGCCCATGGCGGCGAGCACGGACGGCTCGACGCGGTAGTAGACCCAGGTGCCGCGCCGCTCGGAGGTGAGGAGCCCGGCTTCCTTGAGCTTCTTCAGGTGGTGGGAGACGGTGGGCTGGGAGACGCCGACGTCGGAGATGTCGCAGACGCACGCCTCGCCGCCCTCGTGCGAGGCCACGGCGGAGAACAGCCGCAACCGGACCGGGTCGCCGAGCGCCTTGAACATCTTCGCGGTCCGTTCCGCCTCCTCGGCGGTGAACGGCCGCTCGGTCAGCGGCGGGCAGCACGGCGCCGCGGTCTCCGGCTCCAGCAGCGGCAGCACCTTCGTATTCGACATGCATCTATGTTGACACATGTCGAATCAGTGGGCGAGGGGCGGCGCCGCTCGAAATTGCGGGCCGCCCCCTCGCCGGTCACTCCTCGGCCGTTACAGGCCTGCTGCGGCCGGGGCCTTGCGGACGTGTGCGGCCAGCGGCTCGATCACGTACTCGGCGTCCCGGCCGACGCCGCGCAGGGTGTTGGAGGCGAAGGACCGCTGGAACTCCAGGCCGAGGTAGACCAGCCCGGGACGGGTGACGGAGATGCCCCCCGCGTGCAGTGGCACCCCCTGGTCATCGAGTGCGCCGAGCTTGGCCAGGTAGTCGAGGTGGGGCCGGTATCCGGTGGCGAGCAGTACGACGTCGGCCTTCTCCCGGCTCCCGTCCGCCCATATGGCCTCATCGCCGTCCAGGGCGGTGAACATGGGACGCCGCTGAAGCCTCCCCGACTCCAAGGCGTCCCGGTACTCCCCGGTGTCGAGCACGAGGGTGCCGCCGACGTAGTGGATCAGCCAGTGCGGCGGCAGGTGGTCGAAGCCGGTGGCCGTCAGCCAGTGGGTCAGATCCTTGCCGTCGCGGATCTGCGGCAGGAAGGAGACCGGGGCGCGGGTGGCCAGGGTCACCGCGGCCACCTTGGCCAGTTCGTAGCCGACCTGGACGGCGGAGTTGCCGCCGCCCACCACCACGACCCGCTTGCCCGCATACCGCTCGGGGCTGCGGTAATCGGCGACATGCAGCACCTCGCCGGCGAAGCCCTGCTGACCCGGAAGGTCGGGCCGCAGCGGGTTGCCGAAGGCGCCGCTCGCGGCCACGATCCCGGCCGCACCCAGACGGCGACCGTCGGCGGTGTGCAGGATGAAGCCGGAGCCATCACTCTCCACGCTCTCGACGCGGGCGTGGGTACGGATCTCCGCATCCAGCCGGTCCGCGTAGCGGGTGAGGTAGTCCACGACCTCATCACGGTGCGGATAGCGGTCCCCGTCCCCGCCGAACTCCAGCCCCGGCAGGGCGCTGAACCCCGCGGGCGAGAACAGCGTGAGGCTGTCGTAGTAGCCAGGCCACGACCCGGTCGCCCGCCCGGACGCCTCCAGCACCACCGGCACCAGCCCCCGCTCACGCAGGACGTGGGCGGCGGCCAGCCCGGACTGCCCGCCCCCGATAACCGCGACATCGACGTACTCCATGAACCAGACCCCTCGATTCGACGAATGTCTATGTTGACGCCTATCGAAGCAGGTGGCATCCTGGCGGCGCAAGCCATCGACGGACGTCGAAACAGAGGAGTCGCCGTGAACGCGCCCATCACCGAGCTGCCTGTCGTGATCGTCGGGGCCGGCCCGACGGGCCTGGCCGCCGCCGCCCACCTCGCCGAACGCGGCCTTCAGCCGTTGGTCCTGGAGGCCGGAGCGTCCGCGGGCGCCGCGGTGCGCGAGTGGGCGCACGTGCGGCTGTTCTCCACCTGGGGCGAGGTCACCGACCCGGCCGCCGAGAAGCTCCTTGCCCCCACCGGCTGGACCAAGCCTGACCCGGCGACGTACCCGTCCGGCGGTGAGTGGGCCGAGCAGTACCTGCAGCCGCTCGCCGACGTCCTGGGCGAGCACGTCCGGTTCGGCGCCACTGTCACCGGCGTCTCCCGCACCGGCCGCGACCGCGTCGTCGACGCCGACCGCGAAACCCAGCCCTTCGTCGTGCACGTCACCACCACCGACGGCCGCGAGGAGCGCGTCTTCGCCCGCGCGGTCATCGACGCCTCTGGCACCTGGACCACCCCCAGCCCGGCCGGTGGCAGCGGCCTGCCCGCTCTCGGCGAGAAGGCGGCGAGCGACCGGATCACCTACCGCGTCCCCGACCTCAAGGACCCGGCAGTCCGCGCCCGGTATGCGGGCAAGCGCACCGCCGTCATCGGCTCTGGCGCCTCCGCCTTCACCGCCCTCGCCTACCTCGCCGACCTCGCCAAGGCCGACGACGGCGCGGGCACGAAGGGGGTGTGGGTCCTGCGCCGAGGTATCTCCGGCTCCACCTTTGGCGGCGGCGAGGCCGACCAGCTCCCCGCCCGCGGAGCGCTGGGCCTGGCGGCGAAGGCCGCCGTCGACGACGGCCACGCGGACGCGGTCACAGGCTTCCGCACCGAGGTGATCGAGCGGGCGGATGACGGCCGCCTGATCCTTGTCGGCGAGGACGGCCGCCGACTCGACGCAGTCGACGAGGTCATCGTCCTCACCGGCTTCCGCCCCGACCTCACCTTCCTCGATGAACTCCGCCTGGGCCTCGACGAGCGCCTCCAGGCGCCCGTCGAACTGGCCCCGCTGATCGACCCCAACCAGCACTCCTGCGGCACCGTCTACCCCCACGGCCACCGCGAACTCGCCCACCCAGAACAGGGCGTCTACCTGGTCGGGATGAAGTCCTACGGCCGCGCCCCGACCTTCCTCGCGATGACCGGCTACGAGCAGGTCCGCTCCGTCACCGCCGCCCTGGCCGGCGACCTCGAATCCGCCGACCGCGTCGAACTCACCCTGCCCGAGACCGGGGTGTGCGGCGGCGCCGGACTCTTCGACACCCCAGCCACCGACCAGTCCGACGGCGGCTGCTGCGCGCCCGCACCGCAGCTCCTCCCGCTTGCCGCCCCTGCCGTGGCCGGGGCGGCGGCCGACGAGGCTTCGGCGGGCGGCTGCTGCGGCTCGTAACCGACCTCATACCTCCACACGCGGGGCCGCGACCGGAACAGGGGACCGGTCGCGGCCCCGCGCCGCACTGTCGGCCCTCTGCGTCTCGCGGATCACCAGAGGCGGCGTCTTGCGACGACTTCTTCGCCCGCTACGTGCTACCGGCCACGACGAACGGGCCCTCCTGCTATCCCGGCCCTCTTGACGGGCTGCACGCACTGCCTGGGCACGTGCGGCACACCAGCTGAGCCGTCACGCGGATGTCACTCGTCGTCGTTGAACAGTTGGGAGACCTCGACGCCCAGGGTCCGGGCCAGGCCCGGCAGCCGGTCCACGGCAATGCTGGTCCGCCCGGCCTCCACCCCCGCATAGAAGGACCGGTTCAGCCCGGCCTGGGCGGCCGTGGCGGTCTGGGTCAGCCCGGCACGCTCCCGCAGCTCCCGCAGCCGCCGCCCGAAGACCGCGCGGCTGGCCGGGCTCGATGCGGTGCCCTTCGGGTTCTCCATGGTCACGAACTTAGCTCTCCCTCTATCGCTGTATGATATTTCATACAGGCGGGGGAGGGTGAAGTGGCAGCAGGAGTGCACGGTCGAGCAGAGCTGCCTGCCTCCCGGCCGTTCCTCTCGCGTCCCACCGCCGTCCCCCGTGTCCGCCGCCTGCCGGTGGTCCCCAAGCCGGTTTCCGGTGAGGCATTTGCGTCCTGGGTGGACCGTGTGGCGACCAAGCTGGGCATCCCTCCGGGGCAGGCTGCTCATGCCCTGGGGCTGGAGTGCCGAAAGGGGACATCCACCACGCGTCCGAAGTTCTTTGGCATCGCGCTCACCCCTGTCAGCGTCGGCGGCCTGCGGGAGGCGACCGGGCTGACGGCCCGTGAACTGCACCAGATGCAACTCGCCCGGTACGACCGGACCGCATTGGACCTGGCCGGCCTCGACCTGGCCCAGGAGGCGTCCCTGCGGGCCGTGGCCCACGAATGGATGCTGCTGACCTGGAGCCGGGCCTGCCCGTCCTGTCTGGCGGAAAGCCCGGTGTGGCCGCTGTGGTGGCGCCTCGGCATCGCCGCGGTATGCCCAGTTCACCGGTGCCTGCTCATCGACGTGTGCCCGGCGTGCGGAGTACGGCTGCTACGCGGAAGCGAGCGTCTTCCTCGCGGGTTGCTGACCCGCCCGCCGCTGCCCGAGCCGGGCGAGTGTGCCAACCGGCCCCCGCACGGCCCCAAAGGCCGTGCCGGCCTGTGCCGCCAGCCACTGGCCGCCATTCCCACCACCGCCGTCCCCGAGGCCCTGGTAGCCCTTCAACGACGCGCACTCGCCATCGCTGAAGGCTCGCCGGCCTCTCTGGTGGGCGAAGCCGTTCGCGGCGCCGACTGGTTCGCCGCCCTGCGCTATCTCACCGCCCTGGCCCGGCTCGCCGCCGATGCGGACGACTTCGCGCACCTACCCGGCTTCGTGGCCGAAGCATTCGGCCAGGACCAGCAGCGGCGTGCGAGCAGGCCGCGCGGAGGCGGTGGCAGCCAGCTGGGGGCAATGCCCGCAACTGCCGCCCAGGCACTGGCCGCGCTCGCACTCGCCTCCCCGGTGCTGGAGGCCCCCCATGTGGAATCCGGTGCCCGCCAGCTCGCTCCGTGGGCACAGCGCCTGACCGCGCTGCGGCGGGCCCTGGGGGGAACTGACCCACTGCGGCACATGCCCTGCCCTGCCGTCCTCGATCGCATGGCGGCCGCCGTCGGCCGGCGGCCCTCCCGCGTCGCCGGAGCCCTGACCGCCACGGAGCCATTGGCCCTCGAACCCCGGCACATCCCGCACCTGGCCGATCGGGATGACTACCAGTCGCTGATGACCGCCCATCTGCCCGGCACTGCCGAAGCCTCGGGGCGCCGCCTGACCGCACTCGCGCTCGCCCGCCTGGCCGGGGCAGCCAGTTGGACCGAGGCCGCCACCGTGCTCGGCATGGACGAACGCAAAGCCGCCCGCGCCGCCGACACCCTCGTCCAGCGGATCACCGACCCCGACGCCTTCTGGACAGCGGCCCGCACAGCGGCTGAACGCATGCAGGAGCGGGGCCTGACCAACTACGCAGCCCGCCGGGCCGCACTTTGTGACCTGCGCGAGATCCCCCACCGCGACCTGGCCCCGGTCTTCCACCCGCTGGGCCGCGACGTGACCTGGCAGAGCCAGCGGCACGCCGCCGCATGGGTGTGGCAGCACTTCACCAACGGCGACGTCCGCGAAGCACCCGCCTACGTCCTGGGCTGGGAGAACCGCGCAACCACCGAGTCGATACGCGAGGGCTGGCGGCGCTTTCACACCCGCCTGCCCGCCCCCGCCGCCGACGCCCTCACCATCTGGGGAAGGGCCCGCCTGACTCGGAAAGGAACCACATGACCCCGCCCCGGCCCCGCACCCTGCGCCCCATCCGCATGGCATCCCACCGGGCCCACATCCACTACCTCGACCCCGGCGGCACCGAACGCCTCATTCCTGCGAGCCGGGCCGCCTCGGTGGCCTTCGAGGACGCACAGCCCGCCCGGGAGATCCCCTCCTACGCGGGACAGCGGCACACCCCCGGCCACTACTGGGCGGCCACCACCGACCGCATGGTGGGCTACGAGTCCTACCTCGAATCGAAGTGGATGAAGCTGCTCGACTTCGACCCCGCGGTGCACGCATTCAGCGCCCAGCCCTTCACCATCGAGGCCCAAGACGCCCAGGGAGCCTGGGAGCACACCCCCGACCTCTTCGTCCGCCGACGCGACGGATCGGCGCTCTTGCTGGACGTGAAGGATGACAACCGCATGGGGGAGCCCAAGGTCGTGCACCAGGCCCGGCGGACCGCCGAGCTGTCTCAACAGCTCGGCTGGGACTACGACATGGTGGGCACACCCGATCCACTGCGCTGGGCCACTGTCTCCTGGCTCGCCGGCTACCGCCGCCCCCTGCGAGCCGGGAAGGCCCTGACCAGCCCCTTGCTGCAACTCGCCCAACACCCCGTGCCGATCGGTGAATTGGTGAGCTTCCAGCCCGTCCCCGAACTGGCACGTGCCGTGGTCTACCACCTGATGTGGCACCACCAGCTCACTTTTGACCAGACCCGCCCACTGCGCGATCACACCCGCGTCCAGGCCGCCCCCGCCCGGAGGAGCGCATGACCAGCCACCGCCTCGCCGTCACCGACTGGATCGAGTTCGAGGAAGAACGTCACCAAGTCGCCGGACTCAACGGGGCCACCGTACGGCTGCGCTCGGAGAACGGACGGATACAGACCATCATGCTCGCCGTCCTCCTCGCCGACGCCACCTTCCGTGCTGCCGCTGAGCCCCCGCCCGACACGACGGGGGATGCCGACCTCGGCAACATCGATCCGGCCGGGATCTTGGAGGGCCTGGACGACACTGCAAAGCAGGCCGCCCTGGAGATGGAGGGGCATCTGCTGGAGGCCATGACGGGGTACCGCTCCGGTGACCCGCTCAGCGCCAGGCCGGATGAACCCCGCCCGCTCTACGACCCCACCCGGCCCCAAGTCGCCCGCATCCAGGCCAAAGCCGAGGAACTGGGCGTGACGGAACGCTGGCTGTGGAAACTGTGGAAACGGCGCACGGAAAACGGCCTGTGGGGACTGGTGGACAAGCGCAAGGCCCGCATCCGCAACCCCCTGAAGAACCTCGACGCGCGCGTGATCCAGGCCATCCGGGACCAGGCAGCCGCTGAACGCGCCGACAGCTCCGCGACCATCGGCAACCGCTTCTACCGCCGCACCCAAAACCGCCTGGATACCGAACACGGCCCCGGCACCGTCCCACTGCCCGGCCGGGACACCTTCCGCCGCGCAGTCGCCTATCTGCTGGACATCAGCCCCTCCGCCCCCGCCTACCAGCGGGCCTCGGCCGCCAACCAGCCCGACCGGCCCTTCGGCAACGTGATCGCCACCCGCCCCGGCGAAGTCGTCATGCTCGACACCACCCCACTCGACGTCCTCGCCTACGACCCCGGCACCGCGACCACCATCCGCGTGGAACTCACCGTCGCCCTCGATGTGGCCACACGCTCCATCCTCGCCTGGCGGCTGACCCCCGAAGGCACCAAGGCCATCGACATCGGCCTGCTCCTAGCCGACGTCATGACGCCGGAGATCATGCGGCCCGACTGGTCCGACGCCCTGCGCTACCGCATGCTGCGCGTCCCCTACGAGCGTCTGCTGAGCGTGGACGACCGCCTGGCCGAAGCCGCCGCCCGGCCTGTGATCTACCCCGAGACGCTGCTGTACGACCACGGCAAGCCCTACAAGTCCGAGGTCGTCCAGCGTGCCTGCACCCGCTGGAAGATCGACCTCCAGGACGCCCGCAAGCTCCAGCCCACCGACAAGCCGCACGTGGAACGGCTCTTCAAGACCATCCGCGAACAGTTCGCCGAACACGTCGCCGGATACAAGGGCTTCAACGTCGCCCACCGCGGCCGCACCGTCGAGGCCCAAGCCCGCTGGACGATCGATGAGCTGACCGAGTTCTTCGCCGAATACGTCATCGCCGTCTACCAGCGCAAGCATCACCGCGGGCTCACCCTGCACGGGTTTCCGGACCTGCGCGTCTCCCCGAACGAGGCGTACACCATGGCGCTCGGCTCGGCCGGATACGTCGACTGCCCCCGCGAACCCAACGTGTACTTCGAACTGCTGCCGATCGCCCCGCGCGCCATCCACCCCTACGGCGTCGAACTGAACCACCTGACCTACAACGCGGACATCCTCTACCGCTACCGCAGGGCCAAGGCGCCGTATCCCGACGGCCTGTGGCCCATCCGCTACGACCCCCGAAACCTGCTGCACGCCTACTTCCTCGATCCCGCGGATGGCCGCTGGCACGTCCTGCGCTGGACCCACGCGCTCGGAGAACACCAGCCGTTCACGGACATCACCCTGCGGGAAGCCAAACGGCTCATCACTCTGCGCGGCCGTACCCCCGAGGACCAGGACGCGGTGGCCCAAGCCCTCACCGACCTGCAGAACCGCACAGACGCTCCCGAGACATGGACGCGCAGCGACCGCAAGCGCCACACCCGCGACGAACACCGCGGCACGGCGCAAAGCCGCGACATGCAACGCGGCGAAGCCCCCGTGGACAACCACCCGCCCTTGGCCGTCGTCCCCGACGCGCCGGAGGAGGACGAGGCGCCCAGCGAGTGGGGCGAGATCGATCTCAGCAAGGTCACGGCCGCAGAGGTCTGGGACCCCGACGCCCTCTAGGAGCCTCTCATGAGCATCTTCCGACACCCCGGCCTGGCCGAACCCCACACCAAGGAAGAGTGGCGGCGCTACCGCGACAACCGGCCGCCCGAGCGTCCCACCATGCCGCCGTACCAGGTCTATCTGAAGCTGTCGCAGGACGATAGGGACGACCTAAACGAGGACCGCGACATCTACCACAGCGCACTCGCGATCATCGACACCGAGCAGGTCAAGCGCCTGCACTACCTCATCAAGCGCAGGATGAAGGCCAATGCCGAGCGGCCTGCCGGAGCCAGAGCGGGCCTTGTCTTCGACGGGCCGCCGACTGTCGGCAAGTCCACCCTGGTCAAGCTCTTCGCCGCACGCCACGAGAACCGGTTGCGCCGCAAGTACCCGGAGAAGTTCCGGGAGGGCTACGAGGCCAACGGGATGCTCATCGACTACACCCCGGTCGTCTACCTCAGCATCCCGGCCCGAGCCACTCCCAAGGACCTGTCCGTCCTCCTGGCCGACTACCTCGGCATGGTGCAGCGCGGCCGCGGAACTCAGACGGACATCACCAACCATGTGCTGTCCGTCCTGGCGGACGTCGGCACCGAACTTGTGATCATTGACGACGTGCACTTCCTCGACCTGTCGGCGAAGGAAGGACGGGTGGTCAACGACCACTTGAAGTACATCGCCAACAAGACCGCAGCAACCTTCGTCTACACCGGAGTCGACCTCAAGAAGTCCGGGCTGTTCCTCGAAGGACAGGCCGCCTCACGCGCCACTCAGACCTCAGGGCGGTACACACACCACGCGGTCCGCAAGTTCGGCTGCACGACCGACAAGGACAAGCTGGAGTGGGCACAGACCGTCAAAGCCCTCGAAGACACCCTCGTGCTCTACCGGCACAAGCCCGGCCAGTTGGTGAAACTGTCGCAGTACCTCTACGACAGGACCGACGGCAGTATCTGCGCTCTGACCGACCTGCTTCGCGAATCCGCGATCGAAGCCGTCATGAGCGAAGAAGAAGCGGTCACACGCAAGCTCATGGACCGGGTCGAGATCAGCGAATACGCCCAGGCCACGTACCGGAACGTCGTCCGACAGCGCCGTAGGACGACACCGGTACGAACGAAGCCGGCGGCAAGCTGACGATGAGCACCGCGTCCCCGGTGCACCAGCGTTCGGTACGCCAGCCGTACGGCGGTGAGCCTGCTCCCGAGCACGCCGTAGAGGCACGCCGCCTTCAGGCAGTGCCTTCGACGGCGGAGACAGCGCGGCCCCCAGCGGTCAGCCAGCCCCGACGGATGCCTCGCGTGCCCGTCCCGGTGCCGGGAGAATCCTTCACCAGCTGGGTGGACGCCGTCGCTCGCGACAGCCGCTGCTATCCAAACCAACTGGTGGTCGACGCGTGGCGGCTCCGGAAATCGCGGACCGCTTCAATGGCCCGGCTGGACGCCGGCCTCACTGGCCGGGAACTGCAGCAGATCCACGCTGCCACCGGCATCCGCGCAGAGGTCCTGAACGGCATGCGCCTGGCTCGCTACACCGACCAGCCGCTACCGGCACTCGCTGATCTGCAAGACGAGTGGCATGCAGGCGCGCTCAGTTTCATCCGTGACCGTTTCCTCCTGCGCGATCACTCCCGCTGGTGCCCGCTATGCCTCAAAGAGAGCAACGGCCGCTGGTACCTGCGCTGGAAGAGCGCATGGTCGTACGCCTGCACTGACCACGAGGTATTTCTGTCTGCCGTCTGCCCCACATGCTACGAGCCCCAGGACTGGATCAGGGCTGGGCCAGCAGACAGGCGCCTCTTTTGCCCGGGGCGGCGCTTCCACGACTCCATTTCCGTGCGTCGGAGCAGTCGCTGCAGCCACCCGCTCACCGAAGTCCCGTCCACCCCGGTCACCGACCCTGTACTGCTCAGCATCCAGAAGTCGATCGACTACGGCTTCGAGGGCAGCCCGACCGTACAGCCTGGCGCCAGATCGGCACTGCGACTGTTCCTCTTCCCCCTGCTCGTCGATCTCATCCTCAAGTTCCGCTCACCGGACATGTTCCACGACGCGGACCCTGCCATTGCCAGTGCGAATGAGGAGGGCGCATCCCAGAGCCCATCTCTCAGCCAAGGCCCCACGGCCTACTACGACGTCGCTCACCCGTTACTGGTCGCAGGTGCCATACACCTCGGGTTCCGTCTCGTTACCGGGGAGAGTCGACACGCCGCGTCGGAACAGTTCGTCGAGCTTGCATACGGCAAGATCGTTAAGCACGGGCGGGCATGGGGGTCTGAACCCGAATACCTGCCATGGCACCAGAGACAGCTACTGCCTCCACGGCTGTCCGAGATGCTCATGGACCGGGGAGTCATCCGCGACAGCCTGTAGCCGATCTGCGCACTGAACTGATCAGTGCGCAGATTGACGATCTCAACTGCGCAGAAAAGAGTTCAGCCCCCAGGTAGAAACCTTGGGGGCTGAACTCTTTTCTCGCGTCCGACAGGCGGCTGCGGCACGGTCCACGCCAACGCCGCGTCGGACGTACCCGCCCGCCTGGAAGCCCTGGGGACGGCGGCGGGACTCGACCGAGCAGCCCTGCACAGCCAGTTGGCGGCCGCGCTGTCGGTGGTGATCCATCTCGTACGGGACCGGGCCGGCCGCCGCCGGATCGCCGAGGTGCACGTGCTGGAGCGAGCGGACTCCGGCCTGGTGGAAACCGTACCGGCACTGCGCTGGGGCGAGACGTCCTTCACCCACGAGCGGGGCTGGCGGCAACTGAACGCCCTGCTCACGGCCACAACTTGGGACGGAGCCCGATGAACACCTCGATGTGGGCATCCGCCCTCTGCGCCGGAGGCGCGGCCTGGCTGATCGGCCGCCGGAACCACGAAGCCCGACGCGCACACTCCCTCTTCGCGAGCGAGGTATCACACCCACCCCGACCCCGGCCCTGGCACCGCATCGTCGCGGCGGGGCGCGGCCGGGTGGGCCACGAATGGTGGTGCCTGGCAGCCGGGGCGGTGGTCTCGCTGCTGGGGGAGTCCGTGGTGCCGCTGGTCGTGGGCGCGGCAGGGGTGCCGGTCGCGGCACGCGTGCGGCGCGCCCGGGACGCGGGCCGGGAGCGGGAGCGCCGGGGCGAAGCGGTGATCGCACTGTGCGGTGAAATCGCGGGCGAGGTGCGGGCCGGACGGCAGCCGGGGGAGTCACTGCGACTGGCCCTGGACGGATCCGACGCGGGCGTGGGATCCGGCGCCGCCCGAAGTGCGGTGCTTGCGGCGGCGCAGTTCGGCGGAGATGTGCCGGAGGCCCTGCGACAGGCTGCGAAAGAGCCGGGCGCCGACGGCCTGCTGGGGCTCGCGGCGTGCTGGCGGGTGGCGGTGGACCGCGGTGCGGGACTCGCCGCCGGACTGGAGCGGCTGGAGGCCGCACTGCGCGCCGAGCGCGACCAACGCTCCGACCTGCGCGCCCAGTTGGCGGGCGCCAGATCGACAGCCGTCATGCTCGCCGGCCTGCCGGTGCTGGGCCTGCTGATGGGCAGCGCACTCGGGGCGGAGCCGCTGCGGGTGCTGCTCCACACGGGCGCGGGGCTGGCGTGTCTGGCGGCGGGCGGAGTGCTGGAGTGCGCCGGGGTGTGGTGGGCGCTGCGCATCGTACGAGGGGCGGAGGACCGATGAACGTTTTCCACAGGCTGGGGGTGACCGTGTGGGAAATCGCGGCCGTGCTCTGGCTCGCGCTGACAGCGCTGGCGGCGCGACGCGAGAGAACGCTTCGCCGCAGAGCGGCAAAGGCCTTGAACATACAGAAAGAGCGGCCTGCGCCCAGCCGAGCGCCACGAACACCCGGATCCCGCGAGTGGCTCCTCCTGGCAGGCACGGCGAGCGCTGCCTACGCCTTGGTGGGCGGATGGCCGGGCCTGCTGGCCGGAGCAGCCGCCGGCTATGCGGTCCGGCGGCACCGCCAACGAAAGCGAGCCGCCACACAGACCCTGGACGGCACCCTCGCGCCGCCGCCGGAATCAGCACGACAACTCCCCTTGGCGGCCGACCTCCTGGCGGCCTGTGTCGCAGCGGGGGCGAGCCCGGTATCGGCGGCTCAGGCGGTCGGGGAATCCCTGCAGGGCCCGGTCGGCGCGCGACTGGCACGCGGCGCGGCGGAGGTGAGGCTGGGCAGCGAACCAGCGCACGCCTGGCGGCACTTGGCCGCCATACCCAGCGCCGCGCCACTGGCCCGACTCCTGGAGCGGGCGGGCGACTCCGGAGCACCGGCAGCGGACCCGGTGGCCCGCCTGGCCACGGACATCAGGGCGGAACGGGCCAGGACGGCGACGGCCGGAGCGCGACGAGCAGCGGTCCTGATGACGGCACCGGTGGGCCTGTGCTTCTTGCCGGCCTTTGTGGCGATCGGAGTACTGCCGGTGGTGATCGGACTGGCGGAGGGGCTGCTGAGCGCGGGCTGAGTGCACGAGGTGAGGCGCACGACACCTGACGCCTGAAGCCGACCCACCGGCACCGAACAACTGACGACTGGCACCGAACAACCAACGCGATACGCAAGGAGCTTGGCAATGCGGGAACAACTGATCCAGGGACGGACACCGACGCGCCGCCGGGGCCGACGCAGCCGACGGCTGAGCAGGGACGCAGGGATGGTCACGTCCGAGTACGCGATGGGACTGATCGCGGCGGTGGGCTTCGCCGGTCTGCTCTACAAGGTGGTGACGAGCGGGCAGGTCAAAGCGGCACTGCAGGCAGTCGTGGAGAAGGCGCTCGATGTTCCGTTCTGACGCCGGGAAGCCCTGGCGGAGGTTCAGGGACCGGGGATTCGTGACGGCTGAGGCGGCGGTGGTGCTGCCGACGCTGGTGCTGTTCACCATGGCGCTGATCTGGACTCTGCTGGCGGCGTCCGCACAGATCCAGTGTGTGGACGCGGCCCGGGCCGGAGCCCGCGCCGCGGCCCGACAGGACCCCGACGGCGCCGTCACAGCGGCGGCACGGCAGGCGGCGCCGCGCGGGGCGAGCGTGTCCGTGCGACGCGAGGGCGACCTGGTGCGGGTCGAGGTGGTGGCGGACGCGCCGGGCCCACGGGTGCTGGGTCTGGGCCTGCGTCTGCGCTCGGAGGCGGCGGCGTTGGCGGAGGAGACGGTGGGGGTGGGCGGATGAAATCCGGAAGGTGGCGCGGCGCGGGCCGGGACCGAGGGACCGCCACCGTGTGGGTGGTCGTCGTGATGGCCGTCCTCGGCGTGATCTGCGGCGCCGTGCTCGCCATGGCACAGGCCGTCGCGGTCCGGCACCGGGCGGGCGGCGCGGCGGACCTGGCGGCGCTCGCCGCGGCGGAACGGTGGGCGGCGGGCTCCGCAGGGGCGTGCGCGGGGGCCGTCCGGGTGGCCGAGGCGCAGGGGGCGCGGGTTGTGCGGTGCGTGCTGCGGGGCGAGACCTCCGAGGTCACGGCTTCCTCTTCGGCCGGCCCCTTCTCCGCCACGGTCAGATCCCGGGCAGGCCCGGCCACAACGCTCCCTCCCCCACACCTCCACGCCCTCCACCCACCCGGCCCCGCCCCGCCGGGCCAGGAACGCCGAGCCCGCCGCTCCGCGACGGATGCTTCCCACCCACCCACCCGTTTGCCCCGCGACGTCCAGCGGGGGTAAGGGCGGGCAGGTGGGGTCTGGCCCGTCCGCCCGCGGGGGTAAGGACGGGCAGGTGGGCTCTGCCCCGCGACGCTCCGCAGGAGCAAGGGCGGGGCGATCGGGGCCTACGCCTGCGATCCGATGCACTCCGCGGGGTTGCGCACCGTGCCCCACCGGCCGGGCAGCCGCGAGTGCGCCGGAGGGGACGTGGGGGTATGTGCGAACGGAGCACCGAGCACACTCTGGCGCCTTTGGACTTGAGGCGTGGCGCAGGGATAGCGAGTACGCACATAC
>NZ_JBFAHP010000054.1:0-45119 GCF_040654255.1 Streptomyces sp. NPDC050732
TTTTGTCTTTTTCTGTGTTGTCTTCTTGTTTTCTGCCTGCCCCCCCCCCACCCCCCGACCCCCATCCCCCCCCGGGCGCCCCCCCCCCCCCCCCGGGGGCCCCGCCCCCGCCGCAGCCGTTCAGCTACAACCGCCTAGAGGCGAGCCTCAGCTCTGGCCGCCGGCGAGCTTCTCACGCAGCGCGGCAAGCGCCTCGTCCGAAGCCAGCGCGCCGGAGTTGTCGTCCGACTCCGAGGAGTACGAACCGCCGCCGCCACCGCTGGACGCGGCCGGAGCGGCGCCGGCCGGAGCCGCCGCACCCTCGGCCTCGGCCTGGGCGTCGGCCTCGCGGGACTTGATGACCTGAGCCTGGTGCTGCTCGAAGCGCTGCTGCGCCTCGGCGTACTGGGTCTCCCAGGCCTCGCGCTGGGTCTCGTAGCCCTCGAGCCAGTCGTTGGTCTCGGGGTCGAAGCCCTCGGGGTAGATGTAGTTGCCCTGGTCGTCGTAGGACGCGGCCATGCCGTACAGGGTCGGGTCGAACTCGACGGCCGACGGGTCGGCGCCGAAGGACTCGTTGGCCTGCTTCAGCGACAGCGAGATCCGGCGACGCTCAAGGTCGATGTCGATGACCTTGACGAAGATCTCGTCGTTGACCTGGACGACCTGCTCCGGGATCTCCACGTGGCGCTCGGCCAGCTCGGAGATGTGGACCAGGCCCTCGATGCCCTCGTCGACGCGCACGAACGCACCGAACGGAACGAGCTTGGTGACCTTACCGGGAACGACCTGCCCGATCTGGTGCGTACGGGCGAACTGCTGCCACGGGTCTTCCTGCGTCGCCTTGAGCGACAGGGAGACACGCTCGCGGTCCATGTCCACGTCGAGGACCTCGACGGTGACTTCCTGGCCGACCTCGACAACCTCGGAGGGGTGGTCGATGTGCTTCCAGGAAAGCTCGGAGACGTGGACGAGACCGTCGACGCCACCGAGGTCCACGAACGCACCGAAGTTGACGATCGAGGAAACGACGCCGGAGCGGACCTGGCCCTTCTGCAGGGTCGTGAGGAAGGTCTGGCGGACCTCGCTCTGGGTCTGCTCAAGCCAGGCACGGCGGGACAGGACCACGTTGTTGCGGTTCTTGTCCAGCTCGATGATCTTGGCCTCAAGCTCCTTGCCCACGTAGGGCTGGAGGTCGCGGACGCGGCGCATCTCGACGAGGGAGGCCGGCAGGAAGCCACGGAGGCCGATGTCGAGGATGAGACCACCCTTGACGACCTCGATGACGGTACCGGTGACGATGCCGTCTTCTTCCTTGATCTTCTCGATCGTGCCCCAGGCACGCTCGTACTGAGCGCGCTTCTTGGACAGGATCAGACGGCCTTCCTTGTCCTCCTTCTGGAGAACCAGGGCCTCGATCTCGTCGCCGACCTTGACGACCTCGTTCGGGTCGACGTCGTGCTTGATCGAGAGCTCGCGGCTCGGGATGACGCCTTCGGTCTTGTAACCGATGTCGAGCAGGACCTCGTCCCGGTCGACCTTCACGATGACGCCGTCGACGATGTCGCCGTCGTTGAAATACTTGATCGTCTCGTCGATCGCGGCGAGGAAGGCTTCCTCGTTACCGATGTCGTTGACCGCTACCTGCGGGGTGGTGGCGGTGGTCTCGGTGCTGCTCGTCATGTGGGTTAGGGCTCCGGTACGGACATTGAAGTCGTAGGTACTGCAACGCCGGGAGCCGATTTCGCTCTGCAGAAGCCGGACAGCCTAGGAGGCGCGGCTTCCGGCAAGGGAAGGCGCCTCGACAACCGAGGGGACATACAACAGACGCGAGCGCAGCCTGCTATGTCTGAGGAGCGCAGGCTCGCAGCGCAACTTGTAGCATACGGGGGCAGCCGGACAGGGTCAATGCGCGAAGGCGCACACCCGGGGCGGAACGCCGCATACCCGGCACAAAACCTGTCGCCTGAGGCCACACGGGCCGCACCGCGCCCCTCCGCGGCCCTCCGCGGCGAGGTTCGACCGGGGTACGCAGAAGACACGGAAGATTATGACGATGGAGCCGATCATCCAAGAATCCGAGCCGTCCGAGCCCGAGGCCACCAGGCGTCACGCGAACGTCACGGAGAGCAGCCGCGCCAACCGCGGCTGGTGGGACCGGAATGCCGACGACTACCAGATCGAGCACGGCACGTTCCTCGGGGACGACCGCTTCGTGTGGGGCCCCGAGGGGCTCGACGAGGTGGAGGCGGAGCTACTCGGTCCGCCGGAGGACCTCAAGGACAAGGACGTCCTGGAGATCGGCGCCGGTGCCGCCCAGTGCTCGCGCTGGCTGCTCTCGCAGGGCGCGCGCCCCGTCGCCCTCGACCTCTCGCACCGCCAGCTCCAGCACGCGCTGCGGATCGGCGGGGACGTACCGCTGGTCCAGGCCGACGCGGGAGTGCTGCCCTTCAAGGACGGCTCCTTCGACCTCGTCTGCTCCGCCTACGGCGTGATGCCGTTCGTCGCCGACCCCGTGCAGGTCCTCAAGGAGGTGCGCCGCGTGCTGCGGCCCGGCGGGCGGTTCGTCTTCTCCGCGACCCACCCCATCCGCTGGGCGTTCCCGGACGAGCCGGGTCCGGAGGGCCTCTCCGTAGCGGCCTCCTACTTCGACCGCACTCCTTATGTGGAGCAGGACGACGAGGGCAACGCCGTCTACGTGGAGCACCACAGGACGATCGGCGACCGGGTGCGGGACATCGTGGCCGGCGGGTTCCGGCTCGTCGACATCGTGGAGCCGGAGTGGCCCGCCTGGAACACGCAGGAGTGGGGCGGCTGGTCCCCGCTGCGCGGAAACCTGATCCCGGGGACGGCCATCTACGTATGCGTACGAGACTGAACATGTGATCCGTAACCACGCAGCCCTGGACCTCCCCGTACGTGACGCGCTGCCCGGTCTCTCCGCCGCTCTGGAGGGGCCGGGCAGCGCCGTGCTCTGCGCGCCGCCCGGCACGGGCAAGACGACGCTGGTGCCGCTGGCGCTCGCGGGCCTGGTCGACGTGCCGGGCGCCCATGACGGCGTACGCCGTGTCGTCGTCGCCGAGCCGCGCCGCATCGCCGCCCGGGCCGCCGCGCGGCGCATGGCGTGGCTGCTCGGCGAGAAGGTGGGCGACAGCGTCGGCTACACGGTGCGCGGTGAGCGCGTGGTGGGCCCGCGCACGCGCGTGGAGGTCGTGACGACGGGGGTGCTGCTGCAGCGGCTGCAGCGGGACCAGGAGCTGGCCGGCGTGGACGTCGTGGTCCTCGACGAGTGCCACGAGCGGCATCTGGACGCGGACACGGTGGCGGCGTTCCTGGTGGACGTGCGGGCGGCGCTGCGGCCCGAGCTGCGGCTGGTCGCGGCGTCGGCGACGACCGACGCGGAGGGCTGGGCGCGGATCCTCGGGGGTGCGCCCGTGGTCGAGGCGCGGGGCGTCGCGCACCCGGTGGAGGTCGTGTGGGCGCCGCCCCCGCGCGCGGTGCGGCCGCCGCACGGGATGCGGGTCGATCCGGCGCTGCTGACCCATGTGGCGTCGGTGGTGCGCAGAGCGCTGGCCGAGCGGGACGGGGACGTCCTGTGCTTCCTGCCCGGGGTCGGTGAGATCGCGCGGGTGGCGGGGCAGCTGGCGGGGCTCGGCGGGGTGGAGGTGCTGCAGGTGCACGGGCGGGCTCCGGCCGCGGTGCAGGACGCGGTGCTCGCCGGGTCGGACGGGCGGCGGGTGGTGCTCGCCACCTCCGTGGCGGAGTCCTCGCTGACGGTGCCGGGGGTGCGGGTCGTCGTGGACTCGGGGCTCGCGCGGGAGCCGAGGGTCGATCACGCGCGCGGGCTGAGCGCGCTGGCGACCGTGCGGGCCTCGCAGGCGGCCGGACGGCAGCGGGCGGGCCGGGCCGGGCGGGAGGCGCCGGGGGCGGTGTACCGGTGCTGGGCGGAGGCGGAGGACGGGCGGCTGCCACGCTTTCCCGCCCCCGAGATCAAGGTGGCCGACCTCGCGGCGTTCGCGTTGCAGGCGGCCTGCTGGGGCGATCCTGACGCGTCCGGGCTCGCTCTCCTCGATCCCCCGCCGGGCGGCGCGATGGCGGCGGCGCGGGACGTCCTGGTGGCGGTGGGCGCGGTGGACCCGGAGACGGGCCGTGCGACGGAGCGCGGCACGCGGATGTCGCGGGTGGGCCTGCATCCGCGCCTCGCCCGTGCCCTGCTGGACGCGGCGCCGCGCGTCGGCGCCCGCCGGGCGGCGGAGGCGGTGGCGCTGTTGAGCGAGGAGCCGCCCCGTGAGTACGGCGACGACCTCGCGGGTGCCTGGCGTGCGGCGCGGCGCGGCCAGGACGCCTATGGGGCGCGGTGGCGGACCGAGGCCGGGCGCCTCGCCTCGGCGGCGCCGGGTGGGCCCGCCGAGGGTGGCGGCGAGGGGAGCGACGAGTACGTCGCCGGTCTGGTGGCCGCACTCGCGTTCCCTGAGCGGGTGGCGCGGAGCGTGGGCGGCGGGGTGTATCTCATGGCGGGCGGGACGCGGGCGGAGGCGCGGCAGGGGTCCGCGCTGTCCGGTGCGCGGTGGCTCGCCGTGGCCGTGGCCGACCGGCCGGTGGGCGCGGGGCACGCGCGCGTGCTGCTCGCCGGGCACATCGACGAGGACGTCGCCCGGAGCGCCGCCGCACCGCTGTACTCCGAGGGCGACGAGGTGGCGTGGGGCGACGGCGAGCTCGTGGCGCGGCACGTGGAGCGTCTCGGCGCCGTGGAGTTGGCGGTGCGGCCCTTGAAGAAGCCCGATCCGCGTCTGGTGCGGGAGGCGCTGCTGACCGGGTTGCGGCAGGAGGGGACCGCGCTGTTGCAGTGGTCGCGGGGTGCGCGGGAGCTGCGGGAGCGGCTCGCGTTCCTGCACCGCCGGCTCGGGGCGCCCTGGCCCGACGTATCGGAGGACGCTCTCCACGCGCGCGCGGACGAATGGCTGGAGCCCGAGCTCTCCCGGGCCCGGCGCCGGGCCGACCTGGCGGGGATCGACGCCGGGCAGGCGCTGGGGCGGCTCCTGCCGTGGGCGACGGGCGAGGCGGGCCGCCTGGACGAGCTTGCTCCGGAGCGGCTTGAGGTGCCGAGCGGGTCCAGGATCCGGGTCGACTACTCCGATCCCGAACAGCCGGTGCTCGCCGTCAAGTTGCAGGAGATGTTCGGGCTCGCCGAGACGCCGAGGATCGCGGACGGCCGCGTACCGGTGCTCGTGCACCTGCTGTCCCCCGCGGGCCGTCCTGCCGCCGTCACGGCCGACCTCGCCTCGTTCTGGCGGTCGGGCTACCGCGCGGTCCGCGCGGACCTGCGCGGCCGCTACCCGAAGCACCCGTGGCCGGAGGACCCGGCGGCGGCCGAGCCGACCCGCTACACCAAGGCCCGCCAGGCCGGACGGGGCAGCTCCTAGGCGTTGACCGGCTCCGGTTCCGGGTCGTTCTCCGTCGTCGGCGTGGGGTCGCCGGGCCTGCGGCCGCGGGCCTCCAGCCAGAGGGAGAGGGCCAGCAGGAGGATGCCGAGGGTGAGGAAGCCCCAGGGGAGGTACGAGGTCAGCAGGAGGACGAGGACGCGCTGGGACTTGACCAGGTCGACGGTGTCCTTGATGTAGTCCTCGCGCATCTTCACGTGTCCGGAGAAGACGGTGACCTTGTCGCGGTCGCCCAGGAGTGTGCCGCCGCGCAGTTCGTTGTTCTGGATCTCCTCTCCGTAGACGGGTGCTCCGGTGGTCGGCTCGACCCAGAACTTGCGGACGGTGGTGTACCAGCGGGTGGTGCCGGTCTTGGCGAGGGACTCCGGAGTGATGCCTTTGACGGGCATCGTCTTGGGGAAGGGCACCTTGGTCCAGGGGATGGTCTGCTCGAAGTAGTAGACCTTCACGCCGCGGAAGTCCTGGGTGCCCTTGTAGTGGATGGGCCGGGTGACGCGGGCCTGCGCGTCGAAGTACTCGTAGTCCCGCTTCTCGGTCAGGAAGGGCCACTTGAACTCGATGCCCTCGCGTTTGACCGGGTCCCCGTCGACCGCCTCGCCCGTGGCGTGCACGGGTTCCTGGCTGTGGGCGTCGAAGATGTAGCGCTCGGGGATCTTGGAGACCATCTTGCCCTTGTCGTCCTGGACGTAGGAGAGGGCGTCCCAGACGACGACATCGCGGTCGGCGCTCCTCTCGATCTTCTCGGAGGCCTCCACGTTGCCCTTGAGGGTCTGCACGATGGTGACCTTGTCGATCTTCTTGGCCTTCATGGAGCCGTAGTCGATGAGGGTCGGGTCGTCCGCCTCCAGGACCATGTCCTGGTACTGGCTCGGCGGGATCTTCGCGAGCCGCGGGAAGGCGTACCAGCGCATGAGCGGGGACATGGCCGTGAAGAACACGGCGAAGGCGAGCAGGACGAGGCTGGCCTTGCGGCGCATCGCTGCGGCCCTCCCTACGTCTGTGGGTGCTTGGGGACCGTACGTCTATGGGTGTTCCGGGACGGTGGTGAGGAGCGGCTCGGGGGACGTCCCGCCGGACGGGGCGCCGATCGCCGTGATCGTCAGGATCAGGGCGAGCGCGACGGCGAGGCCGGTGGCGGCGGCGATGAGGGCGCGCATACGGGGCCTCCCGGTTCGGCTTGCGGCCGGAACTGATAGGGCGTCAGGGCGGGCACCGTAGCAACGGACGAGCAAGATGAGAACACGTTGCACAAACACCGACCGCCCCTCCGCCGTGGGTGGCGGAGGGGCGGTCGGGGTGTCCGGTTCTCTGGCTCCTAGGCCCGGGGAGACGCGCTCGGGGTGGTGCTCGGGGTGGCGCTCGCCGAGTCCGACGGCGTGGGTGTCGTGTCGGGCGCTGCGTTCACCTTCAGCTCGACGGTGAGGATGCCGCCGCCGGCCGTGGCGATGCGCAGCAGATACGTGCCCGCCGCGTCGTCCGCGTAGATCCTCGGCAGCTTCAGCAGGCCGTTCGCGTCGGTCTTCAGGCCCTTCAGCATGCGGATCGGCTTGCCGTCCGCGCCCTTGAAGTAGGGGCCCTTGTCGCTGGCCGTCGCGTCCGACGCCGACGTGACCATCATGGCGGAGGCCGCGACACCGGCGGCGGCCCTGCCCTTGTACGTCGCCTTGACCTCGACCCGGTCGGCGAACTCCTTGCCCGCCTCGCAGACCAGCGGCTTGTCGCTGGTCCTGGCGAGCGCGTCGGCCTGGCGCGCGGTGACCTCCGCGGTGAAGTCGACGCCCGGCACCGTGCGGCCCACGACCGTGGCCCGCACGGTGAACCTGCCGGTCCGCTCGCCCGCTTCGAGCACCGGGGCGATGGCCTTGCCGGTGGAGCCCGTGGTGACGGTGACGGTCCTCGCGCCGCCGTCGAAGCGGGTGTCCGTGGTGCCGACGACCGTGAACTTGACCTTGACCCCGGCCACGAACGCACCCGACTTGGACAGTGCGCGCACCTCGACCCGCTCGGCGAAGGCGTCGCCCGCGGTCGCGGTGAGCGTGCCGGTCCCGGCGTTCGCCAGGTCCTTGACACGGTCGGCCGGCGAGCCGGGCTCGGGGCGCTCGGAACCGCCACCGCCGTTCGGCGGACTGGGCTTGTTGCTGCCGCCGCTGCTGCCATTGCTGCCGTCGTTGTTCCCGGGCTTGTCCTTCCCCGGGTTCGGCTTCGGCTTCTGCTTGGCCGGGGGCTTCGGCGACGGGGTGCTCGGCGACGTCGGGCTCGGGCTGGGGCCCGGGAAGCGGCTGTCGCTGCGCTCGTCGGGCAGCACGCCCTTGCCGTCGGGAACCTCGTGGGTGCCCTTGCGGTAGAACTCCAGCCACGACAGGACCGTGTTCAGGTACTCCGTCGAGCGGTTGTAGCTCAGGATCGCCTTGTGCAGGTCGGCCTCGACGGACAGATCACGGCCGTTCGCGCACAGGTAGTGGGCCGCGGCGAGCGCCGCGTCGTAGATGTTGTTGGGGTCCTTCTTGCCGTCGTTGTTGCCGTCCCGGCCCGAGGTGGCCCACGTCGAAGGGATGAACTGCATCGGTCCGACCGCGCGGTCGTGCGTCACGTCACCGTCGTAGGCGCCCTTGTCGGTGTCGGTGATCTTCGCGAAGCCGTTGCCGTTCAGGACCGGGCCGAGGATCGGCTTGAGCGTCGTGCCGCTCGCGTCGACACGGCCGCCGCCGGCGTGGCCCGACTCGACCTTGCCGATCGCGGCGAGCAGCTGCCAGGGCAGGTTGCAGCCGGGCTTGTCGGTGTTGAGGGCGGTCTCGGCCTTCTTGTACGCGTCCAGGACCGTGGCAGGGACGCCCGCCTCGGCCTTCTTGTCACCGCCGTTCGGCGGGACGGGGCTCTGCAGGGGAGGCAGGTCGGTGTAGTACGGGGAGTCACCGGTCGCGGAGTCACCGGACGGCGGTGGGGTGTCGGAAGCGCCCGCCGCCTGCCCGTCACGCGGTACGTCCGTCACGCCCGGGGCCTGCGACGCGGCGAGGGCCGCCACCGCCGCCGCGGCCACCGCGGCGGTCACCGTTCCCCTGCGCAGCCGCCTGCCGAATACCGGCGCCATGACCGAGCCACCCCTCCCCTTTTGACGACTGTTGCGCGCCGCCCCCACCCTCGTGCACGCTTTCCAGCACGTACACGCCTACCTTCGCACGCACGTACACCCAGTGGGGCGGCTCAGGCGACACTACGACAACTTCGCGCGCCCAGGCACCCGTTCGTGCCCGGTTTTTACCAGTTGGCCAAGACGCCGCGACAGCTCTGTTACGCGGCGGGGTCCTGGTCCTCGCCCTCCGCGGGCGCCGAGCCGTCCGGAACCTCGCTGATCTCGCTCTCCGGAGTCAGCTCCTGGCCGATCGCCCGGCCCTTGTGGAGGCCCCGGTGCACGGCCTGCGCGATGCGCTCGATGGTCCGCACGCCGTACGCCATCGACGGGTTGTCGTGCGAGAGGACGACGATGCGGTAGGTGCGGCCGCCGCCGGTGAAGATGCCGACGCTGTGCACGCGCCAGCCGTGCGTGGCCCGCGGCAGCCAGCCGTTCTTGAGGTGGGCACGGACGCCGCGGGGCATCCCCGCGGGCACCCCCCAGCGCTGGTCGCGCCGCACCTCGGCCATCTGCCGCAGCCCGTACGCCCGCGCACCCGGGCCGAGAACGCCCCGCACCCCCGTCAGCACGTCGAGCAGCCGCGACTGGTCGGCCGCGGTGGTGCCGGTCAGGCCCCAACGGCCGTACGTGCCGAGGGTGGTGGCGGTGGTGCCGACGCGGCGCAGGAAGCGGGAGAGGTAGCGGTACCCGAGGTCGTTCCACAGGCGCTGCGCCGCGTGGTTGTCCGAAATGGTGATCATGGGACGGATCCGGTGGTGCTCCCAGCCGGTGAGGCCGCGGCGCCACTCCTGCGCGCGGCGCAGCGCCGCCTCCATCACCAGGACCTTGGCGACGCTCGCCGCGTCGTAGCGGCGCCGGCTCGCGAGCTCGCAGACGAGGCCGGTACGGGAGTCGTGCACGGACACGGAAACGGTGCCGGCCCTGGACCACAAAGCCGCCCTGATGTCCTTCGACATCCGGGCGGCGAGAGTGAGGTCACGGCCTGCCGTGCAGAGGTCCGCACCCTGCAGGTCGCCGGCTGCGGCGGCGGTCGCCGGTATGGGCACCAGGAGGGCCGTGGTGAGCGCCGCGGCGACAGCCGTCCGGCACTTTCGCAGGTGAGAGACCATGCGCTCATCCTGACCCCACGGTCGGTCGGGGGTCGCTTTGCCGGGGGCCACGCGGGTGAGGGGCGCTGCGCGGGGCTTTGGCGGGCACCACTGCGCGGGGCATGCCGCTGCGCGGGGCTTGAGCGGACTCCCTGCGCGGGGCATGCCGCTGCGCGGAGCTTGAGCGGACTCCCTGCGCGGGGCATGCCGCTGCGCGGCGGGGGTTGGGCGGTTGCGTCGCGTCTGCGGGTGGTCCGTGGTCGCTCGCGCAGTTCCCCGCGCCCCTGAAAACAGCCCCCCCGGCACCTTCCCAGGGCGGGGCATGGACGGTTTCCTTTCACCTGCAGGTGGCGGCGTGGTTGCTCGCGCAGTTCCCCGCGCCCCTAAAAACAGCCCCCCGGCGCCCCCTCAGAGACGCAAGGAACTGCGCGCCCAGCCACCACCCACCCGCAGCCACAAACAGCCAAGCCCACGCACCCCCTCAGGGGCGCGGGGAACGGCGCGAGCAACCACCGTCCACCCGCAGCCACAAACAGGCAGACCCACCCTCCCCTTCAGGGGCGCGAGGAACGGCGCGACCAGCCATCAGCCACCCGCAGGCACAAACCGACAGACCCACCCACCCCCTCAGGGGCGCGAGGAACTGCGCGCCCAGCCATCAGCCACCCGCAGGCACAAACCGACAGACCCACCCACCCCCTCAGGGGCGCGAGGAACTGCGCGCCCAGCCATCAGCCACCCGCAGGCACAAACCGACAGGCCCTCCCACCCCCTCAGGGGCGCGGGGAACTGCGCGAGCAGGCGCCGACCGTCCGCAGGCGCGCATCCGGCAGGTCCCGGGGCTGGGCTCTCAGGGGCGCGGGGAACGGCGCGGGCACAAGGGGGCTCCCGGTGCTCGCCGGGGCGGGAAAGCACCGTTCCGCCGCCCGCCAGGGCTAGTGCGCCGCCGACTCCCAGTCCCGCCCCACACCCACCGACACATCCAGCGGCGCCCGCAGGGACACCGCCCCCGCCATTTCCCTGCGGACCAGCTCCTCCACCCGGTCCCGCTCGCCCGGAGCGATCTCCAGGACGATTTCGTCGTGGACCTGCAGCAGCATGCGGGAGTCGAGCTTCGCCGCGGTCAGCGCGCCGTGCACGTTCAGCATGGCGATCTTGACGATGTCCGCGGCCGTGCCCTGGATCGGCGCGTTCAGAGCCATGCGCTCGGCCATCTCGCGGCGCTGGCGGTTGTCGCTGTTGAGGTCGGGGAGGTAGCGGCGGCGGCCGAGCATCGTTTCCGTGTAGCCCGTGGCGCGGGCCTCGTCGACGGCGCGGCGGAGGTAGTCGCGGACCCCGCCGAACCGTTCGAAGTACGTGTCCATCAGCGCGCGCGCCTCGCCCGCGTCGATGTTCAGCTGCTGGGAGAGGCCGAACGCGGACAAGCCGTACGCCAAGCCGTACGACATCGCCTTGATCTTGCGGCGCATCTCCGCGTCGACGGCGGAACCGTCGACGTTGAACACCTGGGAGGCGACCGTCGTGTGCAGGTCCTCGCCGGACGTGAACGCCTCCAGGAGGCCCTCGTCTTCGGAGAGGTGCGCCATCACGCGCAGTTCGATCTGGCTGTAGTCCGCGGTCATGAGGGACTCGAAGCCCTCGCCGACGACGAAGCCGCGGCGGATGGCCCGGCCCTCGTCCGTACGGACCGGGATGTTCTGCAGGTTCGGCTCCGTGGAGGAGAGCCGGCCCGTCGCCGCCACCGTCTGGTTGAACGTGGTGTGGATGCGGCCGTCCGCCGCGATCGCCTTGATCAGGCCCTCGACGGTGACGCGCAGCTTCGCCTGCTCGCGGTGGCGGAGCATGATGACCGGCAGCTCGTTCTCCGTCTGGGCGGCGAGCCAGGCCAACGCGTCCGCGTCCGTGGTGTACCCGGTCTTCGTCTTCTTCGTCTTGGGGAGGTTCAGCTCGCCGAAGAGGACTTCCTGGAGCTGCTTGGGCGAGCCCAGGTTGAACTCGTGGCCCGCCGCCGCGTGCGCCTCCTTCACGGCCTGCTGCACCGCGCCCGCGAACTGCTGCTCCATCGACTCCAGGTGCGGGCGGTCCGCCGCGATGCCGTGCCGCTCCAGGCGTGCCAGGAGCGCGGACGTCGGCAGCTCGATGTCGGTGAGCAGGTCGCTCGCGCCGACCTCCGTCAGCTTCTCGCCGAAGGCCGTGCCCAGGTCGAGGATGGTGCGGGCCTGCGACATCAGGGAGTCGGCCTCGGCCCGGTCGTCCTCCTCCGTACCGAAGGCGAGCTGTCCGTCGGCGGCGGAGGCGGGCGCGAGCTCACGCCCCAGGTACTCCAGGGACAGCGCGTCCAGCGCGAAGGAGCGCCGGCCCGGCTTCACGAGATACGCGGCGAGGGCCGTGTCCATCGTGACGCCGTCCACCGTCCAGCCGTGCTCCGGGAAGACCCGCATCGCGCCCTTGGCGTTGTGCAGGACCTTCGGCTTGGTGGGGTCGGAGATCCAGGCCGCGAAGGCGTTCTCGTCGGCCTCGTCCAGGGTCGACGGGTCGAACCAGGCGGCCGCCCCGCCCGCCGCGGCCAGCGCGACCTCGGTGACCGTGCCCGCACCGAGCTGCCAGGTGTCGACGGTGGCCACACCGAGGATCGCGTTGCCGTGCTCGGCCAGCCAAGGGGCCAGCTCGCCCGCGCCAAGCACCACGCCGTCCAGCTCCACGCCGGGCTCGGCCGGGGTCTGCTCGGCCTCCTCCGCACCCGGGTCGACGGCGAGCAGCCGCTCCCGCAGCGAGGGGTTGCGGATCTCCAGGGTGTCCAGGACCATCGCGAGCGCCGTACGGTCATACGCCGCGCGCTCCAAGTCGGTGACCGTCTTGGGGAGTTCGACGTCGCGCACCATCTCCGTCAGGCGACGGTTGAGCTTGACCGACTCCAGGTGGTCGCGGAAATTCTGCCCCGCCTTGCCCTTGACCTCCTCGGCCCGCTCGACGAGGTCGGCGAACGAACCGAACTGGTTGATCCACTTCGCGGCCGTCTTCTCACCGACACCGGGGATGCCCGGAAGGTTGTCCGACGGGTCGCCGCGCAGCGCCGCGAAGTCCGGATACTGGCTGGGCGTCAGTCCGTACTTCTCGAAGACCTTCTCCGGAGTGAAGCGCGTCAGCTCCGAGACGCCCTTCGTCGGATACAGCACCGTCACATGGTCGGTGATCAGCTGGAAGGAGTCACGGTCACCCGTGACGATCAGCACGTCAAAACCGGCCGCCTCCGCCTGCGTCGCCAGCGTGGCGATGACGTCGTCCGCCTCGAAGCCGTCCACCGCGAAACGCACCGCGTGCATCGCGTCGAGCATCTCGCCGATCAGCTCGACCTGACCCTTGAACTCGTCCGGGGTCTTGGAGCGATTCGCCTTGTACTCCGGGAACTCCTCGGAGCGCCACGTCTTGCGCGACACGTCGAACGCCACCGCGAAGTGCGTGGGCGCCTCGTCGCGCAGCGTGTTCGCCAGCATCGACGCGAAGCCGTAGATCGCGTTCGTCGGCTGGCCCGTCGCCGTCGTGAAATTCTCCGCGGGCAGCGCGAAGAACGCCCGGTATGCCAAGGAGTGCCCGTCCATGAGCATCAGGCGCGGGCGCTGCTCACCACCGGCCGGCGCACCCTTCGTCGCCGCGGTCTCGGACTTCTTCTTCGATGCTGTTTCTGCCACGTCCCCGATCCTGCCACGCCCCACTGACAGTCCGGCCCCACGCGGCCCCGCCCCCCTGCGTTGTCACCGTCGCGTGGGAGGATCGGAGACGTAGCTCACGTACGTGCTCGAAGGGGAGCCGACCATGGCAAGCAAGCCGCCCAAGGGCGATCCGGTCCAGGACGCGCCGCAGGTCGCCGAGGTCCAGCACGCGGCCGCGGGACTGCCCGCCATCGGTCACACCCTGCGCACGGCACAGCAGCAGATGGGCGTGCGCCGCACCGCCCTCACCCTGCTCCGCGTCAATCAGAAGGACGGCTTCGACTGCCCCGGCTGCGCCTGGCCCGAGCCGGACCACCGCCACAAGGCGGAATTCTGCGAGAACGGCGCGAAGGCCGTCGCCGAGGAAGCCACCCTGCGCCGCGTCACCCCCGACTTCTTCGCCGCGCACCCCGTCGCCGACCTCGCCACCCGCAGTGGGTACTGGCTGGGACAGCAGGGCCGCCTCACCCACCCCATGTATCTCGCGGAGGGCGCCGAGCGGTACGAGCCGGTCTCCTGGGAGCAGGCCTTCGACATCATCGCCGAGGAGATCGCGGCGCTCGACTCCCCCGACGAGTCCGTCTTCTACACCTCGGGCCGCACCAGCAACGAGGCGGCGTTCCTGTACCAGCTGTTCGCCCGCGAGCTCGGCACGAACAACCTCCCCGACTGTTCGAACATGTGCCACGAGTCGTCCGGCTCCGCGCTCACCGAGACGATCGGCGTCGGCAAGGGCAGCGTCCTCCTGGAGGACCTCTACAAATCGGACCTGATCATCGTCGCCGGGCAGAACCCGGGCACGAACCACCCGCGCATGCTCTCCGCCCTGGAGAAGGCGAAGAACAACGGCGCGAAGATCATCACGGTCAACCCGCTGCCCGAGGCCGGCCTGGAGCGCTTCAAGAACCCGCAGACCGCCCAGGGCATGCTCAAGGGCACCGCCCTCACCGACCTCTTCCTGCAGATCCGCCTCGGCGGCGACCAAGCCCTCTTCCGCCTCCTCAACAAGCTCATCCTGGAGACCGAGGGCGCCGTCGACGAGGAGTTCGTCCGCGAACACACCCACGGCTACGAAGAGTTCGTCAAGGCCGCACGGGCCGCCGACTGGGACGACACCCTCAAGGCCACCGGCCTGGAGCGCGACCGCATCGAGGAAGCCCTCGCCATGGTCCTCGCCTCCAGGCGCACCGTCGTGTGCTGGGCGATGGGCCTCACCCAGCACAAGCACGCCGTCCCCACCATCCGCGAAGTCGTCAACTTCCTCCTGCTCCGCGGCAACATCGGCCGCCCCGGCGCCGGCGTCTGCCCCGTCCGCGGCCACTCGAACGTGCAGGGCGACCGCACCATGGGCATCTTCGAGCGCCCCGCGCCCGCCTTCCTCGACGCCCTGGAGAAGGAATTCGGCTTCGCACCGCCCCGCCATCACGGCCTGGACGTCGTCCGCGCCATCAAAGCCCTGCGCGACGGCGAGGCGAAGGTCTTCTTCGCGATGGGAGGCAACTTCGTCGCCGCCTCCCCCGACACAGACGTCACCGAAGCCGCCATGCGCCGCGCCCGCCTCACCGTCCACGTCTCGACGAAGCTCAACCGCTCCCACGCCGTCACCGGCGCCCGCGCCCTGATCCTGCCCACCCTCGGCCGCACCGAGCGCGACCTCCAGGCCGGCGGCGAGCAGGTCGTCACCGTCGAGGACTCCATGGGCATGGTCCACGCCTCCCGCGGCCGCCTGGAGCCCGCGAGCAAGCACCTGCTCTCCGAGCCCGCCATCGTCTGCCGCCTGGCCCGCCGCGTCCTCGGCAGCGCCTCACGCACGCCCTGGGAGGAGTTCGAGAAGGACTACGCCACCGTGCGCGACCGCATCGCGCGCGTGGTCCCCGGCTTCGAGGACTTCAACGCGAAGATCGCCCGCCCCGGCGGCTTCACCCTGCCCCACGCCCCGCGCGACGAGCGCCGCTTCCCCACCACCACCGGCAAGGCCAACTTCACCGCGGCCCCCGTCGAACACCCCGCCGTCCCGAAGGGACGGCTGCTGCTGCAGACCCTGCGCTCCCACGACCAGTACAACACCACGATCTACGGCCTCGACGACCGCTACCGCGGCATCAAGAACGGCCGCCGCGTGGTCCTCGTCCACCCGGACGACGCCACGGACCTCGGCCTCGCCGACGGGACGTACGCCGACCTCGTCAGCGAGTGGCAGGACGGCGTCGAGCGCCGCGCCCCCGGCTTCCGTGTCGTGCACTACCCGACGGCCCGCGGCTGCGCCGCCGCCTACTACCCGGAGACCAACGTCCTGGTGCCCCTGGACGCCACCGCCGACACCAGCAACACCCCTGCCAGCAAGTCCGTCGTCGTACGCCTGGAACAATCGTCGCTCGACTGAGCGTTCGCTCAGCGACAGGTGACGCGTGTGACGACGAACGAACGGAGCCGGGCCCCATGGGTGAGCAGCGCAGCGTGAAGTTCCCGCAGGAGGTCATCGACGAGTACGCCTCGCTCGGGGTCGACCTGCCCTCCCTGTTCTCGGCGGGCCACCTCGGCACCCGCATGGGCGTGCAGGTCCTGGAGGCCTCGGCGGAGCGCGTCGTCGGCACCATGCCGGTCGAGGGCAACACCCAGCCGTACGGCCTGCTGCACGGCGGCGCCTCCGCGGTCCTCGCGGAGACCCTCGGCTCGGTCGGCGCGATGCTGCACGGCGGCGTGCACAAGGTCGCCGTCGGCGTCGACCTGAACTGCACGCACCACCGCGGCGCCCGCTCCGGCCTCGTCACCGGCGTGGCGACGCCCGTGCACCGGGGCCGCTCCACGGCGACGTACGAGATCGTGATCAGCGACGAGCAGGGCAAGCGGGTGTGCAGCGCGCGCCTGACGTGCATGCTGCGGGACGCCGGCCCCGCGACCGCGACCGACTCCGCGGGCGCGACGGGCTGACACCACGGGCCGGGCACACCCGCCATCTCGGAGCGCACACTGTCGGAGCGTGCTGCTCCGGTCTAGCGTCGGTGCATGAGGCACCGGATACCGCTCTGTGCGCTCGCCCTCGCCGCCCTCCTCGCCGCCGGATGCGGAAGCTCCGGCGGCGACGGACCCGACCGCCCCGAGGGCTCCACCGCGTCCGCCGGCTCCCGCCCCTCCTCCGGCACCACGTCCCCCGCCGAGCTGTGCACCGCGATCATCACCAAGTGGGCCCAGCAGATCTACGACTCGGGTGACACGACCTACGGCGACTACCAGTCGATGGGCCTGTCGAACGGGCAGTACATGATCCTGCGCGACATCCTGGACGCCGCACGAGCCGAGCGCAGGCGCGAATCGGCAACCGCGGGACGGGAATTGATCGCGCGTCAGGCCCGCGAGCGGTGCGCGGAGCGCCACCGTGACGGCGGGCCGAGCGGCGGGCCGTGGACGTGAACGCCATCGGGCCCGTCGAGCCGGGCGAGGACACCTACGACCACGCGTCCGCCCCGCCGCGCCCGGCCAGGCCGGACCCGCGCGGGCTCCGCCACCGCCGCACCGCGGTCGCCGCCGCCGCGGCCGCGATCGTGGGCGCCGCCGGACTGAGCCTCTACCTCACCCGGCCGGAACCACCGCCCGCCCCGCCCCCGCCCCGGCCGTCGCAGAGCGTGTCGGTGACGTACGCGGGCGAGATGTCGCGGCCCGCGGCCGGGGACCGGAACTTCACTTTCGCCGTGACCTTCACCCAGAGGTCCGGACCGCCGGTGAGCGTCCGCGGGGTCGGCCAGCCGTCCGCAGCCCTTTCGGTCAGCACCTCCCCACCCACCCCTTTCGAGGTCAAATCGGGATCACCCCGGAAGTTGATCATCAGGATGCACATTCGCGAATGTGGAGAAGTGCCACGGAATGCCGGACTCCCTTTCCTGGAAGTAACGCTGCGTAATACGCGCGCAAACGAGAAGCAGAGTTACATCCTGGGTCCGGAATACGCGAATGATCTTTCCGACGCCCTCGCGGCCGCATGCCCACGAACACCGCTGTCATGAGTGAAACAGCTTTACAGTCCTGCCGGTTGCGCTGGGGATTCTCAGCATGCGGATACGTCGAGATCCACCGAACAAGGCCATATTCAGCCCCAACCGCCCCCCTCGTTCCAGCCCGGAATACTCCGTGGCATAACAAGAGAGTCACAGCCTTGGTCCGACCACTCCACCAAGAACAAAGCCACCCTTAGAGTCACGGCCAGTCACCGCGCCCACCGGATTCCTGTCAGTTCGGTTCCGCGCTCGACTCGGCATCCCAACAAGGGACAGCCGTGCCAGGGGAAAGGACTGATCGTGCGTCAACGTTCGCTCATAGCCATCACCGCAGCTCTCACCGCGGGGGCTCTCACCCTCACCGCCTGTGGCTCGCGCGACGACAAGGACGACGGGGAAGAGGGCGGCGGCGGCACCACCGTCGTCATCGGCGTCGACGCGCCACTGACCGGCGAGCTCTCCGCGCTGGGCCTCGGCATCCGCAACTCCGTCGACCTCGCCACCAAGCAGGCCAACGAGAAGAACTACGTCGACGGCGTCACGTTCAAGATCGAGGCGCTCGACGACCAGGGCCAGCCCTCGTCCGGCCAGACCAACGCCACCAAGCTCGTCGCCGACAAGGACGTCCTCGGCGCCGTCGGCCCCCTGAACTCCTCCGTCGCCGAATCGATGCAGAAGGTCTTCGACGACGCCAAGCTCGTCCAGGTCTCCCCCGCCAACACCAACCCCGCCCTCACCCAGGGCCCGGACTGGAACGGCGGCAAGAAGGAACGCCCGTACAAGTCGTACTTCCGTACGGCCACCACCGACGCGATCCAGGGACCCTTCGCAGCCCAGTACCTGTACAACAAGGCCAAGAAGAAGAAGGTCTTCGTCGTCGACGACAAGAAGACCTACGGCGCCGGACTCGCCGCCACCTTCAAGGACGAGTTCACCAAACTCGGCGGCAAGGTCGTCGGCACCGAACACATCAATCCGGACACCAAAGACTTCGGCGCCGTCGCCACCAAGATCCGAAACTCCGACGCCGACCTCGTCTACTACGGCGGCGAATACCCGCAGGCCGGACCCCTCAGCAAGCAGATGAAACAGGCCGGATCCAAAGCCCCCCTCGTCGGCGGCGACGGCATCTACAGCGCCGACTTCATCAAACTCTCCGGCAAGCAGGGCATCGGCGACTACGCCACCTCCGTCGGCCAGCCCGTCGAAGAACTCCCCTCCGCCAAGGAGTTCATCGCCAACTACAAGAAAGCCGGCTTCAAGGAAGCCTACGAAGCCTACGGCGGCTACTCCTACGACAGCGCCTGGGCCATCATCGAAGCCGTCAAGAAGGTCGTCGACGACAACGACGGCAAACTCCCCGGCGACGCCCGCGCCAAGGTCATCGACGCCATGAAGGGCGTCTCCTTCGACGGCGTCACCGGCAAGGTGTCCTTCGACGAATACGGCGACGCCACCAACAAGCAGCTCACCGTCTACCAGGTCAAGACCACCGACCCGAAGACCGGCTGGAAGCCCGTCGAATCCGGCACATACACCGGGAGCAACTGACCCTCCCGGCCCGTAGCCCACACGACAACCCGCGCGGGGCGCCGCAGACAAGCGCCCCGCGCGGCGTCGCATCCGTCGCTCGAAAGACTCGGAGGACCTGCGGTGCACGAACTGCCGCAACAGCTGGTCAACGGCCTGCTACTGGGATCCATGTACGGCCTCATCGCCATCGGCTACACAATGGTCTACGGCATCGTCCAGCTCATCAACTTCGCCCACGGCGAGATCTTCATGACCGGCGGATTCGGCGCCCTCACCGTCTGGATCTGGCTCCCCGCCGACACCAGCATGTGGGCCGCCGTCCCCCTCATGCTCATAGGCGCCATCTTCGTCTCCACCACCATCGCCGTCGGCGCCGAACGCTTCGCCTACCGACCCCTCCGCGAAGCCCCCCGCCTCGCCCCCCTCATCACCGCCATCGGCCTCTCCCTCGCCCTCCAGCAAGCCGTCTGGGCCTGGTACCCCGAAGCCAAATCCGCCCGCTCCTTCCCCGAACTCCCCGGCGGCTCCATCCACATCGGCTCCGTCACCATGCAACCCGGCGACGTCTTCCTGCTCATCGCCGCACCCCTCTGCATGGTCGCCCTCGGCTACTTCGTCATGAAGACCCGCATCGGCCGCGGCATGCAAGCCACCGCACAAGACCCCGACACCGCCAAACTCATGGGGATCAACACCGACCGCGTCATCGTCGTCGCCTTCGCCATCGGCGCCGCCTTCGCCGGCATCGCCGCCGTCGCCCGCGGACTCAAATACGGCCAGATCGACTTCCGCATGGGATTCATCCTCGGCCTCAAAGCCTTCACCGCGGCCGTCCTCGGCGGCATCGGCAACATCTACGGCGCCATGATCGGCGGCGTCGTCCTCGGACTCGCCGAATCCATGGCCACCGCCTACATCAACGACGTCCCCGGCATGGACAAGCTCGGCGGCCAGTCCTGGGCCGACGTCTGGGCGTTCGTACTCCTCATCGTCGTCCTCCTCGTCAGGCCCCAAGGCCTCCTCGGCGAGCGCGTCGCGGACAGGGCGTGACAACCATGACCACACACACCACAGCAGCCGACAGCCCCCGTCCGCACAAGGACGAGCCGGCCACCGGACTCCTCCCCATCCCCGTCGGCCCCGCCCGCGCCCTCGCCACCGGCGGTGGCATCCTCACCATCGTCTCCGCCTTCCTCGCCTGGACCTGGACCGCCCGCTTCCCCGGCGACCTCACCGTCTACGGCTACCCCGGCGGCCTCCAATGGCTCGTCCTCATCGCAGGCGCCCTCACCACCGCCTACGGACTCGCCTCCTACGGCGTGAAGGGCCTCCGCGCCCTCGCCCCCGCCGGAGCCGACGCCGCACTCAAATACGCCGCACTCGCCGCCTTCGCCACCACCTGGTACACGATCTTCGCCATCAGCAAGACACTCGGCGGGCTCGCCAACCTCGAACCCGGCGGCTGGATCGCGGGCATCGCCACCCTCACCGCCCTCACCGGCGCCCTCGCCCTGCCCTTCCAACGACCGCACACCTACCCGGTCGACGAAGAAGACAGCACCTGGGAACAGTACAAACACCGCGCACGCAACGCCCGCACCATCATCAAGGGCGCCTTCACCGCCGACACCACCCCGGCACCGCCCCGCAAACTCAACTCGTACCTAGAGATCCTCATCATCATCGCGGCCCTCGCCACCGGCCTCCTCGTCTTCACCTACGGCATCGGCACCGAATACGACGAACTCTTCATCGGCTTCCTCATCACCGTCGGCTTCGGCTTCGCCGCACTCGCCAAGGCAGGCCTCGTCGCACAGGTCTCCATCTACACCGCACGCCACCGCAACATCACCCTCATCGGCGCGTTCCTCGCCGCCGCCGCATTCCCCTTCACCCAGAGCGACGACCAGTACGCCACCATCGGCGTCTACATCCTCATCTTCGCCACCGTCGCCCTCGGCCTGAACATCGTCGTCGGCCTCGCGGGCCTCCTCGACCTCGGATACGTCGCCTTCCTCGGCGTCGGCGCCTACGCCGCGTCCATGGTCTCCGGATCCCCCGCCTCACCCTTCGACGTCCACCTCCCCTTCTGGGCCGCCATCCTCGTCGGCGCCGGCGCAAGCCTCGTCTTCGGCGTCCTCATCGGCGCCCCCACCCTCCGCCTGCGCGGCGACTACCTCGCCATCGTCACCCTCGGCTTCGGCGAGATCTTCCGCATCGCCGCCAACAACTCCGACGGCTCCTCCGGACCCGACATCACCAACGGCTCCAACGGCATCTCCTCCGTCCCGAACCTGAAGATCTTCGGCTTCGACTTCGGACTCGAACACAGCATCGCGGGCTTCACCATCGGCCGCTTCGCGAACTACTTCTTCCTGATGCTGCTGATCACCCTCGTGGTGGTCCTCGTCTTCCGCCGCAGCGGAGACTCCCGCATCGGCCGCGCCTGGGTCGCCATCCGCGAGGACGAGACCGCCGCACTCGCCATGGGCATCAACGGCTTCCGCGTCAAACTCATCGCCTTCGCCCTCGGCGCCTCCCTCGCCGGACTCGCCGGCACCGTACAGGCCCACGTGACCTACACCGTCACCCCCGAGCAGTACCAGTTCGCCAACTCCGTACCGCCCAACTCCGCCTTCCTCCTGGCGGCCGTCGTCCTCGGCGGCATGGGCACCATCAGCGGCCCCCTCGTCGGCGCCGCACTGCTCTACCTCATCCCGAACAAGCTCCAGTTCCTCGGCGACTACCAGCTGTTCGCCTTCGGACTCGCCCTCGCACTCCTCATGCGCTTCCGCCCCGAAGGCCTCATCCCCAACCGCCGCCGCCAACTCGAATTCCACGAATCCGAGCTCCCGCCCGGCGAGACGCCGCCACCCGCAGTCCTCAGCAAGACGGGGGTCTGACCCATGACCACGGACACCACCCAAAAGGACCCCACACCGGCCACCCCGACCGGCGAAACCGTCCTCGACGCCCGCGGCGTCACCATGCGCTTCGGCGGCCTCACCGCCGTACGCTCCGTCGACCTCACCGTCAACACCGGCGAAATCGTCGGCCTCATCGGACCCAACGGAGCCGGCAAAACCACCTTCTTCAACTGCCTCACCGGCCTCTACATCCCGACAGAGGGCGAAGTCCGCTACAAAGGCACCGTCCTGCCCGCCAAATCCTTCAAGGTCACCGCGGCAGGAATCGCCCGCACCTTCCAGAACATCCGCCTCTTCGCCAACATGACGGTCCTGGAAAACGTGCTCGTCGGCCGCCATACGCGGACGAAGGAAGGCCTCTGGTCGGCACTGTTGCGCGGCCCCGGATTCCACCGCGCGGAAGCCGCATCCAAGGCCCGCGCCATGGAACTCCTCGAATTCGTCGGCCTCGCCGAAAAAGCCGAACACCTCTCGCGCAACCTCCCCTACGGAGAACAGCGCAAGCTCGAAATCGCCCGCGCACTGGCAAGCGAACCAGGACTCCTCCTGCTCGACGAACCCACCGCCGGCATGAACCCCCAAGAAACCCGCGCCACCGAAGAACTCGTCCTCGCCATCCGCGACATGGGCATCGCCGTCCTCGTCATCGAGCACGACATGCGCTTCATCTTCAACCTCTGCGACCGCGTCGCCGTCCTCGTCCAGGGCGAAAAACTCGTCGAAGGATCCAGCGAGACGGTCCAGCAGGACGACCGCGTCATCGCCGCCTACCTCGGCGAGCCCTTCGAGGAGAACAACAAATGACCGCACTCCTTGAGGTCGAGGACCTCCGCGTCGCCTACGGCAAGATCGAAGCCGTCAAAGGCATCAGCTTCAAGGTCGAGGCAGGCGAAGTCGTCACCCTCATCGGCACGAACGGCGCGGGCAAGACCACGACGCTCCGCACCCTGTCCGGCCTCCTCAAGCCGGTGGGCGGCTCGATCAAATTCAACGGAAAACCGATTCGCAAATACCGTGCGGACCAGATCGTGGCCCAAGGCCTCGCCCACTCCCCCGAAGGCCGCCACATCTTCCCCCGCATGACCATCGAGAACAACCTCCGCCTCGGCGCCTACCTCCGCTCCGACAAAGCAGGCATCGAAAAGGACATCCAGCGCGCCTACGAACTCTTCCCCATCCTCGGAGAACGGAAGAAACAGGCAGCAGGCACGCTGTCGGGCGGCGAACAGCAAATGCTCGCCATGGGCCGCGCCCTCATGTCCCAGCCCAAGCTCCTCATGCTCGACGAACCCTCCATGGGCCTCTCGCCGATCATGATGCAGAAGATCATGGCCACCATCTCCGAGCTCAAGGCCAACGGCACGACGATCCTCCTCGTCGAACAGAACGCCCAGGCGGCGCTCTCGCTGGCCGACCACGGCCACGTCATGGAGGTCGGCAGAATCGTGCTCTCCGGCACGGGAAGCGACCTCCTGCACGACGAGTCGGTGCGGAAGGCGTATCTGGGCGAGGACTGAGCCCCACTCCCCCTTGGCATACGAGGAGGCCCGCACCCCTGACGCGGGGTGCGGGCCTCCTCGTATCTCGTATCCGCTGAAGGAGCGGTCAGCCCTTCGACGCCTTCTTCTCCTCGGCGTCCTCGATGACCGCCTCCGCGACCTGCTGCATCGAAAGACGGCGGTCCATCGACGTCTTCTGGATCCACCGGAACGCGGCCGGCTCCGTCAGGCCGTACTCCGTCTGCAGGATCGACTTCGCCCGGTCCACCAGCTTCCGCGTCTCAAGGCGCTGCGAGAGGTCCGCGACCTCCTTCTCCAGCGCCTTCAGCTCCGTGAACCGCGAGACGGCCATCTCGATCGCCGGGACGACGTCACTCTTGCTGAACGGCTTCACGAGATACGCCATCGCGCCGGCGTCGCGGGCCCGCTCCACGAGCTCGCGCTGCGAGAACGCGGTCAGCATCAGTACGGGGGCGATGGACTCCTCGGCGATCTTCTCCGCCGCGGAGATGCCGTCCAGAACGGGCATCTTCACGTCCAGGATCACGAGGTCCGGCTTGTGCTCGCGGGCCAGCTCGACGGCCTTCTCACCGTCACCGGCCTCGCCGACGACGCTGTAGCCCTCTTCCTCCAGCATCTCTTTGAGGTCGAGCCGGATCAGGGCCTCGTCCTCGGCGATGACGACACGGGTCGTCACCGGAGGCACGTGCGACTGGTCGTCGTCGTCCGACGCGTCGGTGGGCTGGGGCGACTCGGGGGCGGTCACGGGAGGCTCCTCGTTGCAGGGCAGGCTACTGCTTGCCTTGAGCCTACCTAGCTCCTGTATGTTTGAGACACAGCGGGTCTCCGCTGACCTTCGTTCCGAAGGATGCCCCGGTAGCCCAGCGGTAGAGGCAGTGGTCTCAAACACCATCCAGCGTGGGTTCGAATCCCACCCGGGGCACTTTACCTTCGATCCTAAGGTTACAGCTCGCAAGCGGATCTTCGCGTTCTCGTGAACATCCGCTTTTTGCTGTACACCGCGCGGGTCCCGCCCCACAGAGTGAGCGCATGTACGACATGGGCACACGCAAACAGGCGCTGCATTTGGTCAGCCAAGGCCACAGCCTCAACTCCGTGAGCAAAGCGACCGGCGTCTCCCGGGCCGCCATCCGGTCCTGGCAAAGCCGTATCGAGCCACTTGGCTACGACCGCGCCCGTCCTTGTCCGCGGTGCCGTGCCATTCCGGGCGAACCCGAGAATCCGGTCGCCTACTCGTACCTGCTCGGTCTCTACCTCGGCGACGGTTGCGTCAGCCTGCAACGGCGCGGGGTCTACTCACTCCGGATCGCCTGTGCCGACGACTGGCCAGGGCTCATCGACGCCTGCGCCGACGCTATCCGGGCCGTACGCCCGGAGAACAAGGTGTGCCGGGTCCAGAGCGTCGGGTGCCAGTACGTCACCTCCTGGAGCAAGCACTGGCCCTGCCTCTTCCCCCAACACGGCCCCGGCAAGAAGCACGACCGGAAGATCGCCCTCGAACCCTGGCAGCAGGAGATCGTCGACGCCCACCCGTGGGAGTTCGTGAAAGGACTCGTCCACTCGGACGGCTGTCGCATCACCAACTGGACCACCCGCCTCGTAGCCGGGGAGCACAAGCGCTACGAGTATCCGCGGTACTTCTTCACCAACCTGTCCAGCGACATCGTCCAGCTCTTCACCGGCACCCTGGACAAGCTCGGAGTCGACTGGAAGCAGGCCAACTCCCGCAACATCTCCGTCGCCCGCAAAGCCTCCGTCGCCCTCATGGACGCCCACATCGGCCCGAAATACTGACGGCCCGAGCCCGGCTACTCCGGGCTGTCGTCCTCGCCGATGTGGTGGACGCGGACCAGGTTCGTCGAGCCGGAGACTCCGGGCGGGGAGCCGGCCGTGATGACGACGACGTCGCCCTTCTCGCAGCGGCCGATCTTGAGGAGGAGCTCGTCGACCTGGTCGACCATCGCGTCGGTGGAGTCGACGTGCGGGCCGAGGAAGGTTTCGACGCCCCAGGTGAGGTTGAGCTGGGAGCGGGTGGCCTTGTCGGGGGTGAAGGCGAGGAGGGGGATGGGTGAGCGGTAGCGGGAGAGGCGGCGGACGGTGTCGCCGGACTGGGTGAAGGCGACGAGGAATTTCGCGCCGAGGAAGTCGCCCATTTCGGCGGCCGCGCGGGCGACGGCGCCGCCCTGAGTGCGGGGCTTGTTGCGTTCCGTCAGAGGGGGGAGGCCCTTCGCGAGGATGTCTTCCTCCGCCGCTTCGACGATGCGGCCCATCGTCTTGACCGTCTCGATGGGGTATTTGCCGACGCTGGTCTCGCCGGAGAGCATCACGGCGTCGGTGCCGTCGATGACGGCGTTGGCGACGTCGCTGGCCTCGGCCCTGGTGGGGCGGGAGTTGTCGATCATCGAGTCGAGCATCTGCGTGGCGACGATGACCGGCTTGGCGTTGCGCTTGGCGAGTTTGACGGCGCGCTTCTGGACGATGGGGACTTGTTCGAGGGGCATTTCGACGCCGAGGTCGCCGCGGGCGACCATGATGCCGTCGAAGGCGGCGACGATGTCTTCGATGTTGTCGACGGCCTGGGGCTTTTCGACCTTGGCGATGACGGGGAGGCGGCGGTTCTCCTCGTCCATGATGCGGTGGACGTCTTCGATGTCGCGTCCGCTGCGGACGAAGGAGAGGGCGATGACGTCGACTCCCGAACGCAGGGCCCAGCGGAGGTCTTCCTCGTCCTTGTCGGAGAGGGCGGGGACGGAGACGGCGACGCCGGGGAGGTTGAGGCCCTTGTGGTCGGAGACCATGCCGCCTTCGATGACGGTGGTGGTGACGCGGGGGCCGTCGACCGCTGTGACTTCGAGGGTCACTTTGCCGTCGTCGACGAGGATGCGTTCGCCGGTGGTGACGTCGGCGGCGAGGCCGTCGTAGGTGGTGCCGCAGACGTGCCGGTCGCCTTCGATGCCGTCCTCGACGGTGATGGTGAACTCGTCGCCGCGTTCGAGTAGTACGGGTCCTTCGCGGAAGCGGCCGAGGCGGATCTTCGGGCCTTGAAGGTCGGCGAGGATGCCGACGCTGCGGCCGGTCTCCTCGGAGGCCTTTCGCACGCGCTGGTAGCGCTCCTCGTGTTCGGCGTGGGTGCCGTGGCTGAGGTTGAAGCGGGCGATGTCCATTCCTGCTTCGACCAGTGCCTTGATCTGGTCGTACGAGTCGGTGGCGGGCCCCAGGGTGCAGACGATTTTGGCTCGGCGCATGGTTCGAGCCTAGGGCTTACTTGCCGGTATGGAATTGGTAGGGGGTGACTACTCAACAACCTTTGCATGAAGGGTTATTGACAAGTGTTGAATTGTGCGGGGAGCCGCTCCGATGAGCGGTTCCGGGCGTCACCCAGGCACGTCCATGCGTTGCGTGCCGACGACCGAGAGCAGGCGCAGTGCCTCCTCGGACGGTGAGCCGGGGGCGGCGGTGTAGATGACGACGCGCTGGTCGCGGTCGGCGATGTCCAGGACGTCGCACCTGACGGTGACGGTGCCGACGAGAGGGTGTTCGAAGGTCTTGCACAGGGTGGGCCGGTCGGTCACGTCGTGGGCGGCCCAGAGCCGGGCGAACTCGTCGCTGCCGGCGAGGAGTTCCTCGACCAGGCCGTTCACCTCCGGGTCGTGGGGGTAGCGGGCCGCGGCCGCGCGCAGGTGCTGTGCGGAGGTGCGGGCAAACTCCTCGGCGTCCGAGACGCCGTAGAGCCGGCGGCCGTGCCGGTACGGGGTGAGGAAGGTGCGCCGGATGAGGTTCCGTTCGCGCGGGGGCAGGGCGGAGAAGTCCTCCATGAGGGCGGCGGCCAGGGGGTTCCAGGCGATGACCTCGTACGTGGCGGACAGGACGACCGCGGCGGCCTCGGGCAGGCGGTGCAGCAGGTCGACGATGCTCTGCCGCACTTCCCGGGAGGGTCCGGGCGGCGGGGCGGGGGGAAGTCCGGCCAGTTGGTGGAGGTGGTCGCGTTCGACGTCCGTGAGGCGCAGGGCGCGGACGAGTTGGGCCAGCACCTCGCGGGAGGGGTGCGGGGCGCGGGCCTGTTCCAGGCGTGCGTAGTACTCGGGTGAGATGAAGGCGAGCTGTGCCACCTCCTCGCGGCGCAGGCCGGGGGTGCGGCGGCGCGTGCCGGCGGGCAGTCCCACGTCGGCGGGGGTGATCCGGGCGCGTCGGCTGCGCAGGAAGTCACCGAGCTCTTCTCGTACTCGTCGGTCCACGTGTCCAGTGTGTACCGGTGTCGCGGGGCCCAGCCAGGCACTGCTGGTGCCTGGCTGTGCGGGGCGGCCGGGCGCAGGCTCGTCGGCATGAACAACAACACGGACAACAACGTGAACAGCGACATCGTGAGCAACAACAACGTGAGCAGCGACAACGTGGACAGCGACATCGTGAACGACACACCCGCCTCGTCCTCCACCGCCTCCGGGCTGCTCGCCGGGAAGGTCGCCTTCATCACGGGGGCCGGTCGCGGCATCGGTGCGGCCGCGGCGCGGCTGTTCGCGGCGGAGGGTGCCCGGGTGCTTCTCGCGGCGCGCTCGGAGGACCAGCTCAAGGCGGTGGCCGGGGAGATCCGGGCGTCGGGGGGCGTCGCGGACCATGTGGTGTGCGATCTGGCCGATCCGGCGAGTGTGCGTGGGGCGGTCGACCGTGCCGTGGAGGTGTACGGGCGGCTCGACGTGGCCTTCAACAACGGTGCGACGGGTCAGCCGCCCGGTCCGCTGGACGAGTTGTCGGAGGCCGATTTCGATCAGGTCTACACCGTGAACCTGAAGGGTGCGTGGGTGGCCATGTCGGCGGAGATCGCGGCCATGCGTGCGACGGCGGGGCGCGGGGCCATCGTGAACACGTCCAGTGTCGGTGCTCTGATGGCCAATCCTCAGCTGCCGGCGTACGGGGCGTTGAAGGGGGCGTTGAACAGCCTGACGGCGTCGGCGGCGGCCACGTACGGCCCTGAGGGGATTCGTGTGAACGCCGTCGCGCCCGGCACCACGCTCACCGAGTTGCTGTTCGAGTGGGACGAGCGGTCTCCCGGCACCGTCGACGCGCTCAACGCGCGGACGCCGCTGGGTCGTGCCGCCGAGCCGCGGGAGATCGCGGAGGCCGCCGCGTGGCTGCTGAGCGACCGCGCCTCCTATGTCACCGGCACGGTGCTGCGGGTCGACGGGGGCATGCTGGCCTGAGGCCGTTCACGCCGTTCGCCGTTCACGCCAGTCGCGGTGGGACGAGGGTGAATCGGGCGTTGACCTGGGCGTAGACGTGCTGGCGTTGCGGTTCGAGGTCGAGGGGGGCCGCTTCCTCTTCGAAGCCGGGTGCGCCTCCGTAGGCGGCGGCGGAGCGCATGCCGCCGACGGGGCCGCCGTAGCCGGGGACGGGTTGTTCGGTGCCGATGTCGGCGAGTTCGATGAGGGCGGCGAGGTCGGTGCCGAGTGCTTCGGCGTATTCGCGGGCGCGTTGGACGGCTTCGCGGACTGCTTGCTGCCTGGCGTGGCGGTGGGTGGGCGAGTCGGGGCGCAGGGCCCACCAGGGGCCTTCGACGCGGGTGAGGTCGAGGTCGGCGAGGCGGGTGGTGAGTTCGCCGAGGGCGGTGAAGTCGGTGAGTTCGGCGGTGGTGTGGACGCGGCCGTGGTAGGCGCGGACGCGTTCGCCGCGGCCGTGTTTGGTGAGTTCGGGGTTGATGGTGAAGGTGCCGGTTTCGAGTGCGGTGACGGTTTCGCCGTAGGTCTTGATGAGGTCGAGGGCGGTGGTGTTGCGGCGGGTGAGGTCGTTCAGGGTGTCGCGGCGGTCGGTGCCGCGGGCGGTGACGGTGAGGGTGATGCGGGCGATTTCGGGGTCGACTTCGAGGTGTGCTTCGCCGCGGACGGCGAGGCGGGGTGCGTCGGGGGTCGCGTCCATGTGGTCACTCTCGCATCGTGTGGACGTACCGGACAGTCATCGGATCGAAACCTGCGGGGTCTGTTGCGGGTGTGGTGGGCGGGGTCAGAATCTACGCGCGTTAACCATGGTCGATCGAGGAGTACGAATATGCCGCTGAACCGCAGGAAGTTCCTGGGTACGTCCGCTGCCACCGGTGTGGGTGTGGCTGTCACGGGCGCCGCTGTCGCGCCGTCCACCGCGTCCGCCGCGTCCGTCGAGGCGTCCGGGAAGTCCGCGCGACGCGAGCGGCGGTACTCGTTCACGGTGCTCGGTACGACCGACCTGCACGGGAACGTCTTCAACTGGGACTACTTCACGGACAAGGAGTTCGACGACAAGGACCACAACGACGTGGGTCTGGCGAAGATCTCCACGCTGGTGAATCGGGTCCGTGCGGAGAAGGGCCGCGGGAACACCCTGCTCATCGACGCGGGTGACACGATCCAGGGCACGCAGCTGTCGTACTACTACGCCAAGGTCGATCCGATCACGGCGAAGCACGGTCCTGTGCATCCGATGGCGCAGGCGATGAACGCGATCGGGTACGACGCGGCGGCGCTGGGCAATCACGAGTTCAATTACGGGATACCGGTGCTGCGGAAGTTCGAGGAGCAGTGCGACTTTCCGCTGCTCGGGGCGAACGCGCTGGACGCGAAGACGCAGAGGCCGGCTTTCCCGCCGTACTTCATGAAGCGGCTGCGCACGCCGCACGGCCGTGATGTGAAGGTGGCGGTGCTCGGTCTCACCAATCCGGGGATCGCGATCTGGGACAAGGCGAACGTGCAGGGGAAGATGACGTTCCCCGGGCTTGAGGAGCAGGCGGCGAAGTGGGTGCCGAAGCTGCGGTCGATGGGTGCGGATGTGGTGATCGTGTCGGCGCACTCGGGTTCCAGTGGCACTTCCTCGTACGGTGACCAGTTGCCGTACGTGGAGAACGCGGCGGGTCTGGTGGCGGAGCAGGTGCCGGGGATCGACGCGATTCTGGTGGGGCACGCGCACACGGAGATTCCCGAGTACTTCGTGGAGAACAAGAAGACAGGCAAGAAGGTCGTGCTGTCGGAGCCTTTGAAGTGGGGGCAGCGCCTCACGCTGTTCGACTTCGACCTGGTGTGGGCGAAGGGCCGGTGGACGGTCGAGAAGGTCGGGGCGAAGGTCCTGAACTCCAACACGGTGGCCGAGGACAAGAAGGTGACGCGGCTTCTCGCGGACGAGCACAGGAAGGTCGTCGCGTACGTCAACCAGGTGATCGGTACGTCGACGGCGGCGATGAGCACGGCCGAGGGCCCGTACAAGGATGTCGCGATCATCGATCTGATCAACCAGGTGCAGAAGGAGACGGTCGCGGAGGCGTTGAAGGGTGGCGCGTACGCGGCGCTGCCGGTGCTTTCGCAGGCGTCGTGTTTCTCGCGGACGGCGCAGATTCCGGCGGGTGATGTGACGATCCGGGACGCGGCGGGGCTTTACCCCTTCGAGAACACGCTGGAGGCGCGGCTGCTCACGGGTGCGCAGCTGAAGGAGTATCTGGAGTTCTCCGCGCGCTATTACGTGCAGACCCCTGCGGGCGGCCCGGTGGACCCGGCGAAGCTGACGAACGCCGGGAACATCCCGGACTACAACTACGACGCGGTGCTCGGTCTGACGTACGAGATCGACATCGCGAAGCCGGCCGGGTCGCGCATCGCGAAGCTGTCCTTCGAGGGCAAGGAGATCGACCCGAAGGCGGAGTTCGTGCTCGCGGTGAACAACTACCGGGCGAGCGGCGGCGGCAATTTCCCGCACATCGCGGGTGCCAAGCAGCTGTGGGCGAATTCGGAGGAGATCCGGAACACGATCATCGGCTGGGTGAAGGCGAAGGGGACGGTCGACCCGGGCCGGTTCGCTTCGGTGGACTGGAAGCTGACCCGGGACGGCACGCCGGTGTTCTAGCCCGCGAGTCGGATGCCCAGGCCGGTGAGGTCGACGGAGTCGGCGAGTGCCTGGGCTCCGGCGTCGTTGACGTGGAGGCCGTCGCCGCTGTCGTAGTCGTCGTGGATCCGGTCGGGGTCGGCGGGGTCCGCGACGGCGGCGGCGAAGTCGGCGTAGGTGTCGAAGGGGCTGTCGGCGCCGCGGATCCAGTCGTTGACCTCGCGGGCGACGGCGATGCCTTCGGGGGTGGCGTAGCCCTCGAAGACCGTGTCCTTGTAGGGGCCGACGGTGGTGACGGTCGCGGTGAGGCCCGCGGCGTGGATGCGCTCTGCGAGTGCGGTGAGGCCCGCGATGAGGTCGCTCGCGGTGGGGATGGGTGCGGGGTCGGGGTAGGCCTCCTGGCCGGGGATGCCGAGGTCGTTGAGGCCGAAGTGGATCAGTACGTGGGTGGCGCCGGGGGTGTCGAGGGCGTCGCGGTCCAGGCGGGCCAGGGCGCGTTCGCCGATCTCGTCGGTGAGGAGACGGTTGGCGGAAAGGCCTTGGTTCACCACCCAGCCTCGGCTCCCTGCCGCGCGCAGACGGTCGTTGAGCAGGTCGGGGAAGCGGTGGTCGGTGTCGGGGGTGGTGCCGGTGCCTTCGAACCAGGAGTCGCCGAAGGCGACGGCGACGCGGGTGCCCGCGGGGGCGAGGACGTCGGCGCCACTGATGAAGTGGCGGGTGGCGAGCTCTTCGAGGCCTTCGGTGCCGTCGAGGGTGGCTGCGGTGAGGGCGTTGCCGGGGACGGCGTAGCCGGTGCGCAGGGGGACGGCGGAGTAGGTGGAGAGGCCGGTGTCGTCGGGGAGCCAGAGGGTGAGGGCGAGTTCTTCGCCGGCGGTGACGGCTCGCTCGACGGGGTCGCTGACGGCTTCCTCCCCGGCGGGGATGGTGAATTCCGCGGCGCCGCCGAGGAGGATCGGCGTGCCGGTGCCGGTGTCGATGCCGCTGCCTTCGGTGCGTCTGGCGAGGTGGGCGCCGCCGATGTGGAGGGGTTCCTTGCCGTAGCGGTTGGTGAGGCGGATGCGGAGGGCGCTGCCGCCGCCGTCGAGGCGGATGATCTGGCGGAGGGTGTGTCCGGCGAAGCCGCGGAGTTCGAAGAGGTCGATGGTTTCGTGGGGGCTGACGACGGCGGAGCGGAAGGCTGCGGTCCAGGAGGCCGTGGAGTCTGTGGTCATGGTCGTCCGAACCCAGGCGCGGGGGTCGGTTATTTCGGCACCCGGCACTTTTCGTGAAGGAATATTCGGAGGTGCCGGGGCGCTTGGGGGCGGACAATTCCGCTCATGAATGAGGAACTTGCCGCTGCGCTTGCCCCCGTGCTCCGTGATCTCGACGCCACGTGTGCGGTCCGTCCGATCGTCCGGGAGGAGCGGGACGACGGGATCGGTGAGTACGTGGTGCTGTACGCGCCGGACGGCTCGGGTGCGGGGCTCGTGCAGCGGTTCGGTGCGGGTGGGGCGGAGTGGACGGCGGATCTCGCGGACCAGGCGCAGGACTGGGCGGTGGAGGCGCTGTGCGCGGAGTTGAAGCCCGCGGTGTGGCCGGAGTGTCCCGCGCACCCCGACTCGCATCCGTTGGAGGCGGGGGTGGTGAGGGGTGTCGCCGTGTGGTCGTGTCCGGCCTCGCGGCGGGTGGTTGCCGCGGTCGGGGAGCTCGGCGGCCCGGCGGGCTCTTGAGGCACATTCAGTTCTTGGGGCGCGCTCAGTTCTTGAGGCGTACGAGGTTTCCACGCTGTTCGCCGATGCGGCCGGTGGTGCCGGTGTGCTGTTCGGGGCCGTGGAGTCCGAAGGTGGTGAACGCGGTGCGGTGCGGCAGTGGGTAGGCGGTCGTGCCGGTGAGGGTGTTGAGGATGGTGGCGCTGCGCCAGGCGGCGAGGCCGAGGTCGGGGGCGCCGACGCCGTGGGTGTGGCGTTCGGCGTTCTGTACGTAGATGTTGCTGCCGGCGCCGGTGATGGAGGGGTCGAGGACGAGGCGGTACTGCTCGTCGATGCGGGGGCGGGCGGAGGAGTCCTTGCGGATGTAGGGGTCGAGGGCGCCGATGATGTGGTCGAGCGGGCGTTCGCGGTAGCCGGTGGCGAGGACGACGGCGTCGGTGGTGAGGCGGGAGCGGGTGCCTTGTTGCAGGTGTTCGAGGTGGAGTTCGACGCGGGTGTTGGCGACGCGGCCCGCGGTGCGTACGGAGACGCCGGGGGTCAGGACGGCGTCGGGCCAGCCGCCGTGGAGGGTGCGGCGGTAGAGCTCGTCGTGGATGGCGGTGATGGTGTCGGCGTCGATGCCTTTGTGGAGCTGCCATTGGTGGGGGACGAGGCCGTCGCGGACGGCTTCGGGGAGGGCGTGGAAGTAGCGGGTGTAGTCGGGGGTGAAGTGTTCGAGGCCGAGCTTGGAGTACTCCATGGGGGCGAAGGCCTCGGTGCGGGCGAGCCAGTGGATCTTCTCGTGTCCGACGGGGCGGGCGCGGAGCAGGTCGAGGAAGATTTCGGCGCCGGACTGGCCGGAGCCGATGACGGTGATGTGGTCGGCGGTGAGCAGGGTGTCGCGGTGGTCGAGGTAGTCGGCGGAGTGGATGACGGGGACGGTGGGGGCTTCGGCGAGGGGTTTGAGGGGTTCGGGGATGTGGGGGGCGGTGCCGATGCCGAGGGCGATGTTCTTGGTGTAGGTGCGGCCGAGGGCTTCGGCTTCGCCGTCGGTGTCGAGCTGGGTGTAGTCGACTTCGAAGAGGTCGCGTTCGGGGTTCCAGCGGACGGCGTCGATCTGGTGGCCGAAGTGGAGGGTGGGGAGGTTTTCGCTGACCCAGCGGCAGTAGGCGTCGTATTCGGCGCGTTGGATGTGGAAGCGCTCGGCGAAGTAGAAGGGGAAGAGCCGTTCGCGGGTCTTGAGGTAGTTGAGGAAGGACCAGGGGTTGGCGGGGTCGGCGAGGGTGACGAGGTCGGCGAGGAAGGGGACTTGGAGGGTGGCGCCGTCGATGAGGAGGCCGGGGTGCCAGTGGAAGGCGGGGTGTTGTTCGTAGAAGGCGGTGTCGAGGCCGCCGAGGGGGTGGGCGAGGGCGGCGAGGGAGAGGTTGAAGGGGCCGATGCCGATGCCGACAAGGTCGCGGGGGTCTTCGGGGGTGGTGAGCGGCCGGGGGCCGGGGTGGTCGGGGGTGCCGGTCATCGGGGGGTGGTTCCTTCCACGAGCTTGAGGAGCGCGGTGAGGTCTTCGGGGCGGGTGCGGGGGTTGAGGAGGGTGGCCTTGAGCCAGCGTCGTCCTTCGAGGTCGGCGCGGCCGAGTACGGCGGTGCCTTCGGTGAGCAGTCGCCTTCGTACGTGGGCGATGTGGTCGTCGGTGGCGTGGGCGGGGCGGAACAGGACGGTGCTGATGGTGGGGGTGTCGTAGAGCTCGAAGGCGGGGTGGGCCCGGATCTGGCCGGCGAACTCGGCCGCCAGGTCGCAGACTTGGTCCACGAGGGCGCCGAGCCCGGTGCGGCCGAGGGTCCTGAGGGTGACGGCGATCTTGAGTACGTCGGGGCGTCGGGTGGTGCGCAGGGAGCGGCCGAGGAGGTCGGGGAGGCCGGCTTCGGTGTCGTCGTCGGCGTTGAGGTAGTCGGCGCGGTGTTCGAGGGCGCGGAGGTCGTGGGGGTCGCGGGCGGCGAGGAGTCCGGCGGCGGAGGGTTGCCAGCCGAGTTTGTGCAGGTCGAGGGTGACGGTGTCGGCGCGGTGGAGGCCGTGGAGCTGTTCTCTGCGGGTGTCGCTGAAGAGGAGGCCGCCGCCGTACGCGGCGTCGACGTGGAGGCGGGCGCCGTGGGTGGCGCAGATGTCGGCGATGTCGTCGAGCGGGTCGATGAGGCCGGCGTCGGTGGTGCCGGCGGTGGCGGCGACGAGGTGGGTGCCGGGTGGGCCGCCGAGGTCGGTGAGGGCGGCGTCGAGTGCCGTGGGGTCGAGGGTGCCCGCGGGGGCGGGCACGGTGACGGGTTCGGGCAGGCCGAGGAGCCAGGCGGCGCGGGTGAGGGAGTGGTGGGCGTTCTCGCCGGTGACCAGGCGCAGGGGGACGTGGGTGGTGGGGGCTTCGCGGGCGAGGAGGAGGGCGAGCTGGTTGGCTTCGGTGCCGCCGGTGGTGATGAGGGCGTCGCCGCCGTCGTGGATCTCGGCGGCGAGTGCGCGGGTGACGAGGGTTTCGAGTGCGGTCGCGGCGGGTGCCTGGTCCCAGGAGTCCATGGAGGGGTTGAGGGCGGACGCGGCCAGGTCGGCGGCGGCTGCGACGGCGAGGGGCGGGCAGTGCAGGTGGGCGGCGCACAGGGGGTCCGCGGGGTCGGCGGCGCCTTCGGTGAGGGCGCGGACGAGGGTGCGCAGGGCTGCCTCGGGGTCCGTGCCGTGTTCGGGGAGGACCGGGTCGGCGGCGGCGCGGACGCGGTCGGTGACCGCGCGGGGGCCGCCGGCGGGGAGGGGGCCGCCGCGGGCGGTGGCGCCTTCGCGGAGTGCGTCGAGGGTGGCGGCGAGCAACGGCCGCAGGGCGTCGGGGCCTTGGGCGCCGCCGGCGAGGGGCGGCGGCGGGGTGCGCGGGGTGCTCGGGGTGCTCATCGGAGAGGGGTCCTTCGGGTGCGCGCGTACAGGGGCACCAGCCTGTACGGCGCGCGGACGGCGCGTCCGAGTACCTCGGCGATCCGAACCCGAAAGTGGTACTGCCGTGCGGAGAAAACGTGTGGGGGTGGTTTCGGATGCTAGAGGGGCCCCGCATCTGGAGGGGCCCCTCTGGCTGCCCTGTCAGTCCTGGTGCGTGCTCTGGCGGACGCGCAGGGCCCGTGCGAGGTCGTCGAGTTGGTCGGTGAGTTTGCGGCGCAGGGCCGGGGTGGGTTCGGCGTCGCGCAGGCACCGCTCGCCGAGGCGGAGTGTTTCGGCGTCCACGAAGGGTGCGGGGAAGGCGTAGCGGCCCGCGGCTTCGGCCATGGCGGGTCCGCGGCGTGCAGCGAGGGCCACGGCGTCTTCGTAGTAGCGGGGGACGTACTCCCTGACGAGGTCGGCCTGTTCGGGTTGCCAGAAGCCCTGGGCGGTGGCGGTGAAGAGGTAGTTGGACAGGTCGTCGGAGCCGAACATGGCGTCCCAGGCGGCTCGTTTGGCGGCGGCGTCGGGCAGTGCGGCGCGGCAGCGTGCGGCGCCTTCCCGGCCGGTGGCGCTCGGGTCCCGCGCGAGTTCGGCGGCGATGGCGTCCTCGTCGGTCGCGTCGAGGACGGCGAGCCTGGCGAGGACGCGCCAGCGCAGCTCGGGGTCGAGTTCGGGGCCGCCGGGCACGGTGCCTTCGGCGAGCCAGGCCTGGAGGGGTGCTTCCTGGGTGGCGACGTCGATGAAGCCGCGGACAGCGGTGAGGCGCAGGCCGGGGTTGGAGCCGTCCTCGGTGCGGCGGATCAGGTCGCGGCAGAGGTCGCCGAGGAGGGCGAGGGCGGCGGGCCGCCGGTCGGGGGTGGTGTAGCGGTCGGCGATCTGGTGGGTGGCGAAGCCGAGGACGCCCTGGACGAGGGCGAGGTCGGTCTCCTCGGGCAGGTGGGTGCGGGCGGCCCGGAGGTAGGTGGTGCCGTCGAGTTCGCCGTCGCGGACCATGTCGCGGAGGCTGTTCCACAGGACGGCGCGGGTGAGGGCGTCGGGGATGCCGGAGAGGCCGCGCAGGGCGGTTTCCTGGGAGTGGTCGTCGAGGCGGATCTTGGCGTAGGTGAGGTCCTGGTCGTTGGGGACGATGAGGGCGGGGCGGCCGCCGTCGCGCGGGGTGTCGGGGCCAGTGGCGGGGATGTCCGTCTCGAAGCGTTCGCGCAGGACGAGGCCGGGGCCGCCGGAGAGGTCGCGGTCGTAGACGCCGACGGCGATGCGGTGGGGACGGCCGGTTTCGGGGCCGTGGCCGCCTTCGCGTCCGTGGCTGCCGCCGTCCCGGTCGACGGTGAGGGTCCATTCGCGTCCGGCGTGGGCGACCTTGGTGGTGAGGGTGTCGACGCCGGTGGTGCGCAGCCAGGCGGCGGCCCAGGCGTGGACGTCGCGGTCGGTGGCGTGGGCGAGGGAGTCGATGAAGTCGGCGAGGGTGGCGTTGCCGAACTTGTGGCGTGCGAAGTGGGTGTTGATGCCGGCGAGGAAGTCCTCCTCGCCGAGCCAGGCGACGAGCTGGCGCAGGGCGCTGGCTCCCTTGGCGTACGAGATGCCGTCGAAGTTGAGCATCGCGGACGCGGTGTCGGGCACGGCGTCGGGGTCGGGGGCGACGGGGTGGGTGGAGGGGCGCTGGTCGGCGTCGTACCCCCAGGATTTGCGGGCGACGCCGAAGTCGGTCCAGGGGTCCTTGAAGCGGGTGGCTTCGGCGGTGGTCTGGAAGCCCATGTACTCGGCGAAGGACTCGTTGAGCCAGATGTCGTCCCACCAGCGGAGGGTGACGAGGTCGCCGAACCACATGTGGGCCATCTCGTGGGCGATGACCATGGCGCGGGTCTGCCGCTCGGTGTCGGTGACGGCGGAGCGGTAGACGAACTCGTCGCGGAAGGTGACGAGTCCGGGGTTCTCCATGGCGCCGGCGTTGAATTCGGGGACGAACGCCTGGTCGTAGGAGTCGAAGGGGTAGGGCTCCTCGAACTTCTCGTGGTAGCGGTCGTAGCAGGCGCGGGTGATGTCGAGGATCTCGTCGGCGTCGGCGTCCATGGCGGGGCCGAGGGAGCGGCGGCAGTGGATGCCGAAGGGCAGCCCGCGGTGTTCGGTGCGGACCGAGTGCCAGGGGCCCGCGGCGACGGCGACGAGGTAGGTGGAGATGAGCGGGGTCGCCGCGGCCCGCCACGTGCCGCCGCCGAGGTGTTCGGTGATGCCGTTGGCGAGGACGGTCCAGCTCTCGGGTGCGGTGACGGTCAGCTCGAAGACGGCCTTGAGGTCGGGCTGGTCGAAGGCGGCGAAGACGCGCTGGACGTCTTCCATGAAGAGCTGTGTGTAGGTGTACGTCTCGCCGTCGGTGGGGTCGGTGAAGCGGTGCATGCCCTCGCCGGTGCGGGAGTAGCGCATCGCGGCGTCGACGCGGAGTTCGTGCTCGCCGGGGGTGAGGCCGTCGAGCGGGAGGCGGTTGCCGGTGAGGGCCGCCGGGTCGAGCGGGTGCCCGTCGAGGGTGACGGAGCGCAGCTCGGCGGGCTTGAGCTCGACGAAGGTGGCGCCTTCGGTGCGGGCGCCGAACCGGATGACGGTCCGGGAGTCGAAGGTGTCGTGGGCGGGGTCGGCCGCCCGGGACAGATCGAGCTCGACCGTGTACCGGTGGACGTCGATGAGCTGGGCACGGGTCTGCGCTTCGTCGCGCGTCAGTACGGGCATGGGGACATGCTGCCCGATGGTGCGGGGGCGGGTGGAGGACTCCCCCCGCGGGGCGGCGGCGTCAGGCGGACTTGGCGATCGTCTCGTGGTGGCGGATGACCTCGGCGATGATGAAGTTGAGCAGTTTCTCGGCGAAGGCGGGGTCGAGCTTGGCGCTCTCGGCGAGTTCGCGCAGGCGGGCGATCTGGCGGGACTCGCGCGTGGGGTCGGCGGGCGGCAGGTGGTGCTGGGCCTTGAGGTGGCCGACCTGCTGGGTGCACTTGAAGCGTTCGGCGAGCATGTGGACGACGGCGGCGTCGATGTTGTCGATGCTGTCGCGCAGCCGGGACAGCTCGGCGCGCACGGCGTCGTCCGGGGCCGGGGCGGAGTCGGCGGAGGCGCCGGCGGCGGGGCTCGTGCCGTTCATGCTGTTGTCGTCACTGGTGTGGCTGGTGGTCATGGGCCACGAGCCTACGTTGCCGCTCCGGGGCCGCTGCCGGCGGAAGAGCGCAAAACGGGTGGGTGGTCGGGGTCGGGTATCCGGTGCGACCAGCCGCCGGGGACGGCCCTTCCCTGCTGGTCGCGGAAGCGGACGGGGGCCATGCCGACGCGGCGGGTGAAAAGGCGTGAAAAGTACGCCGGGTCGTCGTAGCCGACGCGGCGGGCGACGGCGGCGACGGGCAGCTCGGTGGCGGCGAGGAGTTCCTTGGCGCGGCCCAGGCGGATGCCGAGGAGGTAGTCCTTGGGGCTGCATCCGGCGCCGCGCCGCACGGCGGTGCGCAGCTCGGCGGGGGTCATGCCGTGCCGGGCCGCGTGTTCGGCGACGGACAGGGTCTTGAAGGCGTCGCGGGCGAGGGACTGGAGGACGGGGTCGCCGTCGGGGGCGATGTCGGCGCGGGCGCGGCGCAGGGCGACGAGGAGTTCGTGGACGGCGGCGCCGGTCTCGACTTCGAGGAGGGGGTTGCCGCGGCGGGCCGCGCGGGCGATGCGGGCGACGACGCCGCGGGCGCCCGCCGCGTCGGAGAGCGGTACGACGGGGCGGGTGGGTTCGATGTAGCCGAGTTCGGTGTAGGTGGCGGTGGCGGGTCCCGTGAAGTCGACGAAGCACTCGTCCCAGCCGGTGTCGGGGTCGGGTCCGTAGTGGTGGCGTACGCCCGGGGTGAGCCAGATCAGGGCGGGCGCGGTGACGGTGGTGCGGCGGCCGTCGGGGCCGCGGAACCAGCCGCCGCCGGAGCTGATGACGACGGCGACGTGGTGGTCGAGGGTGCGGGGGCCCACGGTGGGCAGGAGCCCGTGCTGGAGGCCGACGCCGAGGCAGGCGAGGCCGAGCTTGTGGTGGGCCGGGCTCGGGGTGAAATACCGCATCCACGTGTGGTACATCCGCTTCCGCCCCTTTCGTCCGGGCGCGGGCCCGCTCCGGGCGCCGGCCCGCTCCTTGCGTCCAACCGGGCTCGATCTTTGTCCATGGACCCCGTCGCCCGCCAGAGGTGATCGTGGGCGGGACGTGAGCGGGAGGACGCGATGAACGGGTTCAGGGTCGGCGAGGACGATTTCGAGCTGGACGGGCGTCCGGTGCGGCTGCTCTCCGGCGCGCTGCACTATTTCCGGGTGCACGAGGCGCAGTGGGGTCACCGTCTCGCGATGCTGCGGGCGATGGGGCTCAACTGCGTGGAGACGTACGTCCCGTGGAATCTGCACGAGCCGCGCCCGGGCGCGTACCGCGACGTGGAGGCGGTGGGGCGGTTCCTGGACGCGGTGCGCGAGGCGGGCCTGTGGGCGATCGTCCGGCCGGGCCCCTACATCTGCGCGGAGTGGGAGAACGGCGGCCTGCCGCACTGGCTGACCGGTGCGGTGGGGGCCCGCGCGCGGACCAGGGACGAGGAGTATCTCGGGCATGTGAACCGCTGGTTCCACCGGCTGCTGCCGCAGGTGGTGGCGCGCCAGGAGAGCCGCGGCGGCCCCGTGCTCATGGTGCAGGTCGAGAACGAGTACGGCAGCTACGGCTCGGACCAGGTGTACCTGCGCCACCTGGTGGACCTGCTGCGCTCCGAGGGCGTGGGCGTGCCGCTGTTCACCTCGGACGGCCCCGAGGACCACATGCTGACCGGCGGCTCGATCCCGGGTGTCCTGGCGACCGCCAACTTCGGGTCCGGGGCGCGCGCGGCGTTCGAGAAGCTGCGCGCGCACCGCCCCGGGGGGCCGCTGATGTGCATGGAGTTCTGGTGCGGCTGGTTCGACCACTGGGGCGCGGAGCACGTCGTACGGGAGGCCGGCGACGCGGCGGCGGCGCTGCGCGAGATCCTGGAGTGCGGCGCTTCGGTGAACCTGTACATGGCGCACGGCGGCACGAACTTCGCGGGCTGGGCGGGCGCCAACCGGGGCGGCGGCTCGCTGCACGACGGGGAGCTGCAGCCGGACGTCACGTCGTACGACTACGACGCGCCCGTCGACGAGTGCGGCCGCGCCACGCCGAAGTTCTGGGCGTTCAGGAAGGTCCTCGCGGAGTACGCCGCCACTCCCCTGCCGGAGCCGCCCCCGCCCCCGCCGTCGCTGGCCGCGCCCGCGTCGGCGACGCTTCCCACCTGGTGCTCCCTGGACACGGTCCTGGACTTCCTGGGCACCCCGGAGTCGGAGCACGCGGTCCCGCCCACGTTCGAGGAGCTGGACGTGGACCGCGGTCTGGTCCGCTACGCGGTGACGGTGCCGGGCCCGCGCGAGCCGTACCCGCTGAGCGTGCGGGGCCTCCGCGACCGGGCGGTGGTGTACGTCGACGGGGAACGGGCGGGTGTCCTCACGGAGGGCACCCCGACCCTGCTCGCCCCGGTCGCCGGGCACGCGCGCGTGGAGCTGTGGGTGGAGTCGCTCGGCCGGGTCAACTACGGGCCGCGCACGGGCGAGCCGAAGGGCATCACCGGCGGCATCCTGCACGAGCGGCAGTACCTGCACGGGGTGCGGGCCCGCGCGCTGCGCCTCGACGCGTTCGACGTGCCGTCGGCGGTACGGGAGGTCCCCGCGACCGGCGCCGGGAACGGCCGCCCCGGCCTGTACCGGGGTGTCATCGAGGTCGGGGCTCCCGGTGACGCCTCCCTGGAGCTGCCCGGCTGGACGCGTGGCTTCGTGTGGGTGAACGGCTTCAACCTGGGCCGCTACTGGTCGGCGGGCCCGCAGACGTCGCTGTACGTGCCCGGCCCTGTGCTGCGGGAGGGGGCGAACGAGGTGTGGGTGCTGGAGCTGGAGGAGGGCGGGGAGCGGGTCGGGCTGGCGTGAGGGCGACCGAGCCCGACCCCTCTCCTCTCAGACCTCTCAGACCTCGCTGACCTCGAAAGCGTCGAGGACGAACTCCGCCTTCCCGTCGTCGCCGGTCTTGCGCAGGCCGACCCAGGCCTCGCCCTCCGCGGGGGCGGTGAACTCGTAGGTGAGGGTGGTGGGTTCGGTGGCGGCCGGGAGGTTCTTGCGGTCCAGTTCGCGGGGCGCGGGGGCGTCGACCGCGGTGATCCAGGCGTACTGGTCCGCCTTCTCGTTCTCGTGCCGGAAGGAGACGCGGTAGCGCTTGCCGGGGGTGAAGCGGACGGTGTGCGGGACCGTGCGGTAGACGAGGCCCTTGTTCTCGCCCCGGGACTTGAGGGAGTTCGTGCCGTCGATGACGTCGTCGATCGTCTTCCCGTTCCAGCCGCGCTGGGTGTAGGGGGCGTGGCGCTGGGCGATGTGGGTGCGCGGGTCGGTGGCGCCGCCGGCGTCGCCCTTCACGAAGGGGCCCCAGCCCTGGGGGACGTGTTCGAAGTCCTCGTGGACGAGGGTGCCGCGGGGGCGCCCGGTGGGGCGGCGGGTCGCGACGACGCGTACGTTGTCGAAGCGCACGCGCGCGTCCCCGGGTCCGGTGCGCAGGGTCAGCTCGGCCGTGCCGCCGCCTTCGGGGACGGTGAAGTACGTGAACATGCGCTGGAAGCGGGTGCCGTGCTTGCGGTCGGCAGCCACGTAGTTGCCAGCGGTGGACGTCTCGGTGAAGTTGGCGGCGGTGATGCCGTCGGCGGTGCGCACCTCCAGGGACGCCTTGCGCCGCTCCCCCGGCTTCTCGCCGACCTCCACCTGTACGGACGCGACGTACGTGCCGGCCTTCAGGCGGGCCAGGCGCTGCCCCACGGATGCGGCGCCGCCCGCGCCGATGACCAGTTCGTGGTCGCCGAGTGCGCTGCGCCTCACTGCGGCGGGGCCGCTGACCTTCCATCCCTTGAGGGAGCCGGAGTGGAAGCCCGGGTCGTGCAGCGGGGTGCCCTGGCCCCACTGCGGGTCGGGCAGGGACGCGGCGCGCTCGCGGTAGAGGACGTAGGGCTGCTTCGGTTCTGCCTTGAGGGTGACTTTTCCGCCCGCTACGGAGACGTACGACTCGAAGACCCTGCCCTGGTCGGTGAGCCGGTAGAGCGCCACCCTGGAGCGGCCTGCCCACGCGCCCGGAAGCCGCCAGCTGCTGGTGCCGCCCGCCGGGTTGTAGTGGTACAGCTTGGCGGGATCGTTGGCCTTGCGGGGCTCCCAGGGGAGGAGGTAGCGGCCGTCTTCGTAGACGACGTTTCCGTCGGTGGTGATGCGCCGCTCGCCGGAGGCGTCGGACACCGTCGTCGCTCCGGACCGGCCGTCTCCGAAGAACGTGATCTCGTGCTCTCCCCAGCTCCTGATGGGATGTGCCTGGAGGTACTTGGCGGGCAGGGAGTGGGTCCAGATGAGGTCGTAGAAGGCGTGCCAGTCGGTCTTGCCGACCCAGCCCTCGAAGTTGCCCATGCGGGCGATGCCGAGGAGGGTGGGCCACTTGTCGGCGAAGACGTCCTTCTGGTGGTTGCGGACGAAGCGGATGAGGCGGGAGTTGATGCCGCGCGAGGTGTCGCCGCCGTAGTCGGGCTCGGTGGCCCAGTGCGACCAGACCGCCGACCGCTCGAAGCCGTGGCCCCACTCCGTGGTGACCGTCCAGCCCTGTGCGCGCAGGGCGCGCTGGAGCCGGTCGGAGGTCCAGCCGGACTCGCGGAACACGTCGATGTAGAGGGCGTTCAGTCCGTCGTCGGTCTGGGCGCGCAGGTCGGCGAAGCGTTGGACGATGTCTCCGGAGACCAGGTCGCGGCGCTGGTCGATGCGGTAGCTCTGGTCGAGCCAGTCCCACTGTTCGTTGCTCTTGTCGACGAGCTTCTCGGAGAAGGCGTTCGCGACGGGATAGGACTCGGTGGCGTTGACGTGCACGCCGAAGTCGCTGTTCCACTTCTTGCCCTCGCGGACCAGGGTGTTGAGGTCGTCGAGGCCGCCCGCGCGCGTGTTGTAGTGGTCCGCGTAGTCGGGGTGGGCGGAGTCGTGCCCCTCGGACTGGTAGCCCTTGAGGAGCGTGTACTGGCGCAGGCCGTCGGTCGCCAGGTGGATCCGCTTGACGTCGTCGAGCGTGGCGAGGAACGGGTTGGTGGCCTGTGAGGCGAAGTTGAAGGGGATGTGCGGGACGACCCGCAGGTGCTGCTCGGCGGCGCCGAGGGGGTTCACCATGATGTCGCGGAAGGCGATCGCGGCGTCCTGCCAGTCGACCTTGCCGTCGCCGTTGCGGTCGCCGGTGATGACGACGGTGGCGTACGGGAGGGGTTCGGTGGCGTCGACGGGTGCGGTCGCGGCGCGGTGGGTCCACTGTCCCGGCGACAACCTGGCCTCTACGTAGTCGGCGTTTTCGGTGGGGCGCACCGTCTCGCGCCACAGGCGGCCGTTCTCCCAGGTGGTGCCCGCCTCGGAGGTGGGCTTGTCGTAGACGGTGTTCGTCTCGACGGCGCCGCCGAGCCGGTCGTGTGCGACGACGGCGTACGCGCAGCCGGTGGGCCGCTCGGCGGGGGTGTCGGCGGCGGGCCGGACGAGGGTGTCGCCGCTCTTGGCCTTGTCCAGCTGCACCTTCGCGGCGAGGAGGGCGGCGCCGGGCTGGTCGCTGCGTACGGAGAGGAGGGCGAGCCCGGGAATGCGCAGGGTGCCGACCCGCAGCGCGGCGGTGTCCGCGATCCGCGTGACGCGCCAGTGGACCTGCCGGCCCTCGACGGAGATCTCGACGTCGATCCGGGTGCCGCCGTCGAAGGCGAGCACGTACACGGCGCGCGCCCTGCCGGTCCTCGCGGTGACCTTCGGCGTGTGCTCGGTCTCGTCGATCAGGACGGTGGTGACGGCGTCCGCGCCGCCGTGCAGCACGGCGCCGCTCGCGCGGTCGGTGTACGAGACGACGCGCGGGAAGGCGGTGGCGACGCGCACGTCGAGGTCGGCCGAGCGCAGGACCACCTCGGCGGCGAGGGGCCCGGCCGGGGCGCCCTTGGCGAAGGCGGTGCCGCCCGCTCCCACGGCGACCCCCAGTCCGGCGATCGCGCCCGTCGCGACCACTGCTCTGCGGCTCGGCCCGGACGTCTCTGACGGCAGCATGCGGCACCCCTCGCCTTGGACGGAATTCGTGCCGCTCACCATGCGCCGGACGGGACGAACGCGCCCATGGACAAAGGAGGGGCAGGTGTTGGACTAACCGCTGCGCCCCCATGCCGAAAGCGGGGTGCCCGCGACCGCGGGCCCCCCCCCGGGCGGCACCGCGGCGGCGCCGGCCGCAGCGCGCCGACGCCGCCGGGTCGAAGTCCCCCGCGCAGGTCGACCCCGCGGGGTAGACACCGGGGGGC
>NZ_JBFAHP010000055.1:0-44667 GCF_040654255.1 Streptomyces sp. NPDC050732
CGTTCGCGCGGAGCGCGGGCGCAGCGGCGTTCGGTGCGTGCGATCGGCGTGCGGCGCCCCAGGTCATGTGGCGGAGCCACCTGTCCTGGGGCGCCGTGCGGCGAGCGTGCGTGCCGGGCGTCGGGGCGCAGGCGGGGGTTCGAAGACAGGCTCTCAGCCCCGGCGCACCCCGAGGCGGCCCTCCAGCTGGGCGAGCAGCTCCCCGAGGAGCCCGCTCAGCTGTCCCTGCCCGGCTCCGTCGAGGACGGACAGTACGACGGTCTCGTACGCGAGCTGTTCGGGCAGGATCGCGTCGACGAGGTCGCGCCCGGCCTCGGTGAGGCCGACGTGGGCGACCCTGCGGTCCCGTGCGTCGGCGCGCCGGTCGACCAGCTCCCTCTCCTGGAGCAGTTTGAGGCGCTTGGTGACGGCGGCGCCGGAGGAGAACGTCTCGCGGGCCAGCTCACCGGGTGTCAGTTCGTGGCCGGTCCGGCGCAACGCCCCGAGCAGGTCGAACTCGGCGCGGGTCAGGCCCGCGCGGCGCAGCGGGGCGTCCTCGGCCTGCTGGAGCAGTGCCGCGCAGCGGTTGATGCGGCCGATGACCTCCATGGGTCCGGTGTCGATGTCGGGCCGCACCGCCCGCCACTGCCGCACCACCGCGGCCACGGTGTCCCCACCGGGGCCGGCCACCGGGCCGTTCTCCGTCGTCATGCTCGTGCGCCCTCCCAGGCGTCGGCGGCTTCCGCGCGGGGCCGCGTGCCCTGACCGTTCTCACCGCGCTGACCAGTGGGTCGGCGGACCATCGCCGCGAGCGTACGGTGTCCGGCGCGCTCGGCGTCGAGCACCCGCTGTTCGGGCAGGGCGCGCTGCCACCATTCGCCGGCCGCCGCGTCGGCGGCGGCGCGCAGTTCGACGAGGGCGGCGGTGAGGCGGCGCCGCGCGGGTTCGACCGCGCCGGCCCCGGCGAGCCCGGCCTCGGCCTGCTCCCTGGCCCGGTCGGCGGCCTCGATGGCCCGCTCGATGTGGTCGGCGGCGCGCCGGTTGGTGACGAGGACCGCGGCCGCGACGCCGAGCACGGCGCCGACGAGGGTGTCCACGACGCGGTCGAGGATCAGTTCGCCGGGCTCCTGGAGGCGTGCGAACTCGGTGACGAGCAGCGCCATGGGCGTCACGCACACGCTGCCGAGCCAGTAGTTGCGGGTGATCAGCGCCTCCGCCCCGAAGGCGAGGACGAGGCAGCTGACGATGAGCTCGGCGTGGCCCAGGTGGGCGAACGGCGCGATGGCGGCGAAGGCGCCCACCCCGACGAGATTGCCGACCACGCGCTGCACGCCCCGGTTCCAGGTGAGGGTGAGGTTGGCCTGGTAGAGGGAGGCCGCGGTGACCAGGGCCCAGTAGGGGCGGCCGATGCCGAGCGCGAGAGAGGCGTATCCGGCGAGGGCGCAGCCGACGGCGGTGCGCAGCGCGATGGGCAGCAGCGGGGAGCCGGGGGCGAGCCGCCGCCACAGCGGAACCTTCGGGGCGGCGAGCTCGGCGTCGAGGCCGAGGAGTTCGTCGTCCTCGCCGGGGTGGACGCCGCCGGGGCGCGGGACGGCGCCCGTACCGCGCAACCCTGCCGCCCAGGAGCGCAGTGCGGCGGGGTCCGCCGCGGCGGGCGCGGCGAGGGCTTCCTCGGCGCGGACGACGAGCCAGGAGAGGGCGCGCCGGGCCGCGGTGGTGCGGGGCCCGGTGGCGAGCAGCGACTGCCAGGCGGCGTGCACGGCGCCGGCCGCGGCGGCGCGGGCCCGCTCGGTGCCGGGCCCTTCGGCGTCGGCGCGCGCGGCCTGCGCGTACGCGGCTGCGGCGTTCAGGGCGCGTGCGGTGGCGCGGCGTTCGGGTCCGTGCGGGCGGAGCAGGGCGGGTGCCATGCCGACGAGCCAGGCCAGGGCGCCGCCGGCGAGGGTCAGTGCGAGGTGGCCGGGGACCTGGCCCGGGGTCTGCGGCGCGAAGAGGCTCGCGGAGCTGATGAAGGTGAAGATCAGGTGGCCGGGCGGTCCGACGCGGGTGGCGTCGCAGAGCGTCTTCTGGGCGGCGGCGAGCAGCGCGCCGACCGCGACGAGGATCGCGGCGGAGCTCGTCAGTGAGGCGGTGACCAGGGCGACGGCGACGCTCGCGGCCATCCCCGCGACGACGCCGGCCAGGACCCGGGCGCGGGCGGCGTAGGGGAGGTTGTGGGTGTACAGGGCGCAGAAGGACCCGGCCATCGTGTACATCACCAGGTCGAGCCGCCCGAGGGCGAGCAGCGTCAGGTTCGGTGCCGCGTTGGCCACGACCACGCTGGTGGCGGGCTTGAACCAGATGTCGGACGGTTTGCCCGGGCGCAGCACACCGGCGAGCGGGAGCCGGCGGACGCGGGCGGGGCGGGTGGATGGGTTCGGGGACGGGTTCAGGGACGGCGGCGTACTGCTCATACCCAAAAGGTTAGCAAGTGTTTTACCTGCAAATGATCTGGGTCCGGAGCGCCCCCGGGCCGCTCCCCCGCGCTCCCCTTGCACCCCTGTGCGCTCGCGTACGGCCCGGCGGCCCCGGGCATCGACCCGACGACACCGTCTACAGGGGGAGGGTGCGGTGCACGGACCGGCACAGGCCGCCTGGCTGCTCGTCGCGCTCTGCGCGGCGACCGGGGCCTACTGTCTGCTGCGGATGCGCAGCCGGATCGAGGAACAGCGCCGCACGGCCGGCGGTGAGGCGCTCATGGGGTTCGGGATGGCGGTGATGGCCGTGCCCGCGGCCGTGGTCGCGCCGCCGCGCTGGGCGTGGCTGGTCTACGCCGCGGTGTTCGGCGCGGCCGCGCTGCACACCGTGTGGGCGGCCCGCGCGAACCGGCACCACCTCCACCACCTGGTCGGCGCGTCCGCCATGGTCTACATGTCGGTGACCATGGCCACGGCACCCGGCGCGCACGCGGGGCACGGCGGGACCGGCGTCCCGCTCCTCACCGGCACGCTCCTGCTCTACTTCGCCGGGTACGTCCTGTGGTCGGGGGCGCGCCTGGCGCCGCGGGCGGTCGCCTCGGCGGGGGGCGGTGGCGCGGTGCTCGGGTGGGTGGACCGGCCCGAGCTGGCGCTGGCGTGCCGGTTGTCGATGGGGATCGGGATGGTGGCGATGCTGCTCACGCTGTAGCGGCCGCCCGCGCCCGGGCCCTCACTGGTCGATCAGCGCCGCGAGCGCGGTGAGGGTGTCGATGCGCCAGTCCACCGCGTCGGCGACGGCCGGGTCGTTCGCCCAGTAGTGCCCCCACGGGCCGCGCCGGATGTGGGCCGCGAGCAGCCCCGCCCGTTTGGCGGGGAACACGTCGTGCGCGGGGTGGTCGCCGACGTACAGGGTCTCCTGCGGCCCGGCCTGCGCCACTTCGAGCACGCGGGTGAAGAAGGCGGGATCCGGCTTGGCCACGCCCCAGTCGCCCGAGGTGACGACGAGGTCGGCGGGCAGGTCGAGGTCGCGCAGGAGTTCGGCCGCGCGCGGCGTCCCGTTTCCCGCGACGACGACGCGGACGCCCAGCTTCTGGAGGCCGCCGAGGGCGGGCCGCACGTCCGCGTAGAGGTCGGTCTCGCCCAGGTGCTCGCCGCGGCCCGCGGTCTCGCGGGCGTGGTGGGCGGAGGCGATGTCCATGTCCGGGCTGACGAACCGCAGCGCGTCGGCGGCGTCGCCGCCCTGCGCGACGGCGGCGCCGACGAGCGCGGAGAGGGTGTGGCGCGGCACCTGCAGCCAGTCCGCCCAGGCTGCCCAGTAGCGGTCGTCTTTGGTGAGGGTCTCCCCCACGTCGAACACGATGGTCTCGATCACCGTCCGCACACTAACGCCGCCGTGGCACGGGATCCGTGGTCGTCACTCGTACGTGAGATGCGCCCGTGTCGGCCGTGGCGTGCGTCACTTGGGATGGCAGCCCATACCCTCGGGTAGCCAACCCTCATAGGCTGGGCGGCATGATGGTCCCCGTCGCGCTGTTGCTGCTGGGCGCCCTGACCGCTGTCGTCGCCCCCCGGATGCTCGCGCGGGCCGACTGGCCGGAGCGCGAACCCGTGGTCGCGCTGTGGGCCTGGCAGTGCGTCGTGGCGGGTGTCCTGCTCTGCTGCGCGCTCTCGATGACGCTGAGCGCCGCCGCCGCGTGGCAGGCCGTGCGCGGCCACGTCTTCGCTCCCGCGCCGCACGGCGTGGTCGAGGCGTACGCCCTTCAGGCACCCGGGCCTTGGGCCGCGGCGACCGCCGTGGCGCTGGCCTGCGGAGGCATGTGGACGGCGGTCATGCTGACCCGGGAGATCGCCCGGGCGCGCGCCCGGCGGTCCGGCCGGCGCTCCGAACTGCTCGTGCGTTCGCCGCTGTTGCCCGGTGAGGAGCCGGGGAGCAACCGTCTCGTGGTCCTGGAGGGCGAGCGCCCCGACGCCTGGTGGCTGCCGGGCCAGGCGCCTCAACTGGTCATCACCACCGCCGCGTTGCGCCGCCTGAAGGGCCGTCAGCTCGACGCCGTCCTCGCGCACGAGCAGGGGCACGCGCAGGCCAGGCACGACTGGCTGCTGCACTGCTCGGACGCGCTGGCCGTCGGGTTTCCGCAGGTGCGGGTTTTCGCGGCGTTCCGTGCGGAGATGCACCGTCTGGTGGAGCTCGCCGCGGACGACGTGGCGTCGCGCCGCTTCGGCCGTCTGACGATCGCCCTCGCCCTGGTCGAACTCAACGAGGACCGCGGCGTCTTCGGCCCCTGCCCGGCCCACCACGCGCACGTCCCGCAGCGCGTGCACCGGCTGCTCGCCGCCCGCCCCCGCCTCACCGCGGGACGCAGGCTGCGCCTGACGGCGACGGCGGCGCTCGTCCCGGTGATCCCCGTCCTCGTCACGTTCGTACCGGGCCTGCGCGCGCTGGGCTGAGGCGTGTCCATTGCGATCGGTCCGGACAGCCCGCGCCCCGGGTGTCCCTGGGTGATGTGACAACGCCGCGAGGCGCCGTGCCAGGCGCCGCGGGCCCGGGCCGATCCGAGAGACCCACCCTGGGGCCGCGGACCGGTGTCGGGCGGGCCGACGCGCACACGTCCCGCCCCCGGGATGGCCCCCGCCCCGCCCCGTCGGCGAGGATCAATGCATGTACCCCGCGCCCCCCGACTCCCCGACCCGACCGCCCGGCTCCCGTGCCGCCCTCACCGCGGCGGCCCTCGGCGTGCCGTCGCTCCTGCTGCTCCTCCTCGTCGGGCTTGAGTGGCGGCCCCTGCTCTCGCTCGACGACGACATCGCGCGCACCACTCACCGCTGGGCGGTGGACGACCCCGGTACCACGCGGGTCAGCCGGATCCTCACCGACTGGGTGTGGGACCCGTGGACGATGCGCGCGCTGATCGCGGTGGTGGTGGTCTGGCTCGCGGTGCGCGGGGCGCGGTGGCTCGCGCTCTGGGTCGCCGGTGCCTGCCTGATCGGGTCGGCGGTGCAGCAGGGGCTCAAGGCCGCGGTCGACCGGCCGCGCCCGGTGTGGCCGGACCCGGTGGACTCCGCGCACTACGCGGCGTTCCCGTCCGGGCACGCGATGACCGCGGCGCTCGTCTGCGGACTGCTCCTGTGGCTGCTGCGCGTGCACGGCGCGGGCCCCGCCCTGTGGCGTACCGGCCTTGCCCTCGCCGCGGTCTCCGTCGTCGGGGTCGGCCTGACCCGGATCTGGCTCGGTGTGCACTGGCCCTCGGACGTCGTGGGCGGTTGGCTGCTCGGAGCCATGACGGTGGCGCTGACCGTCGCGACGCACGCGTACGGACCCGGCGGGCGCACCCCGGACGTCACGCACGACACGGACGATACGCACGCCACGGACTGACCGTTCTTCCCCTCGGCGCTTCGGAGGATTCCGCACATGACGATCAAGGGCGTGCTCTTCGACTTCTCCGGGACGCTGTTCCGGGTCGAGTCGGCCGACTCCTGGCTGCGGGCCGTGCTCGGCGAGCTCGAAGTGGCGTGGCCCGACGAGGAGTCGGGGTCGGCCGCCGCGGCGCTGGAGAGGGCGGGCGCGCTGCCCGGCGGGGCGCACCCCGTCGCCGTGCCCGGGCACCTCGCCGAGGCGTGGGCGGTCCGCGACCGGAGCGCGGAGCTGCACCGCGCCACGTACACAGGCCTCGCCCGTCAGGTGCCGCTGCCCGATCCGCGGCTGTACGACGCGCTGTACGAGCGGCACATGACGCCTCCGGCGTGGCAGCCCTACGCCGACGCGCCGGAGGTGCTGACCGGGCTGCGGGAGCGGGGTGTCGGCGTCGCGGTGGTCAGCAACATCGGCTGGGACCCGCGGCCCGTCTTCCGCGCCCATGGCCTCGACCCGTACGTCGACGCGTACGTCCTGTCGTACGAACACGAGATCCAGAAGCCCGACCCGCGCCTCTTCGCGTCGGCCTGTGACGCCCTCGGGGTCGACCCGCGGGACGCCCTCATGGTCGGTGACGACCGGGGAGCCGACGGGGGCGCGGCGGCGCTGGGGTGCGCGGTGCACTTCGTCGACCATCTGCCGGTGGACCGGCGGCCGGGCGCCCTGCGCCCCGTGCTCGGCCTCGTCGGATGACGGACGGCCGCACGGGCGCACGCCTGTGGGCAGGCAACACTCCCCCGCGGTGCTGCCTGCCCCAGGCTCCAACGACCCGCGCGAGGTCTCTGTCGAGACGCCGCCTCGGGACGCACTGAGTATATTGGCTCGGAGCCAGTCAACGCAGGAGTTACAGAATGTCCCCGCGTAGCCCATCGGTCAATGAAGAATTGCGCAGACGTTCCCGGGAGCGGCTGCTGCAGGCGACGGTGGAGCTCGTGGGCGAGCGGGGGTACGAGGCCACGACGCTCGGCCACATCGCGGACCGGGCGGGCGCCGCCCGCGGCCTGGTGTCGTACTACTTCCCCGGCAAGCGCCAGCTGCTGCAGTCCGCGGTGCACCGGCTGATGCACCGCACGCTGGACGCGGCGCTGGAGCGGGAGCCGCGCACCGACGACGGGCGCGAGCGGATGGCGCGGGCGGTCGACGCGATCCTGGGTCTGGCCCTCGACGAGCCGCTGCTCATGCGGACGCACATGGCGGGCATCCTCCAGGCGGAGGGCTTCGTGCAGTGCCCGGAGCAGCAGCGGCTCGCGGAGCTGCTGCGCGACACCGTCGTGCGGTACGGATCGCACGACGTGGACCGGGACTATCCGCTGCTGCGGGCGCTCCTGATGGGCGCGGTCTTCGCGCTGCTCATCCCCGGGGCGCCGATGCCGCTGGTGACGCTGCGGGCCGAGCTGTTCCAGCGGTACGAGCTCGACTGGGAGCTCGGCGTCCCGCCTGGCGGCGCACCACCCGGCGGGACCTCCTTGGTCGGTCAGTCGAAGTAGTCCGGCTGCGTCTGGACGTTGAGCTCGTGCAGGCGGACCCGCTGTGCGGGTTCCGTCCGCTTGTCGTTGATCTTCAGGACGTCGAGGCCCTTGGCCATGTCGTTGGAGTAGACGCGGCCGTTGTAGTAGTACGCCGACCAGGAACCGCCCGTCGTGATCTTGTCGGTGGAGAGCGGTCCGCGCTCGAAGTAGCCGATCTCCTTGGGCTTCCTGGAGTCGGTGAAGTCCCAGACGGAGACGCCGCCCTGGTACCAGGCCTGCACCATGAGGTCCTTGCCCCTGACCGGGATCAGCGAGCCGTTGTGGGCCACGCAGTTCTCGGTGTCCGCCTGGTGGCGGGGGATCTTGAAGTAGCTCTTGAAGACCAGCTTGCGCTTGTCGCCCTTGCCCCGGATGTCGTAGATGCCGTTGGCGCCGCGGTCGGGGCCGACGGCCGCGTTGCAGGTGGCGCCGGAACCGCCGCCGAGCTCGTCGGTGAAGACGACCTTGTCCGCCTTCTGGTTGAAGGTCGCCGAGTGCCAGAACGCGAAGTTGGTGTTGTCCTGGACCTGGTCGATGATCTTCGGGTTCTCCGGGTCCTCGATGGAGAAGAGGATGCCGTCGCCCATGCAGGCGCCCGCCGCGAGGTCCTCGGAGGGCAGCACGGTGATGTCGTGGCAGCCGCTGGTCTTGCGGACGCCCGGGTTGGTGGGCCCGCCCGGGTTGCCGCCGCCGTCGGGTCCCTCACCGGGGAAGAGGACGGGGAAGTTCACGACCGCGGCCCGCTCCGGGGCCTTGCGCGGCACCTTGATGACGGAGATGCCGTCGTGCGGCGGCTGGCAGTCCGGGAACGCGGCGTCCGGGGAGTACGAGGAGACGTACACGTAGACGTTCCTGCGCTCCGGCACCAGCGTGTGCGTGTGCGAGCCGCAGGCGGTCTCGACGGCGGAGACGTACTTGGGGTTCGCCTTGTCGCTGATGTCGAAGATCTTCATGCCCTCCCAGGAGGACTTCTCCGTCGCGGGCTGCGTGGTGCTGTTGCAGGAGTTGTCGCTGCGCGAGGAGTCCGTGGAGAGGAAGAGGAGGTCACCGGAGACGGAGACGTCGTTCTGCGAGCCCGGGCACAGGACCTGTGACACCGTCCTGGGGGCCTTCGGGTTGCTGATGTCGAAGATCCGGAAGCCGTCGTAGTTGCCGGCGAAGGCGTACTTGCCCTGGAACGCGAGGTCCGTGTTGTTGCCGGGCAGCGCGTCCTTGGGGATGTTGGCCAGGTGCTCGATGTTGTCCGAGTGGGCGATCTCGTCGGGCGCGGGTATCTCGCCGCGCTCGATGGCCTCCCTGGTCTGTGCGGCGTCGCTCTTGGAGACGCTCTTGGGGGCGGCGGGAGTGTCACCGGGATCGGGGACGGCTCCCGCGGGCGCCGCGGTCAGCAGCGCGGCCAGCAGTCCGGCTGCCGCCGCGCCGACCGCCAGCCGTCTGCGCCGCGTTCGGGGGTTGCTCAACAGGGTCACTGCGTCCTCCCTTGTCGCCGTTCGCAGGGGAACGGGTCACGGACACCCGCAGTATCGTGCTCATCATGCACATATCAACAGGGGGGAGCCGACTCTTGACCGGACTTGTGAACGGACCTGTACTCGCCCGTGTGCCACAGGAGGTCGCCGTGCCCGGCCGTCGTACGTCCGCCGTCGCCGCGCTCGTGGCCGCCGCGGCCCTCGTCCTCGCGGGGTGCGACTCCGGCACGGGCGGCGGGTCCGACGCCGGACGCGAGGCGTCACCGGGCCCTTCGGTGATCGCGCCGGGCAAGCCGGGCGAGACCGCGGCGACGATGTCCGCGAAGGACGCCGCACGGCAGAGATCCGAGGACGACTCCCCCAACACGGCCGACTTCACCTACGCGCAGATGATGATCGTGCACCACGGCCAGGCCCTGCGGATGGCCGAACTGGCCCCGGAGCGGGCCGGATCGAGCAAGGTCAAGCGGCTGGCGTCGCGCATCAGTGCGGCGCAGCGCCCGGAGATCGGCGCGATGAAGGGCTGGCTCAAGAAGCACGGCGGCCCGCGCGGGCACGCGGGGCACGATCACGCGACGATGCCAGGCATGGCCAGTGGCGCGCAGTTGAAGCAGCTGCGCGCCGCGCAGGGCGAGGCGTTCGACCAGCTCTTCCTGAAGCTGATGATCACGCACCACAGCGGGGCGGTCACGATGGCCACGGATGTGCTCTCCGAGGGCAACAACATCCAGGTCGAGGAGATGGCGAACGACGTCGTGGCGCAGCAGTCGAGCGAGATCGGCAGGATGCGCGAAATGGGGTGACGTCGTCCGCACCCCTGACATCGCGCGGCTCCCGGTGCGATCCTGAAACCGTCCCGAGCGCGCCTCGCGGAAGGAGCACCACAGTGCTGCAGGTCGCCGTCGTCGGTTCGGGCCCCAGCGGGGTGTACGCCGCACAGTCCCTCGTCCAGCAGGACCGCGTGCCGGACGTGCGGGTCGACGTTCTCGACCGGCTCCCGTGCCCGTACGGCCTGGTGCGCTACGGGGTGGCGCCGGACCACGAGAAGATCAAGTCCCTGCAGAACAATCTGCGCACGGTCCTTGAACACGAGCGCGTCCGCTTCCTCGGCTCCCTGGAGATCGGCTCCGGCGCCCTCACCCCGGCCCGGCTGCTCGGTCTCTACCACGCGGTGGTCTACTGCGTCGGCGCGGCGGCGGACCGCAGGCTCGGGGTGCCCGGCGAGGACCTCCCCGGCAGCTGCTCGGCGACCGAGTTCGTCTCCTGGTACAGCGCGCACCCGGACGCGCTGACGGACGGATACGCGCAGGACGGGTTCGTACGGGACGTGGAGTCCGCCGTCGTCATCGGCGTCGGCAACGTCGCGGTGGACGTGGCCCGCATGCTGGTCCGCGGCGCCGCCGAACTGCTGCCCACCGACATGCCGGACGCGCCGCTCGGCGTGCTCGCCGGCAGCGGGGTGCGTGAGGTGTCCATGGTGGGGCGGCGCGGGCCCTCCCAGGCGCGGTTCACCACCAAGGAGCTGCGGGAGCTCGGCGCGCTGCCGGACACCGAAGTCGTGGTGGATCCGGCGGAGTTGGCGCTGGACCCGGCGTACACCGACCCTTCGGGGCTGCCCGCCGCGAGCCGTCGCAACGTGGAGGTGCTGCGCGGCTGGGCCGAGCGCCCGACGCGGGGCCTGGCCCGGCGGCTCAGGCTGCGCTTCTTCCTGCGGCCGGTCTCCCTGACGGCGGGGGCGGCGGGCCGCGTCGCCCTGACCCGGTTCGAGCGCACGCTGCCGGACGGCGAGGGCGGGGTGACGGGCTCGGGGCAGTACGAGGACATCCCCGCGCAGCTGGTGCTCCGCTCGGTCGGGTACCGCGGAGTGCCCCTGGAGGGGCTGCCGTTCGACGCGGACCGGGGCACGGTGCCGCACGCGGCGGGAAGGGTGCTGCGCGACGGCGCGCCGTCCCCCGGCGAGTACGTGGCGGGGTGGATCAAACGCGGCCCCACCGGCGTGATCGGCACGAACCGCCCGTGTTCCAAGGAGACGGTCCAGTCCCTGCTGGACGACGCCCCCGCCCTCGCCCGGCGGCAGCTTCCGGAGGACCCCCTGACGGCCCTGCGCGCCGCGGGCCTGTGCCCGGTCGAGTGGCCGGGCTGGCTGGCCATCGAACGCGCGGAGGCCGACCTCGGCCGCTCCCTCGGCCGCGGCGTGGTGAAGATCCCTGACTGGGAAGGGCTGCGGGAGGCGGCACGAGGGGTCCCGGGGCGCTGACCCCGGACCGTGGGGGCGTGCCCCCGGCCGGGCCGGTTCAGAGCCTGTCTTTGAACCCCCGCCTGCGCCCCGACGCCCGGCACGCCCGCGCTCCGCGCGAACGACGGGGGTTCAAAGACAGGCTCTCAGCCCTCTTCGCCGAGGCGGTCGGCCTGGCGGGCCGCCGCGGCCAGGACGCTGTCGAGCAGCTCGGGGAAGAGCGCGTCGAGGTCGTCGCGGCGCAGCACGTTCAGCTTGGCCGTGCCGCGGTAGATCTGCCGGATGACGCCGCTCTCGCGCAGCACCCTGAAGTGGTGCGTGCACGTGGACTTGGTGACGGGCAGCTCGAAGTAGGAACAGGAGAGTCCGGCCGCGCCCTCCTCCCGGGACAGCTCCCGGACCACCCGCATCCGCATCGGATCGGCGAAGGCGTGCAGCACGGCTTCGAGGCGGATCTCCTCGGGCTCGGGGTGGGCGAGCGTCCTGCTGCTCGCGCTGCCGGTCGCGGCGGCGGCGGTCGTCATGGCGGCTCCACTTCGTCCTGTGCGCCCCGAGCGCTTGGTCCCCGGGCGATCCCTGCGCGCCATTGTACGAGAGCCATCGTAGTTTGACATCCGCCGTACTACGAGGTCTATCGTACGAGGAGCACATCAGCCCCGACGAATGGGAGCCCGCCGTGAGCGCGCTGTTCGAGCCCTACACCCTGCGATCGCTGACCATCCCGAACCGGGTGTGGATGCCCCCGATGTGCCAGTACTCGGCGGCGCCCGACGGGCCCGGGGCGGGAGCCCCGCAGGACTGGCACTTCGCGCACTACGCGGCGCGCGCGACCGGCGGCACCGGCCTGATCATCGTCGAGGCCACCGCGGTCAGCGCCGAGGGCCGCATCAGCCCGTACGACCTGGGCATCTGGAACGACACCCAGGCCGCGGCCTTCCGCCGCGTCACGGACTTCCTGCGGAGCCAGGGCACCGTCCCGGCGATCCAGCTCGCCCACGCGGGCCGCAAGGCCTCGACGGACCGGCCGTGGAAGGGCGGCGCCCCGGTCGGCGCGGACCAGTACGGCTGGCAGCCGGTCGCGCCCAGCGCGGTCGCCTTCGACGAGCGGCACCCCGTGCCGACGGAGCTCACCGTCGAGGAGATCCACGAGGTCGTGGAGCAGTTCGCCGCCGCCGCGCGGCGCTCGCTCGACGCGGGCTTCGACGTCGCCGAGATCCACGGCGCCCACGGCTATCTGATCGGCGAGTTCCTCTCCCCGCACAGCAACAGGCGGACCGACGCGTACGGCGGCTCGTACGAGAACCGCACGCGCTTCGCGCTGGAGGTCGTCGACGCCGTACGGGCCGTGTGGCCCGAGGACAAGCCGCTGTTCTTCCGCATCTCCGCCACCGACTGGCTTGAGGAGGAGGGCTGGACGCCGGACGACACCGTCCGCTTCGCCACCGACCTCAAGGAGCACGGCATCGACCTGCTCGACGTCTCCACGGGCGGCAACGCCGCGGGCGTCAGGATCCCGGTCGGGCCCGGCTACCAAGTCCCGTTCGCCGCGCGGGTGAAGGCCGAGACGGAGCTGCCGGTCGCCGCGGTCGGTCTGATCACCGAAGTCGAGCAGGCCGAGAAGATCCTGGCCAACGGCGAGGCGGACGCCGTCCTGCTGGGCCGCGAGCTGCTGCGCGACCCCTCGTGGGCGCGGCGCGCGGCACGCGAACTCGGCGCCAAGGCGCACGTGCCGGACCAGTACCACCGCTCCGTCTGAGCGAGCGTGTCAGCGGGGGCCTATTGGCCCCCGCACGACGTCTCGGCGAGCGCCTCGAACTCGTCGTCGGTGGGCTTGTACTGCTGTTCGAAGTCGGCCAGGCGATCGGTGATGTCGGAGAAGTGGGCACGGAAGGCGAGCGTCCACTGGGTGTCGAGGAAGCGCTTGAGGGCGCCGTTCAGCTTGCGGCAGTCCGCCTCGTGGCCCTCGCGCAGGCCGATTCCGTAGAACTGCAGCTTCTTGACGGTGATGCTGCGGACCACCTTCACGTCGTTCTTGTACCGCGGGTCCTGCGCGAAGCCCTCCAGGATGATCTTGTCGGTCCAGACGGCGTGGAAGTTGCCCCGCGTGAGGTCCTTCACGCACGTCTTGTAGCTGTTGCGCAGTTCGGCCACCACGTTCGGGCCCAGGGCGTCGCGCACGGACTTCTTCGCCTTGTCGTCCTGCTCGCTCTCGGGGTCGCCGGTGGACCCGCGCACGCTGCACACCCGCTTGCCGTCGACGTCCGCCAGCCTGTTGATGCCCTTCTCCTTCTCGCGGACGAGCACGCCCTGGTAGGTCTTGAGGTAGGGGGCGGTGAAGTCGATCTTCTTGTCCCGGGGCTCAGTGATCGAGTACGTGGCCACCACCAGGTCCATGCTGCGCTCCCGCAGCACCTTCTCGCGATTGCGGGACTGGACGTCCCAGTCCGCCGACTTGAAGTCCAGGTCACTGCCGAGGAACTGGACCAACTGCGCCTCGAAGCCGGCGAAGTCGTCCTCCTCCTCACTGCGTGTGCTGAAGCCCGGCTGCCCCTTCTTGACGGCGATGTTGAGCGTCTCCTTCTCGAAGAGGGACGCATGGCTCCCGCCGGCGGAGCCGCCGGTGGGGGACGGCGACGCGGTGCCCGGCCCGTCGTCGGTGCCACCGCCGCCGCCGCACGCGGCGACCAGGGTGGACAAGGAGAGGGCCAGCAGGCATGTGGTGGGCAGTCGAGGGCGCGGCACTCGACGGGACGACGGCGTTCTGCCGGGCATGGGCACTCTGGCACTCTCCTTGGGCTACCGGTGGTACTCCGCCTTCTCCAGTGTCAGCTCGACCCGGCAGTTCGCGCTGCCGACCAGCTGGATGTCGACCGACACCTCGGGGCCGGGGTCGTCGAGCGTGAGGGTCGTGCTGAACCTCTTCTTCAAGTCGACGGGCGCCTCGGCCGCGACGTCCTCTCCCTGGAACCTCAGCTTGCCCATGCGCAGGCACGGCGATTCGCCCGCCGCGCTGTCCTGTGCCGTGAAGGAGAGCCTCAACTCGTCGTTGCCGCCCGGCTTCGCGCTGACGTCGAGCCTCGCCGTCGCGCCCGCGGCCAGCGTGCCGCCCGTCAGGTGTGCGTCGCCCGTGACGTCGTCGGGCCGCGCCGCGAGGACCCACCACAGGACGCCCCCGATGACGGCCGCCGCGGTGAACGCCGCGAGGAACGCCAGCAGATGCTGCGTGACCTCCTTGCGCTCATCCCGGCGCGCGTAGAGCGTCATGGCGGACACGTACGCGATGAATCCGCCGCCCGCGACCGTCAGGGCGGTCGCCGAGTCGCCGATGACCGCGATGGCGACGAGGATGAGCATCAGTACGAGGTGCACGGTGAACAGCACCGTGAAGTAGCGCCTGCCCTCGGGGTCCGGCGCCGGCCCACCGTCTTCGCCCGGCCCGTCCGCACCCTCCTGGGCGGACCCGCCGCCCGGCGGAACGGGCTTCGACTGCGCGACCAAGCGGAACCCCTCCCCCGTCCGAGCGGTACATGTGGACGGCAAGGATGCCACAGAGGGTGATGCGAGAGGCATCAATCGACGCCAAGAGACGTCAAGTCACGCATACTCGGAGGGAGTTGCGGGCCCGTCGCCGGGACGGTCGAGCGCTTGTCCGGTCCGTCCTGTTAGTCGCTTCCGGCCCTGGGCACCCGGGGGACCAGACCATCTCCACCTGCGTAAGAGGGGCGACGATGTCGACAGATCGGCTTCCGGAGCACGAGCAGCGCATCCTCGACGAGATGGAAGCGGCTCTGCGGAACGACCGCCGGCTCAAGACCCGCATGTGGTTCCTGCGCGCCAGGCGCCGCGTACGCGCCGTCCTCACGCATACGCCGCGCCCGCTCACCGTGGCCTTCTTCGCCACCGTGTCCTGCACGCTCCTCGTGATCGGCATCCGCACGTCGGCCCCCGGTGTGATCTGGGCCTTCGCCTTCCTGTGGCCGCTCACGCTGATCGGGTTCCTGCGGCTGCTGTGCCGGTGGACGGAGCCGTGAGGCGGACTGCCGTGAGGCGGACCCGGGGGTTCAGCGGCGCAGCTTCACGCGGTCGAGGGCCACGACGCCGAGGGCGGCCAGAGCGATCTGGATGAGCCACTCGCCCCAGTCCACGCCGTCGGTGTCGGCCACACCCAGGCCCGCCGCCACGGCCGTGCCGATGAGCGCCGCCACGATGCCGACGACGATCGTCCACAGCAGACCGATGCGCTGCCGCCCGGGTATGACGAGCCTGCCCAGAATGCCGATGACGGCGCCGATCAGAATCGCGCTGATGAGTCCCGAAATCTCCATCACTGCCCCTTGGTCGGGTCCATTCGTCACTGTGTTCGGACCCACCGGGTGCCCGTGGACGGGCCCCGCAATCAATCCGGGCTCACTCGGGGACGGCGGCCAGCGTGAAGGAGTGCCCTGCGGGGTCGGAATAAGTGCGGGTGTCCCGGGGCCCGTTGTTGTCCTTCGTGTCCACGGGCCGCGCGCCGAGACCGACCGCCTCGCGCTCGGCCTCGTCCATGTCGTGCCGGGCCACCATGATCCTCACGTGTGCCTGCTGCGAGTCCTCCGGACGGGGCCAGCTCGGCGGAATGTAGTCGCGCTCCCGGTGCACGGCCAGACAGACCCCGTTCTCGTTGGTGATCTCCACGTAGTCGGGGTCCTTGCTCAACCGCACCTCGGCGCCCAGCAGTCCGGCATAGAACTCGGCGAGCCTCTCGGGCTCCGAACAGTCCAGTACGAGCACGGCGTTCTTGTGGACGGTCATGGTGACCGGGTCCCCCGCGCCGCCCCGCCCAAACGACACCCGGTTTCCGGGCTTTGGCCCTGGGAACCCGCGCCGGCATGGAGTTGTTGAGCATGGAGTGGCTGGAGAAGGCCGCCTGCACCGAAGAGGATCCTGACCTGTTCTTCCCCGTCGGCACGACGGGACCCGCCGCGCGGGACACCGCCGCCGCCAAGGAAGTCTGCGCCCACTGCGAAGTGAGGGTGCAGTGCCTGGCCTGGGCGCTCAAGGCCGGGGAGACCGGCGTGTGGGGCGGGACCTGCACGGAGGAGCGGGCTGACCTGCGGAGAAAGGCGCAGTGGTCGCACTCGGCCCGGTCGGCGCGGTCCGCTCGGTCGGAACGGTCTGAACGGTCGACACGGCCGGAGCGGTCGACGCGGCCGGAGCGGTCCACGCGGTCGGAGCGGCCGGAGCGGTCCACCAGGTCCGCGCGGTCGGCCCGGTCGGCGCGATCCGCGGCGACGTGACGTTGCCGCGGACCGCGCCATCACGGGACCGACCGTGACGGGGCCCGTGTCGGGGACCTGACCGCAGGGACCGCACGGCCCGCCGCGGTCTCAGCCGCGCGTGCCGGGGCCACCGCTGCCGAAGGCGCCGCTGCTCCCCCGGTTCCAGCGCCGGCGCCGCTGGTCGTCGCTCCGCTTGGAGGCGACGTTGCCCGACCCCTTCAGTTGATGAGGGGTCAGCCTGCCGCCGTCGCGGGGGACTTCGTCGGGCTCGCGGTGCTCCACCACCGCCCCGACGGGGCCTTCGGCGGGCAGCCGCGGCTGCTCCTGCGGCTTCGGCGGACGCTGTTCCCTGCCGCGGACCCGGATCCCGAACCACACGGCCCAGACCAGTAGGACGGCGATTCCCAGTCCGGTCAGGAACGGTGCGAGTCCGCCCCCGGGCACGGCTGCCAGTTGTTCCACGCTGAGATACGTCATGGGCGCCGGGTACCCCCGCCCTGCCCCGGGAAAAGCCCGCGCGCGCTCACCTCATCCACTCGGCCTCGTACTTCGCGTACGTCCCGTCGTGCGTCGCGAGGTGCACGAACTGGTCGACGTACGCCTTGAACTCGTCGTCGCCGCGCGGCATCGCGTACGCCTTCTCGGAGAAGGTGAAGGGCTTGTCGGGGTGGAGGGCGCACAGTTCGGGGTGGATCTTCGACTGGTAGAGCGTCTCGCTCGCGTCCGTCATCATCACGTCCGCCCGTCCTTCGATGATCTCCTGGAAGATCGTGGTGTTCTCCGGGTGCAGCTTGATCGTGGCCCGCTCGATGTTCGCCCGGGTGAACTGCTCGTTCGTGCCGCCGGGGTTGACGACGACGGTCGTGCCCGGCCTGTCGATGTCCGCGAGCGTGCCCGCCCCGAACCTCGCCTTGTCGGCGCAGCGCACGATCGGGGTCTTGCCGTCCTCGCGCGTGGGCTCGCTGAAGTAGACCTGGCGGGCCCGCGGCAGGGTGATCGAGACGCCGCCGACGCCGATGTCGCAGCGTCCCGCCGCCACGTCCTCGGTCAGGTTCGCCCAGGTCGTCGCGGTGAACTCCGGCTCGGCCTCCAAGCTCTTCGCGAGGTCCCGCGCCATCTTGATGTCGACGCCGCTGTACGTCCCGTCGGCGGGGTCCAGCTTCGTGAAGGGGGCGTAGTCACCGGTCGTACAGACCTTCAGGACGCCTCTCTTCGGGACGGTGTCCAAGAGGCTGCGCGCGTGGTGGCCGTCCGGCCGGCGGGCCGCGTCGGGGGAGGCGGGGGCGGCGGCCGTGACGGCCAGCAGGCAGACCAGTGCGGACAAGGTGGCAGCACGCTTCACAGGGAGCTCCTTTGCGCTACGGGGGTGAGCAGTGCGGCAGTCAGGTCGGGCGTCCCGCCGTCGTAGGCGTCCTCGTCGAACGGGTACAGCGGCCGCTCCACCCGATGGTGGCCGAGGCGCGGCAGGTCCTGGTCGACGCCGCCCGGGGTGAGGGCGAGGAGCCAGTCGGCCGCCATGTCGTGGAGTTCGGGCTCCAGGTAGCCGATCTTCACGACCACGAGGTCGTACGTACGGGGGTCGATGCCTAGGCCGCCCTCCGCCGGGCCCATGAAGTCGGCGAGCGTGTGGAACGCCTTGCGGCGCTCGACGAGGATGACGGTGAGGCCGCCGCTGCGCACGGCCGCCATGTCGACACCGCGGTCGTACGCGCCGCCCTCCGCGCGGTCCTTCCGGTCGGTGGCACGCTGCAACGCGACGACGGTGCCCGTGAGTTCGTACGGTCCGCCGTGGTTCGTGTCGACCTTGCCGCCGACGCTCAGTGTGACCTCCGCGCCCACGCCCGCGGCGAAGCAGTGGGCGACGGCGGCCGGGTCGGTGATGCCGGGGTGGACCGCGCTGACCCGGCCGTCGCGGACCGCGTCGTTCTCCAGCAGCTTGCCGAGCATGTACGCGAGGTCGCCCGCGCCGCCCGCCGTCGGGTTGTCGCCCGAGTCGCTGATCAGGAAGGGACGCGCGGACGAGTTCACCGCCTGCTCGACGCACTCCTCGGCGGAGCCCGTCGGGCCGACGAAGACGAAGTCTCGGCGCGCGTCCCAGTAGCGGCGGGCCAGCTTCTCGGCCTCGGCGACGGCGCGTTGGGCGTCGTCGCCGGTGACGACGACGGCGGCCCGGCAGCGGGGTTCGTCGGCCCAGGCGTAACCGACCCACAGCGCGGCGTCGAGGATGCCGGGCAGCCGCTCGATCTCGGCGAGGGAGGCGTAGAGGGACCTGGCGGGTTCGAGGCGGGTGCTGGTCTTCTCGCCGGGCAGGAGGACCGGGACCTGTACCCAGGCGCGGTGCGGGCGGGTGCCGTCGAGGAGGCAGCGGACGAGGTTGCGGGCCGCGCGTTCGCGGGTCTCCCAGGCGTCCTCGTGCGGGGCGAGGCGGTGGGCGGTGAGCAGGTCGACCGGCTCGGCGAAGCGGCGCGAGACGTTGCCGTGCAGGTCCATGGCGGCGGAGATCATCGGCCGTCCCGTGCCGTCCGGAGTGCCGACGGAGTCGAGGGCCGCGCGGACGGCTTCGGTGAGGTCGGCCTCGGCGTCGGTGAGGCCGATGACGCTCATCGCACCGTGGATGTCATGGACGAGGCCGTCGAGCGGGCCCGCCGCCCGTATGCGCGTGACCAGTTCGTCCTTCAGCGTCAGGTACGACTCCGCTTCCACCGGCCCACCGGGCAGTGCGGTGGCGTGCAGCAGGGGCACCCATTCGACGGTGTCCGCGAGATCGGAGTCCGCCCGCGTCCAGGTGTAGCGGTCGAGGAGTTCCTGGCCGCGGGTCCGGCGGAAGTCGTCGGTGGTGGAGCGGTGCGGGCAGAACGTGGACGACTCGATGCCGATGCCACCGATGCCGATGCGCAGGCGGCGACGGTGCGCGGAGGAGGTCATGCGGGTGCGCTCTCTTCCTGGAATGCGGGGGCGGGGGCCGAGGCGGTCGGGAGGTGGCGGCGCAGCGCCGTGAGGCCCGCGCCGAGCAGGCCCGCGTCCACGCCGGTCACGGTGGTGGTGATCTCCAGGTCGGCCGTGGCGAGGGGCAGGCAGCGTTCGTAGAGCACCCCGCGCACGGCGGCGACCAGGGGTTCGGCCGTGGCGAGGACGCCGCCGAGGGCCACGGCCTGCGGGTTGAAGAAGTTGACGACGACGGACAGGACCGTGCCGATGTGCCGTCCCGCGGTGCGGACGAGGGTGGTGGCCTGCGGGTCGCCGTCCGCGACGAGCCGCAGCAGGCCGGCGGTGTCGGTCACTTCGACGCCGTGCCGGGCGAGTTCGCGGATCAGGGCCGCGCCGCTGGCGACGGTCTCCAGGCAGCCGATGTTGCCGCAGCTGCACGGGCGGTCGCCCGCGGCGTCGACGCGGACGTGGCTGATGTCGCCCGCGCTGCCGTTGGCGCCGTCGTGCGGGCGGCCCGCGGAGATGACGCCGCTGCCTATGCCGCGTCCGGCCTTGACGACGACGAGGTGGTCGAGGCCGGGGCGTGCGACGCGGTGCTCGCCGACGGCCATCATCGTGGCGTCGTTGTCGACGGTGACGGGGATGCCGAGCCGCTCGCCGAGGACGTCGCGCAGCGGGTAGCGGTGCCAGCCCGGCATGCGGGACGGGCTGAGGACGAGGCCGGTGGCGGGCTGCACGGGGCCGGGGAAGGCGACGCCGAACGCGCGGACCGTGCGGCGCTGTTCCCGTTGGCGGGCGATCAGCGTCTCGGCCTGGCCGCAGAGCCAGTCCACCGCGGACTCCGGGCCCGCGGTGATGTCGTGCGGCAGGTCGACGGCGTCGGTGACGGTGCCGCCGAGGTCGACGGCGCCGAGCCGCGCGTGGTGGCTGCCGAGGTCCGCGGCGAGGGCGACGCCCCCGTGCGCGGCGACGCGCAGCAGCCGTGGCCTGCGGCCGCCGCGCGACGCGCCCTCGCCGGACTCGGTGAGCAGTCCGGCGTCGACGAGTTCCTGCACGCGCAGGGAGACCGTCGAGGGGGCGAGGCCCAGCTCGCGTACGAGGTCGGCGCGGGACGTGGCCGCCCCCGAGGAGACCAGGTGCACGATGTGCTGCGCCGAGCCGGGCTCGCCGCGTGGTCCTTCGGTCATGCCGCCCCCAGTGGGTTCAGAACAGTTGGTTCGGAATCTTCGTTCGAGATCGACATGAACTCTAGGTTCGAGTGAACCAAGTTGGCCAGCACGGCCGGGTTTTCCACTTCTTGCCGAAGGAAGCTATTGACTTGGTTTTCACGCCCGGCCTAGCGTTCGGGCGCCGCCCCGGAGTTCTCCGGCACGGGCCGGCCCCGTACCCCTTGGAGGCCCATCGCCATGCGCTCATTCAGGTCCGCCAGGTGCGCGGCGGCCGCGCTGCTCGTCCTCGCGGCGGCCCTCGCCGGATGCACCCGCGAGGGCGGCCGCATCGACATGGGTCCGACCGGTGGCACGCCCGTCGAGGGCGGCACGGCGACGATGGCGCTGCCGCCCGCCGCGACGCCCAACTGGATCTTCCCGATCGGCGCGCCGGGCTATGGTGCCTCGTACAACTACGGCATCAATTCACTGCTGTTCACGCCGGTGTACGACGCCGTGCAGGACGAGGCGAAGGGCGAGCTGACCACGCACGGGCCCGGCACGCTGGGGCTCGAACCGAAGTACGGCGACGGCAACAGGACCGTGACGGTGCCGCTGCGCGAGGGCGTCGAGTGGTCCGACGGGAAGCCGGTCACCGCCCGCGACCTGGAGTTCTGGTTCCACCTGGTGAAGGCCAACAAGGCCGAGTGGGGCAGCTACTCGGTCGGCACGATGCCGGACAACGTCAAGCGGTTCGAGACGCTCGACGCCCACACCGTGCGGCTGCACCTGACGCGTGCGTACAACCCGGACTGGTTCACGGCCAACCAGCTCACCCTGCTGCGCGCGCTCCCCCAGCACGCCTGGGACGCGAAGACCGACGGTGGGCGCATCGGCGACTGGGACCGCACACCCGCCGGCGCCAAGGCGGTCTTCGCACGCCTGACGAAACACGCGAAGAGCCTCGGCTCGTACGGCTCCGACCCGCTCTGGCACACGGTCAACGGGCCGTGGAAGCTGGCCGGTTGGCGGGACAGCGGGCAGGTCACCATCGTGCCGAACGAGAAGTACACCGGCCCGGAGTCCGAGCGCCCGCACCTGGACAAGGTGGTCTTCAAACCGTTCACGACGGCCGACTCCGAGTACAACGTGCTGCGTTCCGGTGGCGTCGACTACGGCTACATCCCGCCGTCGGTGCTGGCGCAGAAGGAGAAGTTCCAGGACAAGGGGTACCGCGTCGATCCGTGGGAGGGCTGGGCGGCGACGTACATCGTCTACAACTTCAACTCCACGCACGGTGGCCCGATGATGGACCAGCTCTACATCCGGCAGGCCATGCAGCACCTCGTCGACCAGAAGGCGATGAGCGACGTCATCTGGCAGGGCAGCGCGACCCCGACGCTCGGCCCGGTGCCGGTGACACCGAAGAGCCAGTACCTGTCCCCCGGGATGGAGAAGAACAAGTACCCGTTCTCCGTCGACAAGGCCCGGCGGCTGCTCGAAGCCCACGGCTGGCGGACGAAGGACGGCACGGCACGCTGCGTACGCCCCGGGACGGACCATGACCGGTGCGGCAAGGGCATCGAGAAGGACGCCCCGCTCGAACTGACCCTGCTCTCCCAGTCGGGGTCGACCGAGACGACGAACATGATGCAGGAGCTGAAGTCGTCCCTGTCCAAGGCCGGCATCGACCTGACCGTGCGCCAGCAGCCGTTGAACTCGGTGCTCGGCAACTCCGTGCCGTGCGAGGCGAAGGACCCCGGCTGCGACTGGGACATGTCGTTCTTCGGGACGGCCGGCAGCTGGTACTACCCGCTCAACCCCAGCGGTGAGCAGCTCTTCTCGACGGGCGCGTCCGCCAACTTCGGCAACTACAGCGACAAGAAGGCCGACCGCATCCTCCGGGGCATGCAGTACTCCCCCGACATGAAGCCCGTGCACGAGTACGGCGAGTACCTCGCCGAACAGCTGCCCGTCATGTGGATGCCGAACCCCGCGTACCAGGTCTCGGTGATCCGCAACGACCTGCGCGGGGTCGAGCAGAACCCGACCGTCACCTTCGCGCCCCAGCACTGGTACTACGTCAAGAAGAAGGGAGCCGAGAAGTGACCAGCTCCACCGGCCTCACCGGCTTCACCGGCTTTCTGGTCAAGCGCTTCCTCCAGGCGATCGTCGTCCTCTTCCTGGTGTCGGTCATCGTCTTCGTACTGCTGCACCTGCTGCCGGGCGGCCCCGCCCGCGCCATCCTCGGCCCGAAGGGCACGCCGCAGCAGATCGAGCACTTCAACCACCAGCAGGGGTACGACCGTTCGCTTCCGACGCAGTACGCGATGTACCTGAAGCGGCTGCTCACGGGTGATCTCGGCGACTCCTTCAAGCTCAACTCGCCTGTCTTCGACCTGCTGAAGCAGCGGCTGCCGAAGACGCTGCTCCTGACCGTCCTGTCCACCGCGCTCGCCGTGGTCATCGCGGTCCCGCTCGGGCTGCTGCAGGCCGTACGGCGCGGCAAGGCGTCGGACTACGCGCTGACGGGCCTCGCCTTCCTGCTGTACGCGACGCCCGTGTTCTTCCTCGGCCTCATCATGATCATCCTGTTCGCGCAGGTCATGCCGATCCTCCCGGCGGAGGCCCCGCAGGGCGAGACGGCCGGCGAACTCCTCGGCGACTTCACGGGGTTGATCCTTCCGGTGGTCACCATGGCGTTCGGCATCGTCGCGATGTTCAGCCGCTACATGCGCTCGGCGGTGCTCGACAACCTCACCGAGGAATACGTCCGCACGGCGATGGCCAAGGGCCAGTCGAACCGCCGGATTATGGTCAGGCACGTCCTGCGCAACGCGCTGATCCCCCTCGCGACGCTCCTCGGCCTCTATCTGCCGACGCTGTTCAGCGGCGCCCTCGTCGTCGAGTCGATGTTCAACTACCCCGGCATGGGGCTGCTGTTCTGGAACGCCGCGCAGGGGTCCGACTTCCCCGTCCTGCTCGGTGTGACACTCGTCGTCGGCGTCGCCACCGTCGTCGGCTCGCTGCTCACCGACATCCTGTACGCCGTCCTCGACCCCCGGATACGGAGCGTGGCATGACCACCACCGTCACCCCCGCGACCGCGCCGGGCCACGAGGACGCCGGGCGGGCCACGCCCTCGCTCGCCCGCCGCACGCTCCGGGTGTTCACCGGCAACAAGCTCGCCCTGACGGGCGTGGTGGTGCTGGTCCTGCTGCTCGCGTTCAGCTACCTCGGCCCCCTGCTGTACGACACCGAGCAGGTCCACACCGACCTGTCGCAGGCGAACCTCCCGCCCGGCAGCTCCGGCCACCTCCTCGGCACCACCGACCTCGGCTACGACATGCTCGGCCGCCTGATGGTCGCGGGGCGGACCTCGCTGGAGATCGGCCTGGCGGCAGGCCTGCTCGCCACGCTCTTCGGCACCGTCTACGGCGCGGTCTCCGGCTACTTCGGCGGCTGGATCGACGCCGCGATGATGCGGATCACGGACGCGGCGCTCGCCATCCCCGCGATGTTCCTGCTCGTCGTGGTCGCCGCGATCGTCACCCCCGGCAAGGGCGTCCTCGTCATGATCATCGCGGCGGTGGCGTGGCTGTCCCCCGCCCGCCTGGTGCGCGGCGAGGCGCTGGCGCTGCGCGACCGCGAGTACGTGCAGGCCATGCGGATGATGGGCGGCGGCGGCACGCGGGCCGTCTTCAAGCACATCGTGCCGAACGCGATCGGCACGGTCATCGTCAACTGCACGTTCCAGATCGCCGACGCGATCCTCTACGTCAGCTACCTCGCGTTCCTCGGCCTGAGCATTCCGCCGCCCTCGGCGGACTGGGGATCGATGCTGTCCGCCGGCATCACCTACACCCAGAACGGCTACTGGTGGCTGATCTTCCCGCCGGGCATCGCGATCGTGCTGGTCGTCGCCGCGTTCAACTTCATCGGCGACGGACTGCGGGACGCGTTCGAAGTACGGCTGCGGAAATAAGTACGGCCGCGGAAGCAAAGGGAGAACCCGAGAGATGACCGAGCCGCTGCTCACCATCGACGATCTGAGCGTCGACATCACCTCACGCGAACGCACCGTCCACGCCCTCGACGGCGTCTCCCTGGCCCTCGCCCCCGGCGAGGCCCTGGGCATCGTCGGCGAGTCCGGCTGCGGCAAGACGATGACCGCGCTGAGCGTCCTCGGCCTGCTGCCGCCGGGCGGCGACATCACCGGCGGCCGCGTCCTGTTCGACGGACAGGATCTGGCCGCCGCCCCCGCCCCCGTCCTTCAGGACGTCCGCGGGAACAGCATCGGGATGGTCTTCCAGTCCCCGCTGACCTCCCTCAACCCGACGATGACCATCGGTGCGCAGGTGGCGGAGCCACTGCTCCTGCACCGCCCCGGCATCGGCGGGAAGGAGGCCCGGGCGCGCGCCCAGGAGATGCTGCGCCTCGTCGGCATGCCACAGCCCGCCGAGCGCATGAAGGCGTACCCGCACCAGCTGTCGGGCGGCATGCGGCAGCGTGTGGCGATCGCCATGGCGCTGGTCTGCGAGCCGAAACTGCTGATCGCCGACGAGCCGACGACGGCCCTCGACGTGACGACGCAGCACCAGATCCTGGAGCTCGTCGACGACCTGCGCACCCGGCTCGGCATGGCGATGATCCTGGTCACGCACGACCTGGGCGTGATCGCCAACCGGGTGGACCGGGTGGCGGTGATGTACGCGGGCCGGGTCGCCGAACAGGCGGCCGTCCGTGACCTGTTCGCACGTCCGCGCCACCGCTACACCGAGGCGCTGTTCGCCGCGCTGCCCGAGCGGGCCGCCGACAGCGGCACCGAACTGCACACGATCCCCGGCCTGCCCCCGAACCTGACGGTACGCCCCACGGGCTGCCGTTTCGCGCCGCGCTGCACCTTCGCCACGGACCGGTGCCGTGCCGAGGAGCCGCCGCTCACGGACGACGGCGTGCGCGGCGCGGCGCACCGGTTCGCGTGCTTCCACCCGGTGCCGGAGGAGGCCGTCTCCGAGGACGACGTGGTGGTTCCGGCGGCCGTGCCCGCCACCGCCGCCCCGGGTGCCGTGCTCCTCGAAGTCGACGCGCTGGTCAAGGAGTTCCCGCTGAAGGGTGGCGCGTTCTCGCGCGGGCGGGGCACGGTCAGCGCGGTCGGCGGGGTGTCGCTGTCGGTCCGCAAGGGCGAGACGTACGGCATGGTCGGCGAGTCGGGGTGCGGGAAGACGACGCTCGGGCGGATCGTCGCGGGCCTGGAGGAGCCGACGGGCGGCGCGGTGCGCTTCGAGGGTGCCGACCCGTCGCGGATGACACGGGCACAGCGGCGCGCGCACCGGCGCCGCGTCCAGCTGATGTTCCAGGACTCCACCGCGGCGATGGACCCGCGCATGCGGGTCGGCGACATCCTGCGCGAACCGCTCGTCATCCAGGGCGTCGGCCACCGCACCGAGCAGGAGAAACTGGTCGCGGAACTCCTCGACGCCGTCGGCCTGCCGCGCGGCGCCGTGCACCGCTACCCGCACGAGTTCTCCGGAGGCCAGCGCCAACGCATCGGTCTGGCAAGGGCGTTGACGCTCTCGCCCGACCTGGTGGTCGCCGACGAACCGGTGTCCGCGCTCGACGTGTCCGTGCAGGCGCAGATCCTCAACCTGATGCGGGAGCTGCAGCGCGAGCGCGGCCTGACCTACCTGTTCATCTCGCACGACCTGGCCGTCGTACGCCATCTGGCGGACACCGTCGGCGTGATGTATCTCGGAAAGCTCGTGGAGTCGGGCCCGGCCGAGCAGGTGTACGCGCATCCGCTGCACCCCTATACGCGCGGCCTCCTGGACACCGTCAACCTGCCCGACCCCGAGGCCGCGCCCGGCACGCGCCGCACACCTCTGGAGGGTGAGACACCCTCCGCGGCGAAGCCCCCGTCCGGCTGCCGCTTCCGCACCCGCTGCCCCGTCGCCCAGGAGGTGTGTGCCACGGTCGAACCGCAGGTCAGCACACCGAACGGGGCCGGACACGAGGTGGCCTGCCACTTCCCGTCGACGGCGCCTCGGCTAGCGTCGGCGGTATGAGACTCGCCGACGCCCTCGCTCAGCGCCCGGTCGTGCTCGACGGAGGCCTCTCCAACCAGTTGGAGGCCGCGGGGCACGACCTGAGCGACGCCCTGTGGTCCGCGCGGCTGCTCGCCGACGCGCCGGAAGCCGTCGAGGCCGCCCACCGCGCGTACTACGAGGCGGGTGCGGAGGTCGCGATCACCGCAAGCTACCAGGCGACGTACGAGGGGTTCGCGCGGCACGGCATCGACGCGGGCCGCACGCGCGAACTGCTGTGCCGGAGCGTGGAGTTGGCGCGTCGCGCCGGTGCCGGGCTCGGGCGTGAGGTGTGGGTGGCCGCGTCGGTGGGACCCTATGGGGCGATGCTCGCCGACGGCTCCGAGTACCGGGGGCGGTACGGCCTCTCCGTGGACGCGCTGGAACGCTTCCACCGGCCGCGGCTCGAAACGCTCGCCGAGGCCGGACCCGACGTCCTGGCCCTGGAGACGGTCCCGGACGCCGACGAGGCGCGGGCCCTGCTGCGGGCGGTGCGCGGCCTCGGGGTACCGGCCTGGCTGTCGTACAGCGTCGCGGGCACGCACACGCGCGCGGGCCAGCCCCTGGACGAGGCGTTCGCGCTCGCCGCCGACGTGGACGAGGTGATCGCGGTCGGCGTGAACTGCTGCGATCCGCGGGACGCCGACGCCGCGGTGGCGCTCGCCGCGCGGGTCACCGGGAAGCCGGTGGTCGTCTATCCGAACAGCGGTGAGAGGTGGGACGCGGAGGCCAGGGCCTGGCGGGGCCCCGCCCGGTCCGCGGCCGGGCAGGTCGCGGGGTGGCGGTCGGCGGGGGCACGGCTGGTCGGCGGGTGCTGCCGGGTGGGTCCCGCGGCGATCGCGGAGGTGGCCGGAGAGCTCGCGGGGCCGGGGCCGAAGGGCTGAGGACACGGCGTTGACCTGCGGGAACACGACGTCGAAGGGTGACTGTCAGTGGTGGGGTGCAGACTGACGGACACCTGAGACAACGACGTCGCGGAGGTGGCCACGATGGCCGAAGTACTTCTGACCGTAGGCACGCGCAAAGGCCTCTTCATCGGCCGCAGACGAGGCGGCGCCTGGGAGTTCGACGACAGTCCGTACTTCAACGCGCAGGCGGTGTACTCCGTCGCCATCGACACCCGCGGCCCCACCCCCCGGCTCCTCGTCGGCGGTGACAGCGCGCACTGGGGCCCCTCCGTCTTCCACTCCGACGACCTCGGCCGCACCTGGACGGAGCCGGCGAAGCCGGCCGTGAAGTTCCCCAAGGACACCGGGGCCTCCCTGGAGCGGGTGTGGCAGCTGCACCCGTCGGCCGCCGAGCCGGACGTGGTGTTCGCGGGCACGGAGCCCGCCGCGCTGTACCGCTCGGAGGACCGCGGCGAGTCCTTCTCGCTCGTCCGTCCGCTGTGGGAGCACCCCACCCGCTCCAAGTGGGAGCCGGGCGGCGGCGGAGAGGGCCTGCACACCGTGCTGACCGACGCCCGCGACGCCGGCGCCGTGACCGTCGCGGTGTCGACCGCCGGGGTGTTCCGCACCCTGGACGGCGGCGCGAGCTGGGCCCCGTCGAACAACGGCGTGTCCGCGGTGTTCCTGCCCGAGCCGGACCCGGAGTTCGGCCAGTGCGTGCACAAGGTCGCGCGGGACGCGGCCGACCCGGACCGGCTGTATCTGCAGAACCACTGGGGTGTGTACCGCAGCGACGACGCGGGCGCGCACTGGACGGACATCGGCGAGGGCCTGCCGTCCACCTTCGGCTTCGCCGCCGTCGCCCACCCGCACCGCGGCGGCACGGCGTACGTCTTCCCGATCACCGCGGACAGCGACCGCGTCCCCGCCGACCACCGATGCCGCGTCTACCGCACGGCGGACGCGGGCAGCAGCTGGGAGCCGCTGAGCGCGGGCCTCCCCCAGGACGACCACTACGGCGTGGTGCTGCGCGACGCCATGTCCAGCGACGACTGCGACCCGGCCGGCCTCTACTTCGGCAACCGCAACGGAGAGGTGTACGCGTCGGCGGACGACGGCGACAGCTGGCGGCAGCTCGCCTCCCACCTGCCGGACGTGCTCTGTGTCCGGGCCGCGGCCATCGGTTGATCGACCCCGCCGTTACGGCAGTAGGGTGACGCCGTGGCACCACGACCCTTGCATGAAATCGTCGAGTCCGGCTGGGCCGAGGCCCTGGAGCCGGTGGCCGAACGGATCGCCTCGATGGGGGACTTCCTGCGCGCGGAGATCGCCGCGGGACGCACCTATCTCCCGTCGGGGGCGAACGTCCTGCGCGCCTTCCAGCAGCCCTTCGACGACGTCCGCGTCCTGATCGTCGGCCAGGACCCCTATCCCACGCCCGGGCACGCGGTGGGCCTGTCGTTCTCGGTCGCCCCCGACGTGCGGCCGCTGCCGGGCAGTCTCATCAACATCTACCGCGAGATGAGCAGCGACCTGGGCCTGCCCCCGCCGTCGAACGGCGACCTCACGCCCTGGACCCGGCAGGGCGTCCTGCTGCTCAACAGGGCGCTCACCACCGCCCCGCGCAAGCCGGCCGCCCACCGCGGCAAGGGCTGGGAAGAGGTCACCGAGCAGGCGATACGGGCACTGGCGGCGCGCGGGAAGCCGCTGGTGTCGATCCTGTGGGGGCGGGACGCCCGCAATCTGCGGCCACTGCTCGGGCAGTTGCCGTCGGTGGAGTCCTCGCACCCCTCCCCCATGTCGGCGGACCGCGGCTTCTTCGGCTCGCGCCCCTTCAGCCGGGCCAACGACCTGCTGGTCCAGCAGGGGGCGCAGCCGGTGGACTGGCGGCTGCCGTGACGTCCGGCGAGTGGGCGCTGGGCGTCGATTCCGGCGGCTCCGGGCTGCGGGCGGCGCTGCACGCGCCTCGGGGCACGGGCCGCCCCGACCCGGTGCGCTCCGCGGAACCCGTGCGCACCGGCCCGCGTGGCATCGACGCCGGGCACCTCATGGAACAACTCCTGCCCATGGCGCGCGGCTTGCTCGAACGGGCCGGCGGCGGGCGGATCACGGCCGTCGCCATCGGCGCGGCAGGCATGGCGAGCCTCGGTGACGACCTCCGCGCCGAACTGCCGTCGGCGCTCGGGCGGACCCTGGGGGTGCGCCGCACGGCGCTCGCCGCGGACGCCGTCACCGCGTACGCGGGCGCGCTCGGCGACCGCCCCGGCGCGGTGGTCGCGGCGGGCACCGGCCTGATCGCGATCGGCACGGATCTGACCGCCTGGCACCGCGCCGACGGCTGGGGGCACCTGCTCGGCGACTGCGGCAGCGGCGCCTGGATCGGCCGCGCCGGACTCGACGCGGCGATGCGGGCGCACGACGGCAGACCCGGCGGTTCGAAGGCGCTCCTCGCGCGCGCCGAAGACATGTTCGGCCCGCCCGGGGATCTGCCGGCCCGGCTCTATCCCCGTACCGACCGGCCCGCGATGCTCGCCTCCTTCGCGCCCGAGGTGGCCGGCTGCGCGGTGGACGACCCGGTGGCGGGCGGCATCCTGCGTGCCGCGGCCCGTCACATCGCCGAGTCCGCGGCCGCCGTCTGCCCCTCCGCGGACGCGTGCGAAGTGGCCCTCACCGGAGGTCTGTTCAAACTGGGCGAGCCGCTGCTCGCACCCCTGCGCGACGAGCTCGCGGGACAACTGCCGCACGCGCGGCACGTTCCCGCGGCCGGCGACCCGCTGGACGGGGCGCTGCGCATAGCGGCCGATATCGCCGCTGACCGGCTGCGGCTGCCGCACGACGCGCGCATGCTCTCCGTCCACAGTGAAGACGACAGTTGACCTCTACGTAATTCATCAGACAAAAACGGACTTATACCGCCCACCTGCACCCTCCCCGAACAGGGACGGCCCGCAAGCCAGTAGCATGCGGGCGCATGAGCTCCCCCACTGGGCCCGCATCCGGCCTGCCTGTACGAATGCCGCGCCCCCGTCAGCCGGGCCGGCACCGCCGTCCGGAGCCCGTCGCGGCTCCTGAGGGCGCGCCCGCACTTGTTCTCGCCGTGCCGGGCGCCCCCAGCACGTCCACGCGCGGCCTCGCCGAGGAAGTCGTGAGCATCGCCCGCTCCGAGCTGCCCGGTCTCGACGCCAGAATCGGTTACGTCGACGGTGAGGAGGACGCCACCGTCACGTCCTTCCCCGAGTTCCCCTCGCTGCAGTCCGTGCTCGCGCGCGCGGCGGCCGAGCGCGCCGCCCGCCTGGAGCGTGCGCGCAAGGCCGGTGCCGAGGTGGCGGAGGCCGCACAGGCGGACGGGCCCGTCGCGGTCGTCGTCCCGCTGCTCGCGGGCCCCGACAGCGCGCTGATGCGCCGTATCCGGCAGGCCGTCATGGACAGCCGTGCCCCCGCCGAGCTGACGGATGTGCTCGGCCCCCACCCGCTGCTCGCCGAGGCGCTGCACGTGCGGCTGTCGGAGGCCGGTCTCGCCCGCGCCGACCGCGCCCGCCTGTTCACCGTGGCGACCGCCGCGGACGGCATCGTCCTTGCCACGGTCGGCGGCGAGGAGGCCGTGCAGGCCGCCGGGATCACCGGCATGCTGCTCGCCGCGCGGCTCGCGGTGCCGGTGATGGCCGCCGCGCTCGACGAGGAGGGCGCCATCGCGGCGACCGCCGAGCAGCTGCGCGGCTCGGGCTCCGCCCAGCTGGCGCTCGCGCCGTATCTGATCGGTCCCGAGCTCGACGGCGCGCTGCTCGACGCGGCCGCGAAGGAGGCGGGCTGCTCCGTCGCCGAGCCGGTCGGCGCGTACCCGGCGATCGGCAAGCTGGCGCTCGCCAAGTACACGACGACGCTCGGCATCACGCCGCAGCAGCCTTCGGGCGCGCCCGTGCACTGAGGCGTTCCACCTGTGTGCCGATGGGCCCGCCCCGATGTGGGGGCGGGCCCATCGCCGTACCTCGACGCACCTCGGCGGGTGTGGGCCGCCTCAGCCGAAGACCACGCAGGAGGCGGCCGGTACCTCGATGGAGCCCGCCCGGCTCGGGATGCCGGTCTCCTGGTCGACGGTGAACCAGGTGACGTCTCCGGAGCGCTCGTTCGCCGCGTACAGGTGCCGTCCCGTGGGGTCGACGGCGAGGTCGCGCGGCCAGTGTCCGCCGCACGGCACGGTCGCCGTCAGCCGCGGCGCGTCGCCCTCCTCGTCCAGCGCGATGACCGAGATGACGTCCGTGCCGCGTGTGGCGGTCCACAGGAACCGCCCGTCGGGCGCGACGACGACCTCCGAGGGGTACGCGTCCCCCTCCGGGGTCTCCGCGAGGACGGGCAGCTCACCGAGCGGCCCGAGCGCACCGTCGGCGGCGTCCCACGCGCAGACGGTGAGGGTGGGGCTCAGCTCGTTCAGGACGTACGCGCGGTCGCCGCGCGGGTGGAAGACGAGGTGCCGCGGGCCTGAGCCCGGGCGCAGCGCGACTTCGCGGTGCAGGGTGAGGCCGTCGTCCCCGAACGCGCAGACGCGCACGGAGTCCGTGCCGAGGTCGACGCTGACCGCCCAGCGGCCGCTCGGGTCGGCGAGGACCTGGTGGGCGTGCGGGCCCTGCTGGCGCTGCGGGTGCGGACCGGAGCCGGTGTGCCGGAGTTCGCTCGCCGCCGTAGCGGCGAGGGTGCCGTCGGCGCCCACCGGCACGGCAGTGACGCTGCCTGAGCCGTAGTTGGCGGCGAGTACGTGCCCGTCGTACAGGGCCAGGTGGGTGGGCGCCGAACCGACCGGCACGGGCGGCCCGGCGAGCTCGGCCGTCTCCTCGGCGGTCCGGAAGGCCGCGAGGGCGCCGTCCGGGGTCTCGCTGACCGCGTAGAGCGTGTTCCCGGAAGGTGAGAGGGCCAGATAGGACGGGTCGGCGACCGCGTCCGTGGCGCCGAGGACGGTCAGCGCGCCGGTGTCCGGGGCGACGGCCGCGGTGACGACGCCCGGCCCCCCGGCCGCGGTGAAGGATCCGATGTACGCCCGCTCCGCCTGCCTGCCGACGACCACTGCCAGTTCCCCTCTCGCCGGGGCGCCGCATCCGAGGCGCCGCTCGTGCGGCCGACGCTAGCAGCCGGTCTGGACCAATGGGTGACCGGAGGTCTCGCCAGGGCCTCTCGCCCGTTGACCGCGGAGTTGCCCCGCGGGCGGGCTGATCCACCGTGGATGTGCCCGGTGCACATGCCGATCCGGATGCGGGGCGTCGCGCCCCCGGCGGCCGACGGCTTCACCGGAGTGGCCCGGGGTCATGCGGGAGGCCATGGTGGGCAGGTGGATCACATGACTGACCTCGGCTTTCACGTCCGCGGATACGGGCCTCCGCCGCGCGAGGGCCGGCCCGCCACGGTGCTCGTGCACGGGCTCGGGCTCTCGGGGCGGTACTTCGCGCCGCTCGCGCGGCGGCTGGCGGCGAGCGGGGCGACCGTGCTGGTGCCGGACCTGCCGGGCAACGCCCGCTCGCGGGCCGCCGCGCGCCGCGCACCCGGCGTCGGACGACAGGCCGACGCGTTGGCCCGCCGGTACCGGCGGCTGTCCTCGGTCCCGGGTCCGCTCGTGGCCAACTCGGTCGGCTGCCAGGTCGCCGCCGCCCTGGCCGCCCGCCACCCTCACCTGGTGAGCCACCTGGTGCTGATCGGTCCGGCGCTCGAACCGGGGGTCTCCGGCGTGCGCCAGTTCGGACGGCTCGTCGCGGACGCCCCGAGAGAGCCGCTGGGCCTGCTGTCGCTGGCCGCGTTCGACTACCTGGTGACCGGCCCCCTGCGCTGCGCCGCGTCCTTCCGCCACGCGCTGCGGGACGCGGCGGGGTCGTTCGAGGTGAACCTGGCCCGGGTCCGCGCGCCCACGCTCGTCGTACGGGGAGCGGGTGACACCATCGCCTCCGGCACATGGACGCGGCGGGTGGCTGGTCTTGTCCCCGACGGGCGTGCGGTGGACCTTCCCGGCGCGGCGCACGCGGCCCACTACAGCGCGCCGGACGCCATGGCCGCACTGATCGGGAAGTTCACGGTGGGAGAGGCCGGAGAGGCGGGAGAGCCCGGATGAAGTCCTCGGAGGACCCCTCGGAGAAGTCCGACCACGCGCCTTCCGGACACCCGGAGTCCGGACACCGAGAACGCCCCTCCCCCTGGCTGCGTCTGCTGCCCGGCATCTCCCCGAAGCGCCGGGGCTTCGTCCTGGCCTGGTGGGGCTTCGCCCTCACCTTCGGCGGAATGCGTCTGCTCACCTGGCTCATCCACATCGACGCGGCCGGCGTCGGCGACATGCAGGCCGGCGGCGTGCACATCCACCACTACGTGTGGGGAATCCTGCTGCTCGCGGTGGTGGGCGCGGCGGGCCTCGCCGAACGCTCGGCGCGGGCACGCGCGTGGATGGGGCTGGCCTACGGCGTGGGGCTGGCCCTCGTCGTCGACGAGGCGGCGCTCCTGATCAGCCTGGAAGACGTGTACTGGGACACGGAGGGCGGCGTCAGCATCGCCCTGGCCATCGCCGTCATCGCCGTCGCCGGCAGCGTCCTCGCGGTCACGCGCGGGCGGCGCGCCTCGAAGAACGATCCGGACGACGGCAGCGGCTGACGCTCGCGGGCACCGCTCCCTAGGCGGGGTCCACGTCGGCGTACAGCAGGTTGTGGTCCGAGTACGGGGTGGGGCGTACGTCGTGGTCGATCGGGGCGACGCCTCGCAGGAAGACGTAGTCGAACTTGCTGAGCCAGTCGGTGGTCGGCTCGCAGGTGGCGGCGGTCGCGGGACGGCACCGGGAGCCCGTGCCCTCGGTCACGGCCCACATCCGGGCGAGTTCGGGCGCGTCCGGCACGGCGTTGAAGTCGCCGAGCGCGATGGCGCGGTCGTGCCGGGCGACGGCCCCGGCGAGCACGCCGACCTGTTCCGCCCTGACGGCTTCCTGACGCCGCTGGGCGAGGTGGGTGTTGAAGACCCGGACGGGCCGGCCGCCCACCGTCGTGGTGACAGCCATGTACCCGCGGTCCTCCGACCCGCCGTCCGGGTACTCCACGCCGACGGGGTCCGCCATCGGTGCCGCCGAGAGAAGCGCCTGCCCGAAGGCGCCCGGGCTCCACGGCACTCCCCCGCAGCGGCCCCAGTCCCGGAGAACCGTCCCGTACTCGACGTGGTAGGCCAGGCCGTAGAAGCGCTTCAGGTAGTCCCGGATCTGTTCGACGTCACGCGTGCACGCTTCTTGCAGGCCGATGACCTGGGGCGCGTACGTGGCGATCTCCGCGGCCCGGTCGGCGTTGCTCTCCTCGCAGGGGTTGCAGATGTTCCACGTCATGACCCTGTTCGGCACGATGTCCTTGACCGCGTGAACGGGCAGTGGCCTGCCGAAGGGAACACCTTTCGGCGCGCTGGGGCCGACGAACACCAGGCAGGCCACGCTCATCACGGCCACGAGCAACCACGTGCCCTTTCCGAGCACCATCGCCTCCTCATCGTGCGTACGCGGGACGTGCGGGTCCGGTCGCACCTTACTTCTGGAGACTCCGGGGCCACGTGCCGGGCCTGACGCGGAGCGGTCCGCTACGCCGGTTCCTGCCTCTGCAGGGGCACGGCCATCGCCGCGAGCGCCCGCTCCAGGCCGTGCAGGTGGGTGAGGGCCGGGTGGTGTCCGGCGGCGTGCGGGACGGGCGGCTGGGGCTCGCCCGCCCGGCGGGAGCCGGTCGGGGACGTCAGCGCCTCCACCGCCACTTCCACCCGCCAGCAGGCGGCCGAGAGACGGTCGTCGTGGGAGGCGACGGGGTCCGACGCCGCGGCGGCGAGGGAACGCACCTCCTGTGCGCAGGTGTCGAGCAGCGCCAGCACCTCGCGAGCCCGCGCCTTCCTCTCGCTGCTGTAGTGCAGCGGGTGCACCAGCGGGGAGACCGCCAGCCGCACGCGGGCGAGCAGCACCTCCAGCTCGGCCACGCGCGGCCCGGGGTCCGCTCCCGGGGTTCCGGCGAGGCGGGCCGCGGTCTCGGCGGCGCAGGCGTGCACGCAGTGCAGGGCGCGGCGGATCCATTCGTCGGTGACCGCGTGGGTGGTCACCGGCAGCACGAGCAGGACGGCGAGCACGGCTCCGAGCGCACCGACGGCGGTCTCCGCGACGCGCAGCACCAGCAGCGACGCGTCCAGGACCCCGAGCAGCCCGTACAGCATGGAGGCCATCGCGGTCACGAAGAACATCATCCAGCTGTAGGAGACGGCCGCCGTGTAGAAGATCCCGAAGACGCTCGCCGCCACGACCAGGGCGGTCGGCACGGCCGCCCCCTGTACCGGGAGGGCGACGGCGAAGCCGACCACGATGCCCAGGACGGTGCCCAGTACCCGGCGGAAGCCGCGCACCAGGGTCTCGCCGCGCGACACGGTGTTCACGAACACCCACCATGTGGCGCCGACCGCCCAGTACCACCGCTGGTCGGACAACGCCTGTCCGACCCCGAGGGCGAACGCCACTCCTGCCATGGCCTGCACGGCCTGCCGCGTGGTCACCCGGGCGAGGCCTCGCCCCTGCGACAGCGCGGGCACAGGCGCCGCCGGGCGGCCCCGCTCGTAGCACCACAGGCCGAACCGCACCGTCGAAGAGGCGCACAGGGAGAGCAGTACGGCGGCGTACAGCTCGGGGAGTTGGGCCGGGACCGTGTGCAGGAACTGGGCCGCGAAGAACATCATGAAGGCGAAGACCCCGAGAGCGTGGCCGCGGGGTCCCCAGCGCCGTGCGTAGACGCCCGCTCCGACCACGGCGAGGAAGGCCGCGTCCCTCGCCAGGGGGTAGTCGTGCAGTCCGGCGGCCACGGCCAGCACGGGGAAGCCCACCGCGGGCAGCAGGGCGGTCGTCACCGCCTGGCCGCGCACGGTCGGGTCGGTGACGGTGAAGAGCGCGAGCAGCGCCGCGAGCCCTCCGACGATGGCCGCGGAGAGGGAGTGTCCGGCCAGACCGCACACGGCCACGGCCAAGGAGATGCCGACGACAGCGCGTGTGGCGCTGCGCAAGCGAAGCCGCCCCGGATCCGGAGCCACGAACACCCTCTTCAGCACAGCTTCCCGCCCCTCTCGGCAAACAGACACAAAGAAGGCGCCACGGAGTCCGCAGCGCCATCGACATGACCATCAGACCATCTGGTCGCCGTCCGGCTCAACCGGAACCCGCACGAGTGGGCCAATGGCCCAGTCGGCATGCTCTCCGGCGCGCCAGGGGCGGGCCAACGGGTCATCCCGCGGGGGGTGCCGCCGGGGGTGTCGCGGGCAGTTCCACGGTGATGCGGATTCCGCCCGCAGGGCGGGGGGTGAGGGTGAGGGTTCCGTCGTGTGCCCGGGTGATGGTGCTGACGATGGCCAGGCCGAGGCCGACGCCCGCATGGTCGCTGTGAGTGCGCTCGGTGCCGCGCTGGAAGGGTTCCGTGAAGGTTGAGACCAGCTGGGGGGTGAGGGGCTCGCCGGTGTTCTCGACGGTGAGCACCACCGTCGTGGGGCGGACGCCGGTGTGGACCCGGACGGTGCCCCGGTCGGGCAGGTTGTGGACGATCGCGTTCTGCACGAGGTTCGTGGCCAGCTGCAGCAGGAGCTCCGGCGATCCGGTCGTGGGGGCGATGTCGCCGGAGGTCTCGATGGTGACGCCGTGGTTCTCCGCGAGCGGGAGCAGGGTCTCGGTGGCCTCTTCCGCGACGAGGGAGAGGTCGACGTGTTCCCGGGTGAAGGACCGCTGGTTGGCGCGGCTGAGCAGGAGCAGGGCCTCGGTGAGGTCGATGGCCCGGGTGTTGACGGCGTGGAGGCGGTCGACGAGTTCGCCGGTGTCGTGGTGGGGATCGGTGCGGGCCACGTCGAGCAGTGCCTTCGAGATCGCCAGCGGGGTGCGCAGTTCGTGCGAGGCGTTGGCCGCGAACCTCTGCTGTTCGGCGACGTGCGCTTCGAGCTGTTCCAGCATGCCGTCGAAGGCGTCGGAGAGTTCGCGGAACTCGTCCTTGCGGCCTTCCAGCCGGATGCGGTGGGCGAGCGACCCGTCGGCGGCCAGGCGTGTGGCGTGGGTGATGCGGGTCAGCGGGGCGAGTACGCGGCCGGCGAGGAGCCAGCCCCCCACGAGCCCGAACACCAGCAGGAACACCATCGCCACGGCCGCCGCCGGGGCGAAGGTGCGCACGAGGAGCTGCCGGTTGGGGTTCTCGTGGAGCATGCGACGGTCCCAGTCGTCGGGCACGTACTGCAGGAGGAAGACCCACACGGCGGCGAGCAGCAGGGCTCCCGCGAGCAGGGTGAACCCGGCGTAGCTGAGGGTGAGTTTGAGGCGGACGCTCAGTCCGGGCCGCCTGGCCGCGCTAGTCACGGGGTTCCCCGTCCGGGCGCGCGTCGATGCGGTAGCCGACGCCGGGCACGGTGGCGATGACCCAGGGTTCGCCGAGCCGCTTGCGCAGCGCCGAGACGGTGATGCGCACGGCGTTGGTGAACGGGTCGGCGTTGTCGTCCCAGGCCCGCTCCAGCAGTGCTTCGGCGCTGACGACACCGCCCTCGGCGGCGACGAGGACTTCGAGCACGGCGAACTGCTTGCGGGTGAGCGCGACATAGCGGCCGTCCCGGTACACCTCGCGGCGGAACGGGTCCAGGCGCAGGCCCGCGATCTCGCGCACGGGCGGTCTGCTGTGCGCGCGCCTGCGGTCGAGTGCTCTGAGTCTGAGCACCAGTTCGCGCAGTTCGAAGGGTTTGGTGAGGTAGTCGTCGGCGCCGAGTCCGAACCCGGTGGCCTTGTCGTCGAGCCGGTCGGCGGCGGTGAGCATGAGGATCGGCATGCCGCTGCCGGAGGCGACGATGCGTGTGGCGACCTCGTCGCCCGAGGGGCCGGGGATGTCCCGGTCGAGGACAGCGATGTCATAGGTGTTGATGCTCAGCAACTCCAGGGCGGTGCCACCGTCACCAGCGATGTCGGCCGCGATCGCTTCGAGGCGGAGGCCGTCGCGGATGGCCTCCGCCATGTAGGGCTCGTCCTCCACGATCAGTACACGCATGGTCCGAGGCTACGAGCCCGCGCATATCGTCGGCGTATCGAAAACGGCATACGCCTCGGCAACACCGCGCTGCCTTGACTGGCGGCATGAATCGAACCCAGCCCTCAGCACGGACAACGCTCCGCGGACCGCGTCGGCTCCTCGGTGTCGGCCTGCTGGTCGCCGCCATGATCACAGCAGTGGTCGTCTCGGCGGTGCTTCTCGCAGCCCCCGGCCACGAGGCACCGAAGTCCTGGCGTTCCTCGCTCTCCGCCGGGCCCTCCCTCAGCGGGTCGGCCGGGCTCGATCCGGAGTTGCTCGACGCCCTCCGCCGAGCCGCGTCGGCCGCCTCGGACGACGGCGTCGAGTTCCACGTCAACAGCGGCCGGCGTTCACCGGAGGACCAGGACCGGCTCTTCCGCGAGGCGGTCGCCAAGTACGGGTCCGAGGAGGAGGCCGCCCGCTGGGTGGCCACCGCGGCGACGTCGCCTCATGTGTCGGGCGACGCGGTCGACATCGGGCGCTCCGACGCGACGGCATGGCTGTCTGAGCACGGCTCCGCGTACGGACTGTGCCAGATCTACCGCAACGAACCCTGGCATTACGAACTGCGCACCGAGGCGATCGGTTCCCGCTGCCCGCGGATGTACGCCGATCCCACCCAGGACCCGAGGATGCGGCGGTGACCCGGCAGGAGACGGCGGACGCCCGCGTCGCCTCCCGGCCGGGGCCGTGGCGGCGCGGCCCCGTCCTCGCGGCGATCGCGGTGCTGCTCGGCCTGCTCATGCTGCTGCACGAGAAGGTCCCCAACCGGGCCGGGAATCTCGGCAGCCTCCTGGAGACCTTCCTGCCGTGGTCCGGCCTGTTCGTCCCGGTGCTGCTGGCCGGGGCGGTGTGGCGCCGCTCGGCCTCCGCCGCGGTCGCGCTGCTGCTGCCGGTCACGGTGTGGCTGAGCCTCTTCGGCGGGCCGCTCGGCGGGCTGCTCGGCGGCGCGTCCCGGCCGGCCGGTGACCTCACCGTGGTCAGCCACAACGTCGGCGCCGACAACCCCGACCCCGTCGGCACCGCCCGCGACCTGGCCGCCTCCGGCGCGGACATGCTGGCGCTGCTGGAGCTGACCCCGCAGGCGCGGGGTACGTACGAGAAGGAGCTGGCGAGGGCGTATCCGCACCACGCGGTGCGGGGCACGGTCGGACTGTGGAGCAGGCTGCCGCTGGCCGGCACGCGGCCGGTCGACACCGCGACGGACTACGGGCCGCTCGCGAAGACCAAGCCGGTCGCGGCGAGGATGGCCGAAACCCGGGCCCTGCGCACCACGGTGGCCACGGACCACGGGCCCCTCGCCGTGTACGTCGCCCACCTGGGATCCGTACGGGTCAGCCCCCGGACGGGCTTCGGGACGGCCGACCGGGACCGGGGCGCGCAGGCGCTCGGCAAGGCCGTCGCCGCCGAGCGGAACGAGCGGGTGGTGCTGCTCGGCGACCTGAACGGCACCACGGACGACCGCGCGTTCGACGGTCTCACCCAACAGCTGCGCTCGGTCCAGGACGCGGCCGGGGGCGGCTTCGGCTTCAGCTGGCCCGCGCGGTTCCCGGTGGTGCGGATCGACCAGATCCTGGTCCGTGGCGTGGAGCCGGCGAGTTCGTGGGTGTTGCCGGCCACCGGCAGTGATCACCTGCCGGTGGCGGCGGGCATCAACTGGTGACGGCCCGGCCGGGGATTCCGCGGGCGGGCCGGGAGAGCAGGAGCAGGCTGTGGGGTCCCATGGCGACCTCCCCGCCCGCCTTGTGCTCGACCTCGTCGGCGATCCCCTCGGGGTCTGTGGTGTCGATGCGGGTCGTCCAGCGTTCGCCGTACGTGGCGGCCGGCAGGTGGAAGACGATCGGCTCTCGGTGGCTGTTCAGCAGGAGGAGGAAGGAGTCGTCGACGACGGGCCTGCCCTGCGCGTCGGGCTCCGCGATGGCGTCGCCGTTGAGGAAGACGCCGACGGCGTGCGCGTCGGGCCACTGCCAGTCCTGGTCCGTCATCTCGCGCGCGTCGGGCCGCAGCCACACCAGGTCGGGCAGCGGCTGGTTCTCGTGGGTGGCGGTGTCCCCCCGGAAGAAGCGGCGCCTCCGCAGCACCGGGTGGGCGAGGCGGAGGTGGATGGCGCGGCTGGTGAAGCCGATCAGGTCGCGCTGCGCGTCGGTGAGGTCCCAGTCGATCCAGGAGATCTCGCTGTCCTGGCAGTAGGCGTTGTTGTTGCCCTGCTGGGTGCGGCCGAGTTCGTCGCCGTGGGCGAGCATCGGTATGCCCTGCGAGAGCATGAGGGTAGCCAGGAAGTTGCGCTGCTGGCGCGCGCGGAGTTCGAGGACCGCCTCGTCGGTGGTGGGCCCCTCGACCCCGCAGTTCCACGAGCGGTTCACGCTCTCGCCGTCCTGGTTGTCCTCTTGGTTGGCCTCGTTGTGCTTCTCGTCGTACGAGACCAGGTCGCGCAGGGTGAAGCCGTCGTGCGCGGTGACGAAGTTGACGCTGGCGCGCGGGCGGCGGCGGTCGTGCTGGTACAGGTCGGAGGAGCCGGTCAGCCGGGAGGCGAACTCGGCGAGCGAGTGGTCGGCGCCGCGCCAGAAGTCCCGTACGGAGTCCCGGTACTTGCCGTTCCACTCCGACCAGAGGGGCGGGAAGTTGCCGACCTGGTAGCCGCCGTCGCCGACGTCCCAGGGCTCGGCGATGAGTTTGACGCGGCTGACCACCGGGTCCTGCTGGACCAGGTCGAAGAAGGCCGAGAGGCGGTCCACGTCGTGGAACTGCCGCGCGAGGGTGGCCGCCAGGTCGAAACGGAATCCGTCGACGTGCATCTCGGTGACCCAGTACCGCAGCGAGTCCATGATGAGCTGCAGGACGTTGGGGTGGCGCATCAGCAGGCTGTTGCCGGTGCCGGTGGTGTCGAAGTAGTGCGCCGGATCGTCTTCCGCCAGGCGGTAGTACGACGCGTTGTCGATGCCGCGGAAGGCGAGCGTGGGGCCGTTCTCGTTGCCCTCCGCTGTGTGGTTGTAGACCACGTCCAAAATCACTTCGAGCCCGGCCCGGTGGAGCGCCTTGACCATGGACTTGAACTCGGTGACCTGCTCGCCGCGTGAGCCGTGCGCCGCGTAGGCGTTGTGCGGGGCGAAGAAGCCGATGGAGGTGTAGCCCCAGTAGTTGGACAGGCCCCGGTCGCGCAGGAAGCCGTCCTGTACGTACTGGTGGACCGGCATGAGCTCGACCGCGGTCACGCCCAGAGACGTGAGGTGGTCGATGACCGGGTCGGTGGCGAGGCCCGCGTAGGTGCCGCGCAGCTCGGCGGGGACCTCGGGGTGGGTGCGGGTGAGGCCGCGCACGTGCGTCTCGTACACGACCGTCTCCGCGTACGGGCGCCGCGGCGGCCTGTCGTCCTCCCAGGGGAAGGACGGGTCGGTGACCACCGAGAGCGGGGTGTGTCCCGCGCTGTCGGCGGGGTCCGGCCCCTGCGGCGCGCGCTCGAAGAGGGCGGCGTGGTTGTCCGTCTGGCCCTCGATGGCCCTGGCGTAGGGGTCGAGGAGCAGCTTGGCGGGGTTGCAGCGGTGGCCCGCGGCGGGGTCCCAGGGGCCGTGCACCCGGTAGCCGTAGCGCCTGCCGGGGCCGACCCCCGGCAGGTAGCAGTGCCAGACGAAGCCGTCGACTTCGGTGAGGGTGATGTTCTGGTGCGTGCCGTCGTCGTCGACCAGTACGAGGTCGACCCGGTCGGCTATCTCGCTGAAGAGGGCGAAGTTGGTGCCTTCGCCGTCGTAGGTGGCTCCGAGGGGAAAGGGGGCGCCGGTCCAGGTGCGCACGCAACTGCCTCCGTACCGAAGGGCTGGGGGTCGGACGTGGGAGCGGCGCGTGGCCGCGGCCGCTCACTCGGGCGGTCGCGGCCGGCGCGTCACGTCTCCACGGATACGGCGTTCACGCGTGTCCGGCGTTCACACCGCGGGTTCCTTCTCCGCCATCCTCGTCCGGATCTCGTCCGGCCGCAGTCCGTGACGCGGTCCGTGACCCGGTCCGTGGGCGCTCGCGGCGGCCGCTGTGGCCACTGCGGCCGGGACACCCGCGGTGGCGGGTACCGGGGCCTCCGCCTCGTCCGGGTTCGCGAGGACGGCGTGGCGTACCTCGCGCGGCAGTTCCAGCGCCTCGCGCAGGCTGGGGGAGGGTGCCGCAGGGGCCAGCGGGGCGCGTTCGGGCGCCCGGGCGCGGCGGGAGAACCAGATGATCTTGCCGTTGGTCGCCGGGAAGCTGCCCCAGCCGTCGCTCAGGGCGGCGATCTGCGTGAGACAGCCCTGCGGCCCGTAGTGCCGCTCGGGCAGGTCCCGGTTGTTGTCCGACACGGCGGTGATGAGGTGCTGCCCGCTCCACCACATCTCCACGACGGTCTTCTTGTCGGCTCCGTACTCATCGATCTCGCGGAGCAGCACTCCGGTGCAGTGGCAGACGGATTCGACGAGAACTTCCAGCCCCCAGTGCCGGAGATGCGCGGTCAGGATGCGCCTGACCTGGTCGATCCTCTCCGAGCTGACCTCGACATCGAGGTGGTAGTAGCAGGGGATCGCGGATTTCATTGCGCTTGGCTCCTCTCGGCGAAGCTTTTTCGCCCCGCCCCGGTCTGACCGACCGAGCCCCGAACACGAAGCGTGAGCACTGATCGCTTCTGAGTCAGTCTCAGAGTGAGAGCACTACTCCATCCGCGCAACACGAGACGAGCGGCAACTGGGTAGTTGAATTCCCAACAGGACGCTCGGTGCTCGCACGTGCACCATGAGTCAGAAGGTTCAACAGGAAGGTGACCAGCGTGATGCTGCTGCCTGCCAGAGCCGAGGTCGCACGGCACCTGCGTCAGTACCGGTCGTGGGAGCGGCGGTTGCTCGCCCACCCCGCCGACCTCGCCGTGCGCATGCGCTTCGAGGACACGGCGTACACGCTGTGTGTGCTGATGGGTGAGTCCAAGGCGCGGGTGGCCGCCGACGCCGCCGAGCTCTTCCTGCGTCCGCGAGCCACGCGCAGGCCGAAGCCGCCCCCGGTCGCCCGGGGCCTGTGACGACGCGCGGCACCTGCGGGACAGACCGACTGCACGCAAGCCCGGCGGAGGAGGGACCGATGACGTCAGCTCCACAGACGACCCCTGATTCCGCCGCCGTGCCCACGTCCCCCTCTGTGCCCACGTCCCTCGCCGTGCCCACGTCCCCCTCCGTGCCCGTCCTGGACGTCCACCCGGTCGTCGACTGCGGCCGGCGCCCCGCGAAGGCGGTCCCGGGTGAGACCTTCCAGGTCACGGCCACCGTCTTCGGCGAGGGCCATGGAGCGGTCGGCGCCAACGTCGTGCTGCTCGGACCCGGTGGCCGCCGCGGCCCCTGGACACCGATGCGGGAGCTCTCCCCGGGCAGCGACCGGTGGGGCGCGGACGTCACTCCGGACGCCGAGGGGCACTGGACGTATCACGTCGAGGCCTGGGCGGATCCCGTGCGGGACTGGCGGCGCTCCGCCGAGATCAAGGTCCCGGCCGGTATCGACGCCGGGCTGATGCTCGAAGAGGGCGCGCTGCTGTACGAGCGTGCGGCGGCCGGAGTTCCGGCGGGGCGGGAACGGCGGGTCCTGCTGGCCGCGGCCGACGCGCTGCAGGACGAAGCGCGCCCCCCGGCCGCCCGCCTCGCGGCCGCGCTCGCCCGGGAGGTGGAGGCGGTCCTCGCACGTCACCCCCTGCGCGAGCGGGTCTCCCGCTCCCACGACCTCCCCCTGCTGGTGGAGCGGCAGCGGGCTCTTTTCGGGTCCTGGTACGAGTTCTTCCCGCGCTCGGAGGGTGCCGTCGTCGAGGAGGGCGCCCCGCCTGTCTCCGGAACGTTCCGTACCGCGGCCGAACGGCTGCCCGCCATCGCCGGGATGGGCTTCGACGTCGTCTACCTCCCGCCGATCCACCCCATCGGCTCCACCTTCCGCAAGGGCCCCGACAACTCCCTGTCCTCCGGACCGGACGACGTCGGCGTGCCCTGGGCCATCGGCTCCCCGGAGGGCGGTCACGACACCGTCCACCCGGACCTCGGCACGCTCGACGACTTCGACGCGTTCGTGCGCCGGGCCGGTGAGCTCGGCCTCGAAGTCGCCCTGGACTTCGCGCTCCAGTGCTCCCCCGACCACCCGTGGGTGGAGAAGCACCCCGAGTGGTTCGCGCACCGCCCGGACGGCTCCATCGCGTACGCCGAGAACCCGCCGAAGAAGTACCAGGACATCTATCCGATCGCCTTCGACCAGGACATGCCGGGGCTGATCGCC
>NZ_JBFAHP010000056.1:0-10522 GCF_040654255.1 Streptomyces sp. NPDC050732
GGGGGGGGGGGGGCCTGGGGTGTGTTGCCCGCCGCTTGTTCCATGGGGGCGGCCCCCGCCCCTTTGGCACCGGGCCCCTCCGCGCGCCTGTCCGGCGATCAGCCCAGCGGCAGGCTCTTGACCGGCAGCTGGTCGGTCGGCAGGCCGCCCTTGGTCAGCGAGTCGGTGGGCAGGCCCTGACCCAGCGCGCCCTCGGTCGGCAGCCCGCCCTCGGTGGCCGAGTTCGCGGTCTCGCCGAGCACCTCGCCCGTGCTGCCCGCGACTTCGCCGGCGGCCCGCTGCGCGGCGGGGGTCGCCGTCTTGCCGGCCCGGCCGACGGCCTTGGTCGCGGCCGGGACGGACTTCTTCACGGCCTTGCTTCCGGTGTCACCCGCGAGGTTGCCGACGTTCTGAGCCGCGTCGTCGACGGTGTTGCCGAGGCTGTCGCCGTCCACGGCGGACACTCCGCCCAGGTCGGGGCCTGCCGGGAGGTCAACGGCGCTCGCGGAGCCGGCCGCACCGACCACGGAAGCTGCGCCCGCTGCGCTGAGCAGCGCGGCACGGGCGATCCGGCGGGTCAGGGGGAGGGACATGATGCTCCTTCAGACGGGAGAGAACGTGGGGTTGTCCGGCCGGATCGGCTCCGGCTTCGCACCGGACGGCTTCCGGCGGTCAGACGCAGTGACTACCGCTCGAAGCCCGCGAAGGTTGCGGTGCGCCAACGTAAAGAGTTGGCAATGCGTCGCATTATCGGCTGCGGAGAAAAGGGGGCAAACGACTTACGGGCCGATTCGCTGCAGAATCCTTCATCCTCCGTTTCCACAAGGGATTCGGGGAATGTGCGGAGCACGGCCGGAAAACTCGGACACGATCTCGCCCCCTCACGCCCGGCGTGCCCCGAACGAGTGAAGCGCCGCACTACTGCCCAGTGACGATTCGAACCTCGTCCGCGGCCCTGCCCGCTCCCGCGGCGCCGGCCGCCCGCACCTTCCGCCACTCCCCGGAGCCGCCGGCACGCCATTCCCTGCCGTCGTACGACACCCGGTCGATGTGCAGCGCCGAGGACTGCGCCACGGCCCAGTGCGCCAGCTCCCAGCCGCGTCGCGACACCCGGTCGTCGGCAGGGCGGGCGGGCACCGGCACCGTCACCGTGCGCCCCGGGGCGCCGCCGGGGCGCACCTCGCGGCCGAAGTCGCGGGCCAGGGCGGCCCGCACCCGCGCCGGGCCCGCGGCGGCGGTGCCGGCGTCCGGACGGCCCTCGCAGCCGAAGGCGGCGGGCGCCCGGCCGGTGAGCGCGGCGGCGAGCAGCGCGGCGTCCGGCTCGTGCTTGGCGTAGGCCTGCGGATAGCCGCTGCGCTGCACGCGCTGCGCGGCCACCGTGAGGGGCAGGCGCGAATAGCCGGGAACGTCGGCCAGGTGCTCGTAGAACCGGGCCGCCGAATACGCCGGGTCCATGATCTGCCGCTCGTCGCCCCAGCCCTGCGAGGGGCGCTGCTGGAAGAGGCCGAGCGAATCCCGGTCCCCGTGCGTGATGTTGCGCAGGCCGGACTCCTGGAGGGCGGTGGCGAGGGCGATGGTCACCGCGCGCTCCGGCATCCCGCGCGAGGTGCCGGCCGCCACCACCGTCGCGGCGTTCTCCGCCTGTTCGGCCGTGAAGGTGTACGAAGCGCCGTCGTCCTTCCCCGACACGACCGTGCACCGCGGCTCGCGCTTGCCCCCGTACACGTACTGGAGCGCCACATAGCCCACGACGGCGAGCAGCACGGCGGCCGCGGCCCCGATACGGAGGAGACGGCCGCGCCGGACGAGGGCGGTGGGCTCAGGCACGCGTCCAAGGTACTGGAGTCCACCGACAAGTCGGCGCGCCCGCTGCCTTAGGGTCGTTCGCATGCCTCAGACACCGCTTGACCTCACGCTCGACGCCGCGGAGCTCACCGCGCGGCTGGTCGACTTCCCGTCCCCGAGCGGCGAGGAGAAGGCGCTCGCCGACGCCATCGAGACGGCCCTGCGCGCCCTGCCGCACCTCACGGTCGACCGGCACGGCAACAACGTGGTGGCCCGCACGAACCTCGGCCGCGCCGAGCGGGTCATCCTCGCCGGGCACATCGACACGGTGCCGATCGCGGACAACGTCCCCTCCCGCCTCGACGAGAACGGCGTCCTCTGGGGCTGCGGCACCTGCGACATGAAGTCGGGCGTCGCCGTCCAGCTGCGCATCGCGCAGACGGTGCCCGAACCCAACCGCGACCTCACCTTCGTCTTCTACGACAACGAAGAAGTGGCCGCCCACCTCAACGGCCTCGGACACGTCGCCGAGGCCCACCCCGACTGGCTGGCGGGCGACTTCGCCGTCCTCCTGGAGCCGACCGACGGCCAGGTCGAGGGCGGCTGCCAGGGCACCCTCCGGGTCCTCCTCAGGACCAAGGGCGTGCGGGCGCACTCCGCGCGCGCGTGGATGGGCTCCAACGCCATCCACGCGGCCACCCCGATCCTCCAGAAGCTCGCCGCGTACGAGCCCCGCAAGCCGGTGGTGGAAGGCCTCCAGTTCCACGAGGGCCTCAACGCCGTCCGCATCGAGGGCGGCGTCGCCACCAACGTCATCCCCGACGAGTGCACCGTCACCGTCAACTTCCGCTACGCCCCGGACCGTACCGAGGAAGAGGCCCTCGCCTTTGTCCGCGACTACTTCGCGGACTGCGGCGTCGACGAGTTCGTCGTCGACGACCACACGGGCGCGGCCCGCCCCGGCCTCACCCACCCGGCGGCAGCGGCCTTCATGGCGGCCGTCGGCGGCGAGGCACGCCCCAAGTTCGGCTGGACGGACGTCTCCCGCTTCAGCGCGCTCGGCGTGCCCGCGGTCAACTACAGCCCCGGCAACCCGCTGCTCGCCCACAAGATCGACGAGCGCGTCGAGGCGTCGCTGATCCCGGTGGCGGAGGAGAGGCTGCGGGCCTGGCTGACGTCGTAGGTTCCTGTGCCGCTCCCGGTGCCGGACATCCCGAGGTCCCTCGTACGTAACCCGCGTAGATCTACGCTGTGAGTCACGTACGCATGGAGGGAGCAGACGATGAGCCACCCCGACAACAGCGCCGAGCGCGCTGCCCGCGCTGCCAGGAAGCGTCCTGAGGAGCAGCGGCTCGGCCCGGTGCTGCGCAGGCGGGACAAGGTGCAGGCCGGTACCACCGACCAGCGTCTCCTCGACTCCGACGGTCCCTCCGAATGGGTGCACACGGACCCCTGGAGAGTCCTGCGCATCCAGTCCGAGTTCATCGAGGGCTTCGGCACCCTCGCGGAACTCCCGCCCGCCATCAGCGTGTTCGGCTCGGCGCGCACGGGGGAGGGCTCTCCGGAGTACGCGGCCGGGGTCGAGATCGGCAAGGCGCTCGTGGAGGCCGGCTTCGCCGTGATCACGGGCGGCGGACCCGGCGCGATGCAGGCCGCCAACCAGGGTGCCGTCGAGGCGAAGGGCACCTCGGTCGGCCTCGGCATCGAGCTCCCCTTCGAACAGGGCCTCAACCCGTACGTCGACATCGGCGTGAACTTCCGCTACTTCTTCGTCCGCAAGACGATGTTCGTGAAGTACGCGCAGGGCTTCGTGGTCCTGCCCGGCGGCCTCGGCACGCTGGACGAGCTCTTCGAAGCGCTCACCCTCGTCCAGACCCGCAAGGTCACGCGCTTCCCCATCGTCCTCTTCGGCACGCAGTACTGGGGCGGCCTGGTCGACTGGCTGAAGAACACGGTCATCGCCCAGGGCAAGGCCTCGGAGGCGGACCTTCTCCTCTTCCACGTCACGGACGACGTGGAAGAGGCGATCTCACTGGTGACGAAGGAAGTCGGTAAGTAGGAAGTGCTCAGGCCAACCCTCGGCGGGCGACCGCCGGGGGCCGGTGTCCAGCAATTGTCGCCACCATGACCAATCCTTCGTGCCGCACTCGCACCGCTCGGCGCTGGGGCGCCTCCCGGGCTTCGCGCGGCTGTGCCGGACTCCGTCCGGCCGGGGTGGGGCGGGCGCGGCTCAGGCCAGTCCTCGCCGAGCGACGGCAGGAGCACGGTGCCCCGCGATCGTCGCCACCATGTCCAGCACCTGCTTGGTCTCGGCGACCTCGTGCACGCGGTAGACCTGGGCGCCCAGCCACGCCGATACCGCTGTTGTCGCCAGGGTGCCGAGGACGCGTTCCTTGACCGGCTTGTCGAGGGTCTCGCCCACGAAGTCCTTGTTGGACAGGGAGACCAGGACGGGCCAGCCCGTGTCCACCATCTCGCCGAGCCTGCGGGTGGCCTCCAGGCTGTGGCGGGTGTTCTTGCCGAAGTCGTGGCCCGGGTCGATCAGCACGGACTCGCGCGGGACGCCCAGCTCCACCGCGCGTTCGGCCAGGCCGAGCGTCACGCGCAGGATGTCGGCCATCACGTCGTCGTACGTGACGCGGTGCGGCCGGGTGCGCGGCTCGGCGCCGCCCGCGTGCGTGCAGACCAGACCCACCCGGTACCGCGCGGCAACCTCGGCGAGCTTCGGATCGACGCCGCCCCAGGCGTCGTTGAGCAGGTCGGCGCCCGCCTCGCAGACGGCCTCCCCGACGTCGTGCCGCCACGTGTCGACGCTGATCACCACGTCCGGGAACCGCTTGCGGACCTCGGCGACGAAGCCGACCGTGCGGCGCGCCTCCTCCTCGGCGGTCACCTCCTCGCCTGGACCCGCCTTGACCCCGCCGATGTCGACGATGGCGGCGCCCTCGGCCACGGCCTGCTCCACGCGCGCGAGCGCGGGTTCGTCGCGGAAGGTGGCCCCCTGGTCGTAGAAGGAGTCCGGGGTCCGGTTGACGATCGCCATGATCACCGGCTCGTGCGCGTCGAACTCGCGCCTGCCAAGCCTGAGCATCCCCTGTGGCCCTCCTGGGTCCTTGTCGCGGTTCGGCCGCCTGCGACCTTAACTGTCACAGGCGCATGGCACGATCGGACCCTGACAGTTTCAGCACGGGCAGTCGAGCGTGAGGGCCTGAAGAGATGGTCTTGTTCTTGTTCCTGGTCATCGCCCTCGTCGTGGTGGTCGGCGCGGTGACCCTCGCCGTGATCGGCGGCGGCGAGAGCGGCGCGCTGCCCGACGCCGAGCCCGAGCGGTTCACCGACCCGCTGCCCCCGGACCGCCCCCTGCGCCGCGCCGACGTCGACGCGGTGCGCTTCCCGATGACGCTGCGCGGCTATCACATGGCGGAGGTGGACGAGGTGCTCGGCCGCCTCGGCGCCGAGCTGGCCGAGCGGGACGCCCGCATCGCCGAGCTGGAGGCGGCCCTGGCGGGCGCGCAGGCGACGGCGGTCGCGGGCCGCACCCTCTTCGAGGGGTATGAACCACGCGGGTCCGAGGAGAAGAAGGGCGACGACCAGTGAGCACGGAGAGCGGCGCGGTCCCGGGCCCGGACGGTGGCCTCCGCTGCCCCTGGGGCCTGTCCACCGCGGACTACGTGGCGTATCACGACGACGAATGGGGCCGCCCGGTCCACGGCGACGACGCGTTGTACGAGCGGCTCTGCCTGGAGGCCTTCCAGTCCGGCCTCTCGTGGATCACGATCCTGCGCCGCCGCGAGGGCTTCCGCGCCGCCTTCGCCGGCTTCAGGATCGCCTCGGTCGCGGAGTTCACCGACGAGGACCGCGAGCGGCTCCTCGCCGATCCCGGGATCATCCGGAACCGCGCCAAGATCGACGCCACCCTCGCCAACGCGCGCGTGCTCGCCGACTGGCCCGAGGGCGAACTGGACTCCCTGATCTGGTCGTACGCACCGGATCCCGCGACCCGCGAGGCCCCCCGCACCATCGCCGAGGTGCCCGCGATCACCGACGGGTCCATAGCCCTGTCGAAGGCCCTCAAGAAGCGCGGCATCCGCTTCGTCGGCCCCACCACGGCGTACGCACTGATGCAGGCCTGCGGCCTGGTCGACGACCACCTCGCGGACTGCGTGGCCCGCGAGGCGGCGTAAGGGATCAGCGCCCCAGGTACTTCGGCTTCTCCTTGGCGATGAAGGCCTGCACGGCGATGGCGTGGTCCTCCGACGCGCCCGCCCTCGCCTGCAGCTCGTCCTCCTTGTCCAGCGCCTCGTCCAGGGAGTGGCCCGCCGCGTAGGCGAGGGACTCCTTGAGCGCCGCGTAGGCCAGGGTGGGTCCGTCGGCCAGGGCGCGGGCCACCTGCGCGGCCTCGTCGGCGAGGTCGTCGGCGGGCACGATCCGGTTGGCGATGCCCAGCTCGTACGCCTCCTGTGCGGAGATGTTGCGCGGGAAGAGCAGCAGGTCGGCGGCGCGGCCGGGGCCGATCACGCGCGGCAGCGTCCAGGAGACCCCGGAGTCGGCGGTCAGGGCGACACCCGCGAACGAGGTGTTGAACTTGGCGGTGTCCGCGACCACCCGGTAGTCGGCGGCGAGCGCGAAGCCGAGGCCCGCGCCCGCGGCGACGCCGTTGACCCCCGCCACGACCGGCTTCGGCATGCTGGTCAGCGCCCGCACGATGGGGTTGTAGTGCTCCTTGACCGTGCTCATGGTCTGCCCGGTGCCCGCCTCGCGGTCCGCCGCGAGGGAGCCGATGTGCTCCTTGAGGTCCTGGCCCACGCAGAAGGCCCGGCCCGTCGCGGTGAGCAGCACCGCGCGCACGGCCTCGTCGCCGGCGGCCGACCGCACGGCCTCCCGGAGGGCGACCTTGGCCTCGGTGTTCATGGCGTTCATCGCCTCGGGACGGTTGATCGTGATCGTCGCGAGTCCGTCGCTCACCTCGTAGAGCACGCTGTCGGCCATGGTGGCCCCCTCCGCTGGTCCAGTACGTAGGAGCTCAGCATGACGGAGATCATCGGGCTCCGGCATGCGCCCGGTCATGTGACCTGCGTCAAAGAATTTCGGGCCCACGGGGCGTATGGGACGGCGAAGTATCGCAGCCACATCGCCGAAATGAGGGGTTTTGCGGGCGCGCGTTGCCCAAGCGATGCCGACCGATGTTGGTCATCGGGTCCTGCCATGCGGGATAATGACCTGGAAGCAATGTGTTCGATGCCGGTGACACCTGGGTTGTCGGCTGCGATGAGCTGGTTTCAGGAAGGGGAACGAGCATGGCGGCCATGAAGCCGCGGACGGGCGACGGCCCGCTCGAGGTGACCAAGGAGGGGCGGGGCATCGTCATGCGCGTTCCGCTCGAAGGCGGCGGACGACTTGTCGTCGAACTGACTCCGGACGAGGCCGACGCGCTCGGCGACGCCCTGAAGAAGGTCGTCGGCTGACGCGGAAGCGCGCACACTTTTCCACTGCCCGGCATCGTACGACGATGCCGGGCAGTGCTGTTCTCGGGCCGGGGGCCTTCACCTGTCCGGGGGGCCGGCGAGTTCTTCAGGGGCGCGGGGAACTGCGCGCCCAGCCACAACGAACCCGCAGCCGAAGAAGCCCGCCCGGCCGGGGTTTTTCAGGGGCGCGGGGAACTGCGCGCCTAGCCACAACGAACCCGCAGCCGAAGAAGCCCGCCCGGCCGGGGTTTTTCAGGGGCGCGGGGAACTGCGCGACCAGCCACGACGCACCCGCAGAAAAAGAACCGCCCAAGCCAGCGCAGCGCCGACGCAGCGCTACCGTTTGACGGCGCACAGGAGACCGTCTCCCACAGGGAGCAACGACGGCACCAGCTCAGAACTCTCGCGCACCGCCCGCAGCAGCTCACGCAGGTGCAGCACCTCGACGGGCTGCGGCCCGGAGTCCACGGTCCTGCCGTCCGCGAAGACGCCCTCGAAGCAGACGAGCCCGCCGGGCCGGAGCAGGCGCAACGATTCAGCGAGGTATTCGAGCGACTCCAGGCGGTCCCCGTCGCAGAAGACGAGGTCGTAGCCGCCGTCCGCGAGGCGCGGCAGGACGTCGAGGGCGCGGCCCGGAATGAACCGCGCGCGGTTGCCCGCGAAGCCGGCCGCGCGGAAGGCCTGCCGGGCGAACTGCTGGCGGTCCGGCTCGGGATCGACGGTGGTCAGCACGCCGTCGGGCCGCATGCCGTGCAGCAGGTGGATGCCCGACACCCCGGTGCCCGTGCCGATTTCGGCCACCGCTTTCGCGTCAGCCGTGGCGGCGAGCATCCGCAGCGCGGCGCCGGTGCCGGGCGACACCGAGGGCAGGCCCGCCTCCCGGGCCCGGTCCCGGGCCCAGCGCAGTGCCTCGTCCTCGGCGACAAAGGCGTCGGCGAACGCCCAGCCCGTCTGCCGGTTGCCGGTAATGGCCCTCTCCTGTCCCCGTGGTTGCCTGGCCGTGACTGTATCCGTTGGGGCCGGGAACCCGCAGATGAGGCCGGGCGTTTATAGGGGGTGGGAGCGCGACGGGGGTAACGGATGGATCAAGACCGGAAGCGGACGGCTCGCAGGGGCAGGACACCTGCAGAGAAGCCCGTACCAAATTCACGTAAAAACGCTTATCCGGAGCTAACGGGCGAGGTGGTTATGGTAGGGGCTCCACTGGACACCACCAGAGCCGACAGGGGAGGTGCGGCTGCGTCTGCGAATCGGGGAGGAGCGCTCCGGCGTTTTCTCGGATTGGCGGGTGAGCCGAAATCCGTGACCGAGACCGCTGACCGCATCCGTGCCAACGACTCCGCTCAGACCGCGACCTTTGCCGCTGACGCGGAATCGCAGGCGTGGACTCCGCCCACCTGGGAGGAGATCGTCAGCACGCACAGCGGCCGCGTATACCGCCTGGCGTACCGCCTGACCGGCAATCAGCACGACGCCGAGGATCTCACGCAAGAGGTCTTCGTCCGTGTCTTCCGGTCCCTCTCGACCTACACCCCCGGCACGTTCGAGGGCTGGCTGCACCGCATCACCACCAACCTCTTCCTGGACATGGTGCGCCGAAAGCAGCGCATCCGCTTCGACGCGCTCGGGGACGACGCCGCGGAGCGGCTGCCGAGCCGCGAGCCGTCGCCGCAGCAGGTGTTCAACGACACGCACTTCGACGCGGACGTCCAGCAGGCGCTCGACACCCTCGCGCCGGAGTTCCGCGCCGCGGTGGTCCTCTGTGACATCGAGGGCCTTTCGTACGAGGAGATCGCAGCGACCCTCGGCGTCAAGCTCGGCACGGTCCGCAGCCGTATCCACCGGGGCCGCTCGCAGCTGCGCAAGGCCCTCCAGCACCGCTCTCCCGAGGCCCGCGCCGAGCGTCGCTCGCTCGCGGTCACCGGAGCCGTGGCGCTGGGAGGAGGGGGCGCGACCGCGTGAGTGGATCACGGTCGAATCCTGCCGAACGGCACCTAGCCGAGGCCGAGCAGCATCTGGGAGACCGGCTGGCCGCCCTTGTGGACGGCGAGTTGGGTCATGACGCGCGCGAGCGCGTCCTCGCGCATCTGGCGACCTGTCCGATGTGCAAGACCGAGGCCGACGCGCAGCGTCGCCTGAAGAGCGTCTTCGCGCAGGCGGCCCCGCCGCCGCCCACCGAGAGTTTCCTCGCCCGCCTCCAAGGTCTTCCAGGAGGCGGTTCCGGGCCGTCCGGAGGGCCCGGCGCCGACGACGGATTCGCCACCGGAGCCACCGATTCCGCCGGACTGCCGCAGAATGGGATCTTCGGCGTGAACCCCGACCCCTTCGTGGAGTACGTGCCGGCGGGCGCCCACGCCGCGGTGCTGCCCAGCGAGCAGCGGGGCTTCCGCATCCATGACGTCATGCGGCACGACGCGGAGAGACCGACCTGGCGCGGTCGCCGCTTCGCGTTCGCGGCGGCCGGTGCGGTGTCGCTGGCCGCCATCGCGCTCGGCGGCGTCACGGTCGGCGTCCCCGCCGACTCGGGCGACCCCCGCGCGGGCGGCTCCGGCAGCAATGTGACCCCGCAGCGCTCCCAGGGCTCCGGCACCGCCGTGACCCCTGACTCCGTGCGCCGCCGGGGCAGCGGCAATCCACTGTCGGTGCAGGGCCAGCGGCCCGGCGTCCTGACGGCACCGGTCGCGCCGACCGAGGTCACGGGACCCCTCCTGCCCGGGGCACCCACGCACCCGCTGCGCTCCCGGGACTCCGTGCACCAGCTGACGGCGCCGATGCTGGCGGGCGCCGCCGCGATCTCCCCGCTGATACGCCCGGCGCCGCCCGGCCGTCACACGGCGGAGGACCGCCCGGTGCCGGGAGACGCCGATCCAGTGCGGACCAGCGCCGCGCCACCGGGCGCCGGACCGCTGCAGGGCACGTCGCAGATGCGCTGACACGACGGTGCCCTGCGCTTCCGCGGGGGAACCTGGTTGAATCCTCGGTGGGCCGTGCCCGCCGAGGAACCGGCGAGCGCGGGGTTGAGCATGCAAACGGCGTCCGCCGCGGGCCAGTTGTGGGGAGAACATGGACGAGGGGAAGCCCGCAAAGGCGAACTGGTGGAGCCGCCCCCGCCCCAAAACCCCAAACCCACCCACACAGCCACCTCCGCCTCCCGCAGGCCAGCCCCCAACCCCACAAACCACCCCGCCGACCGCCCCCGGCACCCCACCCCAGGACACGCCGGCCCCGGCACAGCCTGCGGAGGCCCCGACTGCGGCTGCCCCGCACGGCGCCACGTCGGTAGAGCCCGGTGC
>NZ_JBFAHP010000056.1:10622-41822 GCF_040654255.1 Streptomyces sp. NPDC050732
TCCGACCCAGGGCCCGCTGGCATCGGGGCAGCCGGTGGAGGCCCCGTCCGTGCTCCAGGCCTCGACCGCCGCGGGCTCGCACGACGCCACGTCGGTTGAGCCCGGTGCTCCGACCCAGGGCCCGCTGGCATCGGGGCAGCCGGTGGAGGCCCCGTCCGTGCTCCAGGCCTCGACCGCCGCGGGCTCGCACGACGCCACGTCGGCTGAGCCCGGTGCTCCGACCCAGGGCCCGCTGGCATCGGGGCAGCCGGTGGAGGCCCCGTCCGTGCTCCAGGCCTCGACCGCCGCGGGCTCACACGGCGCCACGTTGGTTGAACCCGGTGCTCCGGTCCAGGGCCCGCTGGCTCAGGAGCGGCCTGCCGAGGCCCCGACCACGCACCAGGCCCCAACCACGGCTGCCCCGCACGACGCCACGCCGGTAGAGCCCGGCGTTCCGGTCCAGGGCGCGCCGGCCCCGGGACGGCCTGCCGAGGCCCCGTCCGTGCACCAGGAATCTGCCACCGCTGCCCCGCACGGCGCCACGCCGACCGAGCACGGTGATCCGGTGCAGGGTCCGGATGCCCCGGGGCAGAGCGTCGAGGCCCCGTCCGGCCCGGGCACCGGTGAGGGGCAGGCGCAGGCGGTCTTCGTTCCGGGTCCGCAGGACTCGGTGGCGGCCGGTGAGTCCATACCGGGTGCCGATGGTTCGTACGAGGTGGCGGGTTCGGGGGAGCAGGGTATGGGTGCGGGAGTGGGCGGTCAGCAAGGTGACGCCGTGGGTCGGCCACGGCCGCTGCACGACCCGGACCCGTACAGCACCCCGCCCTACGGCGAGCCCGGCCCCTGGGCGCCCGCGCCTCCGGTGCAGCACCCCGCGGCGACCCCGGCCCACGGGACGCCGTTCCCCACGGCCCCCCAAGGCGGCACGCCCGCCTACGGGACGCCTGCCCATGGCACGCCTGCTTCCGGGACCTCTGCCCACGGCACGCCTGCCCACGGCACGGCTGCTCCCGGGGCTCCTGCCCACGAGGCTTCCGCCCACGGGACCCCTGCCCACACGACGTCCGCCCACAGCCCCGCAGGCCCGGAGCCCCACCACGGCGGTGGAACCCCTCCCCACGGCACCCCCGGTGCCGCCCCGGCCCCGGCCCCGGGCGGCGCCCCGTACAACGGGCCCTCCCCGCTCCCGGCGCAGGGTGCGCCCCGGCGGGCGTACGACCCCTGGAACGTGCCGCTGCAGCAGGTTGGGTCGTTGCCTCCGGAGACGCAGGAGAAGCGGCAGAAGCGGGGGCGGCGGGTGTTGCTCGTCGGGGTGGCGCTCATCGCTCTCGTGTCCGGGCTCATCGGCGGTGCGACCGGCGCGTATCTGGAGCGGAACGGCACGGGTGACGTCGAGCTCCGGCAGGCGGACGCCGACGAGTCCAAGGACCGTCCCAAGGGCAGCGTCGCGGGTATCGCCTCGGCCGCCCTGCCCGGCGTGGTGACGCTGCACGTCAGCGGCGACTCCGCACAGGGCACCGGCACCGGCTTCGTCCTCGACGGCAAGGGGCACATCCTCACCAACAACCACGTCGTGGAGCCCGCGGGCACCGGCGGCGAGGTGTCGGTGACGTTCAGCGGCGGCGAGACCGCCAAGGCCGAGGTCATCGGCCGCGACTCCGGCTACGACCTCGCGGTCGTCAAGGTGTCCGGCGTCCGCGGCCTGCGGCCCCTGACCCTCGGCAACTCGGAGAACGTCCAGGTCGGCGACCCCGTCGTGGCCATCGGCGCCCCCTTCGACCTGGAGAACACCGTCACCTCCGGAATCATCAGCGCCAAGGAGCGGCCCATCACCGCGGGCGGCGAGAAGGGCGACGGCAGCGACATCTCGTACGTCGACGCCCTGCAGACCGACGCGCCCATCAACCCCGGCAACTCCGGCGGCCCGCTCGTCGACTCCAAGGCGCGCGTCATCGGCATCAACAGCGCCATACGCTCCGCGGACGAAGGCTCCGAGCGGGGCGGTGGGCAGGCGGGCTCCATCGGCCTCGGCTTCGCCATCCCGATCAACCAGGGCAAGCGCGTCGCCGAGGAGCTGATCAACTTCGGCAGGGCCACGCACCCCGTGATCGGTGTCACGCTCGACACCCGGTTTAACGGCGACGGCGCCCGCATCGCCGACAAGGGCAAGGACGGCGGCCCCTCGGTCAACGAGGACGGGCCGGGTGACCGGGCCGGCCTCAGGCCGGGCGACATCATCACCGAGGTCGACGGCCGCGCCGTGCACTCCAGCGACGAGCTGATCGTCAAGGTCCGCGCGCACCGCCCGAAGGACCGCCTGCGGCTGACGGTCGAGCGCGACGGCGACGAGCGCGACGTGACACTGGTGCTCGGTTCGGCCGGCGGGAGCTGAGTGCGGAAGCGGCCACGCGCGCTCCGGGTTGTCGCGCAGCGGCTACCGGACAGACATCAGTGCCGGGTACCGTGGTCACGGTCCAGACCTCGGAGGACATCGCAAGGAGCTCTAGGTGTTCAATGACATTGGCGCACTCGAGATAGTGGCGCTGGTCGTCCTCGCCGTGCTCATCTTCGGTCCGGACAAGCTGCCGAAGGTCATCCAGGACATCTCCCGCACGATCCGCAAGATCCGCGAGTTCTCCGACAGTGCGAAGGCGGACATCCGGGAGGAGCTGGGCCCGGAGTTCAAGGACTTCGAGTTCGACGACCTGAACCCGAAGAAGTTCATCCGCAAGCAGCTCGACAACGACGAGCTCGGGCTCAAGGAGATCCGCAACGGCTTCGACCTGAAGAAGGAGATGAACGAGGTCGCGGACGCCGTGCACGGCCGCGACAGCGACTCCTCCGACACCGGTTCCGGGGCCTCGGCCACCTCGTCCGGCGGAGCCCGGGTCGACATGCAGAAGAAGGCGGCCGAGCCCACGAAGCTGGACGCGGGAGACCCTCCGCCGTTCGACGCGGACGCCACCTGAGCCCTCTCCTGAACTGCCGCCGCCAACGGGTGTGGCTATCCTGCCTTGTTGTCCGGCGTGAGGACGCCCGAGGGGGGCGGGCCGCTCCGGACACACGAGAGCGAGGAGGCGGCCGGGTACATGGAGACGACAAGTCGGGTAGGCGCACAGGTGCAGACCGCGGACGGCACCGCACAAGCGGTGCCCTCCGCCCGGCGCACGGTCGACGGCTACCTGCTGGCGCCCTTCCCCTGGTACGGCCTCGACGAGGCCTACACGGGGCAGCGCTGGCTGATGCAGGTCGGCACGTCGGCGGACGGTGCCGTGGAGCACGGTTCGATCGGACACGGTGACGAGCCGTCGGTCCGCGCCGAGGGCACCCTCGGCAACAGCGACAAGGAGCGCTTCGCGGTCGTGGTGACCGTCGCGGCCAACCCGGTGCGGCGCAGCGCGGACGGCACGGGCGTCCTTGAGGCCACCTCGGTCTCCTCGGCGGCCTGGCTCGCCGGGGTGGGCCTGCTGTCCTTCACCTGGCCGGGCCAGATGGACCACACGCTGCGCGACGACTGGCTGGACCAGCAGACGGAGACGGCCTGGTTCCTCGCCGACGACCTGGAGGGCGACGACTGGTCGTCGCTTTCGCTCCCGGTGGACGGGGTGCCGACCCCGTTCCACTACCGCGAGTCGGAGTACGGCTGGGTCCTCGCGGGCTCCACGAAGGAAGGCGTGCACCTGGGTGCGTACGGACGCGGCATGAGCGCGTACGGGCTCGGGTTCTCCGTCGTCAAGGACATCGCCGCGTACGCCTAGGCGGCGGGCGGGACGGAGAGGGGGGCACCGTCGGATGACGGTGCCCCCCTCTCGCCGTGGTCGCGGCCCGTGCGGTCGGCTGCGGGCACGCTGTGGCTGGTCGCGCAGTTCCCCGCGCCCCTAAGAGCTCGCGCAGTTCCCCGCGCCCCTCCCGGGCTCCCGGGACTCAGAACTTATTGCGCGGCGTGATGCCCAGGGACATGCCCGACAGGCCGCGCGCGCGGCCGCCCAGCTTGCCCGCGATGGCGCGCAGCGCCGAACCCGCCGGGGAGTCCGGGTCGGTCAGGACGACCGGCTTGCCCTCGTCGCCGCCCTCGCGCAGGCGGACGTCGATCGGGATGGAGCCGAGGACCGGCACCGTCGCGCCCGTCGTCTTCGTGAGGCCCTCGGCGACCTTCTGGCCGCCGCCCGTGCCGAACACGTCGACCATCTCGTCGCAGTGCGGGCAGGGCAGGCCCGACATGTTCTCGACGACGCCGACGATCTTCTGGTGGGTCTGCACGGCGATGGAGCCGGCGCGCTCGGCGACCTCGGCCGCCGCCTGCTGAGGCGTCGTCACGACCAGGATCTCGGCGTTCGGGACGAGCTGCGCCACGGAGATGGCGATGTCGCCGGTGCCCGGCGGCAGGTCGAGGAGCAGCACGTCGAGGTCGCCCCAGAAGACGTCGGCGAGGAACTGCTGGAGCGCGCGGTGCAGCATCGGGCCGCGCCACACGACCGGCGCGTTGCCCGGGGTGAACATGCCGATGGAGATGACCTTCACGCCGTGCGCGGACGGCGGCATGATCATGTTCTCGACCTGGGTGGGCTTGCCGTCGGCGCCCAGCATGCGGGGCACGGAGTGGCCGTAGATGTCGGCGTCGACGACGCCGACCTTCAGGCCGTCCGCGGCCATCGCGGCCGCGAGGTTCACCGTCACCGAGGACTTGCCGACGCCGCCCTTGCCGGACGCGACGGCATAGACCCGGGTCAGCGAGCCGGGTTTGGCGAAGGGCACCTCGCGCTCGGCGGTGCCGCCGCGCAGCGCGGACGCCAGCTCCTTGCGCTGCTCGTCGCTCATCACGTCCAGCGTCACGTCGACGCGCGTGACGCCGTCGACGGCCGCGACCGCGTCGGTCACGTTCTTCGTGATGGTCTCGCGCATCGGGCAGCCGGAGACCGTCAGGTACACGGTGACCGATACCACCCCATCAGCAGCGATATCCACAGATTTGACCATCCCCAGTTCGGTGATGGGTCGCTGGATCTCGGGGTCGTTCACCGTCGCCAGTGCTTCACGCACCGCGTCTTCCGTAGCCATAGGACCGATAGTACGGCGCGGTAACCCCGGCCCGGGAAGGCCTGTCACCGGTCGCTTACATCACTCCGGCGCGAGCCGTCCGCCGGGAATACCGCGCGGTGCTCCTCCAACTCCTTGACCAGGTCCTGGAGCTCGGAGCGGATCCAGTCGCGGGTCGCCACCTCGCCGAGGCCCATGCGCAGCGAGGCGATCTCGCGGGTGAGGTATTCGGTGTCCGCGATGGACCGCTCGTTCTGCTTGCGGTCCTGCTCCAGATTGACGCGGTCGCGGTCGTCCTGGCGGTTCTGCGCGAGGAGGATCAGCGGGGCCGCGTACGACGCCTGCAGCGACAGCATCAGGGTGAGGAAGATGAACGGGTACTGGTCGAAGCGCAGGTGGTCGGGGGCCGCGACGTTCCACACCACCCACATGATGATGACGACCGTCATCCAGACGATGAACCTGCCGGTGCCCAGGAACCGCGCGATCCGCTCGGAGAGCCGCCCGAAGGCCTCCGGGTCGTAGTCGGGCAGGAGTTTGGGGCGCGGGTTCCTCGGCTGGTCGAGACGGAATCGAGGGCTCCGCGACTCGGCGCGGCTCTCCCGCTCGCGGTCAGCTGCCATGGTCCGCCTCTTCCTCCTCCAAGTGGAACTCCGTCTCGCGCCAGTCGTCGGGCAGCATGTGGTCCAGTACGTCGTCGACGGTGATCGCCCCGAGCAGTGAGCCGCCCTCGTCGACGACGGGCGCCGCCACCATGTCGTACGTCGCGAAGTACCCGGCGACGACGGGCAGTGTGGTGCCCGGCGCGAGCGGCAGCAGATCGTCGTCGAGGATCGAGCCGACCAGGGTGTACGGCGGATCGCGCAGCAGCCGCTGGAAGTGCACCGTGCCCAGGTACTTGCCCGTCGGCGTCTCGTCCGGCGGCCGGCACACGTACACCTGTGCGGCGAGCGCGGGCGAGAGGTCCTGCTGGCGGACGCGCGCGAGGGCGTCGGCGACCGTCGCGTCGGGCCGCAGCACGATCGGCTCGGTCGTCATCATGCCGCCCGCCGTGCGCTCCTCGTACGCCATCAGACGCCGTACGTCGGCCGCGTCGCCCGGCTGCATCAGGGTGAGCAGCCGTTCCTTGTCGTCCTCGGGCAGCTCGGCGAGGAGGTCGGCGGCGTCGTCGGGGTCCATGGCCTCCAGGACGTCGGCGGCGCGCTCCTCCTTGAGCTTGCCGAGGATCTCGATCTGGTCGTCCTCGGGGAGCTCCTCAAGGACGTCGGCGAGCCGGTCGTCGTCGAGGGCCGCGGCGACCTCGGCCCGCCGCTTTGGGGTGAGGTGGTGCAGGACGTTGGCGAGGTCGGCGGGGCGCAGCTGTTCGAAGGTGGCGAGGAGGGTCTCGGCGCCCTGGCCGTGCTCCTCCACGGAGAAGCCGTCGACGGCGGACCAGTCGACGGTGAGGGTCTCCCCCTTGCGGCGGAACGTTCCGCCCTTTCCCTTGCGCGCGAAGACCCGGTCGATCTCCCAGTCGCGGCGGGCGGGGAGCTGCTGGACCGACACGTCGAGGACGGTGACCTCCTCGCCCGTCTCGATGAGCCGCACCCGCCGGTCCAGCATCTCGCCGAGGACGAGCCGCTCGGTGGGCCGCTGCTCGAACCGCCGCACGTTCAGTACGCCGGTGGTGATGACCTGGCCCGACTCGATGCCGGTGACGCGGGTCATCGGCAGGAAGATGTGGCGCCGGGTGGCGAGCTCGACGACGAGGCCGAGCAGCCGGGGCGGCCGTCGGGCCACCCTGAGCATCGCCACCAGGTCGCGCACCCGGCCCACCTGGTCGCCATTGGGGTCGAAGACGGGGATGCCGGAGAGGTGCGAGACGAAGACCCTGGGGGCGCCTGCCGCCATGCGCGCGCCTCCTTCTGGTCGTGGTTTACATGCTGGTTCGTCCGTCAATACGGGCTTCAGGCTAGCCCGTCCCGGTCGGACACGCCCCGGCGGAGGGTCCGGAAGGACTGCCGCCGATCGACTCGGCCGACACGGGTACGCTGCCGTACTGCCGTAGCCGTAGAGGTCGTCCGCACGAGAGGCAGCGCCACCTGTGACCGCACTTCCCCTGGCCAGCCGCGCCCGCAGGACAGCCTTCGTGAGCGCGATGTGCGCGGGCCTGGTCGCGGCGGCCACGAGCCTGACGGGCTGCAGCAGCGGCGAGGACCCGGACGCGGGCACGAACGGCGTCGGGAAGCTCTCCGCGGCGAAGATCCAGGGCAAGGCGGGCCGGGCGGCCGAGGCGGCGTCGGCGGTGCGGCTCTCCGGCACGGTGGTGAGCAAGAACCACACGTACACCCTCGACATGCGGCTCAAGGGCGAGGGCGGCACGGGCTCGGTCACCTCGAAGGGGCAGACGTTCCAGCTGCTCCGCATCGGCGAGGAGCTCTACCTGAAGGCGGGCTCGGAGTTCTGGACGCACGACAGCGGCAAGACCGACGGCAAGCCCGGGCAGGCCGACGAGACGGCCGCCGCCAAGCTCGACGGCAAGTACGTGAAGGTCCCCGAGGGTGACCCCGCCTACCAGCAGCTGAGCGGCTTCACGGACAAGGACAAGCTCCTCGACGGCATGCTCACGCTGCACGGCGAGCTCGCCAAGGGTGACCGCGGCACGACGGGCCGGCTCCGCAGCATCAAGATCACCGGCGACGAGGGCGCGGGCGGCACGCTGTCCGTCTCCCTGGAGGGCAAGCCCTACCCCCTGCGCCTGGAGCGCGGCGGCCACGCGGGCACCCTCAAACTCACCGACTGGAACAAGGACTTCCCGCTCCAGGAGCCGGGCACGGACGAGATGGTCGACTACGGAAAGCAACTCCCGACTTCGTAGAACGCCCCTGAGAGGGGCGCGAGCGCCCTCTCAGGGGCGCGGGGAACTGCGCGAGCGACCGCAACGCACCCGCAGAGCGAAGCAGCCCGCCCCCTCAACGCCGCTTGCGGCGCTTGAAGAGCAGCCGAGGAAGCCCACCGGGCAACGCCTCACGCGTAGTGGCCCCCGTAGCCAGCGGCGCAGCCGCGAGAGACCCCGAGGGCAGCTCCGTCACCGCCTCACGCGGAGTGAGCCGTACGACCCGGCACTGCTCGGCCCACCGCACGGTGACCCGCTCGGCATCCGGCGCGTTCAGCCGCTTGCCCTTCAGCTCGGCGACAGCGGCCTCCCACTCCTCCGAGCCGGGCGCCAGCTCGCTCACGCCCGCCGTCCAGGCGATGACCCTGCCGCCCTTGTCCTTGCTGCGCACGGTCACCTCGGCGGTGCCTCCGTCGACGAGCCCGGGCAGCGGCTGCTCGCCGGGCCCGTCGCCGACGAGGTGCACGGCTCCCTCGTGCCAGATGTGCCAGAGCGCCCGGGCGGGCGAGCCCTCGCCCTGAACCCAGATGAGGCCGGACTTCTTCGTGGCCTCCTCGACGAGGGCGCGGTCGAGCAGCGGGTCAGCAGTCATGGGCGGCAGCCTACCGAGTGGGGGTCACAGCCAGCCGTTGCGCTTGAGGGTCCGGTGGATCGCGAAGCAGACGCCGCCGATGAGGGCGAGCACCATCGGGTAGCCGTACCGCCAGCGCAGCTCGGGCATGTGGTCGAAGTTCATGCCGTAGACGCCGCAGACGGCCGTCGGGACGGCGATGATCGCCGCCCACGAGGTGATCTTGCGCATGTCCTCGTTCTGCGCGACGGCGGCCTGCGCGAGGTTGGCCTGGAGGATCGAGTTCAGCAGCTCGTCGAAGCCGATGACCTGTTCCTGGACGCGCGTGAGGTGGTCGGCGACGTCCCGGAAGTACTTCTGGATGTCGGGGTCGACGAGCCGCATGGGCCGCTCGCTGAGCAGCAGCATGGGCCGCAGGAGCGGCGAGACGGCCCGCTTGAACTCCAGGACCTCGCGCTTGAGCTGGTAGATCCGCCCGGCGTCGACGCCGCGCGAGCTGCCCTTGCCCTTGCTCGGCGCGGAGAACACCTCGCTCTCCACGTCGTCGATGTCGTCCTGCATGGCGTCGGCGACCGCGATGTAGCCGTCGACGACGTGGTCGGCGATGGTGTGCAGGACGGCGGAGGGGCCCTTGGAGAGCAGCTCGGGGTCGTCCTGGAGGCGGCGCCGCAGGGCGCGCAGGGAGCCGTGGCCGCCGTGCCGGACGGTGATGAAGAAGTCCCGGCCGGTGAAGCACATCACCTCGCCGGTCTCGACGACCTCGCTCGTGGCGGTGAGCTCGGTGTGTTCCACGTAGTGGATGGTCTTGAAGACGGTGAACAGCGTGTCGTCGTACCGCTCCAGCTTGGGGCGCTGGTGGGCGTGGACGGCGTCCTCGACGGCGAGCGGGTGCAGCCCGAACTCGGCGGCGATACCGGCGAATTCGGCCTCGGTCGGCTCGTGCAGGCCGATCCAGGCGAAGCCGCCCTGGCGGCGCACCTCCAGCATCGCCTCGTGCGGGGTGAGGGCGTCGGCGCACTCCAGGCGCCGGCCGTCGCGGTAGACGGCGCAGTCGACGACGGCCGACGCGGCGTCACGGGTGGCGTCGTAGGTGTCGTACGAGGCGGGGGAGGAGGGGAAGGCGGTGCCGTCCTTGCGCAGCGAGGGGCGGACGGCGGCACGAAGGTCGCGGATCATCGACATGGGCAGGCTCCTTCGAAGGAGGCCGCCTGCGACGGTTGGAACTGCCCGGAATGGGGACGTCCTACTGCGTAGATGTTTGGCACGTCCACAAAGCGGGGAGCACCGCACCGTCGCGGTGGCAGCTTCGCTACTGACACAGATCAGGAAACTCAGACAGATCAGGTGGGAACGAAGTGCTCTTCCGTCGCACACGGCACGAACAGTGCTCGCGGTGCGTGCGGGTGCTTGCGCAGCTACAGGGCTGCGTGATTCACCGGGCGGAAGAGCGGGTGGTACTGCACGGTCGACTTCGGTCCATTGCAGCCCCACCTCCTCCGGCCGGTCCCCCGTAAGGGAAGTCCCATGCGCCCTTCACGCCAGTGGCGCAAAGTCAGTGTCTGTCTGCAGGGCTTGAAAGTGACGCTTCTGCGTGCTGCCCTGAGCCAGCGGTCAACACTATCAGCCGACTGAAGTGTCAAGCCCCCGCTTTGCCGTTCCCTGACGAGTTCTATGCTCGCGTCATGGCTGATGTTCTTGCGCTGGTCGAGGCCCGTCTCCGCACTGGCCTGGGGGAACCGGACGCGCGCGCCGCGGTGACCTTCCTCGGGACGGACCGCTTCGAAGTGCTGCGGTTCACGGACGGCGACGTGGTGCGCTATGCGACGCTCGGCATGTCCGCCCAGCCGATGGCCGACCCCACCGCCGTGCTCGCCGATCCGGTCAAGGGCCCGCGCGCCGAGCTGGTGTTGTCGGTACGAGGGGGCCGCGCCGACACCGACAAGGTGCTGCGGCCGCTCGCGGTCCTCGCCGCCTCACCGCAGGTGGAGGGGCTGATCGTGGCGCCCGGCGCGTCGCTGGACGTGGGCGAACCGCTGTGGCCGGGCGCTCCGTTCACCTCGGTGCTCGTCGCGGAGTCCGGCGGCCTCGTCGAGGATCTCGACCTCGACGCCCCCATGGAGCCCGTCCGGTTCCTGCCGCTGCTCCCCATGACGCCGAACGAGGCGGCGTGGAAGCGGGTGCACGGCGCGGCGGCCCTCCAGGATCGCTGGCTGAACAGCGGAACGGACCTGCGCGATCCGCTGCGCAAGTCCGTGCCCCTGGACTGAAGTCCGCCTGCTCGAACCTCAGTTGGCGAACACCGTCACGCTGTCCTCCGCCGCGTGCCGCGGCTCCAGCTCCTCGGCCTCGTGGGTGAGCGAGGCCCTGCGGACCCAGACCACACCCGCGCCGATCACCGCGGTGACGGCCGCGACCACGAACGGGATGTGGATGTCGCTCCACTCCTCGATCTTCGGCGCGAAGAAGGGCGCGGCGGCCGCCGCGAACCACCGCACGAAGTTGTAGCCGGCGCTGGCCACCGGTCGCGGCGCGTCGGAGACGCCGAGGGCGAGCTCGGTGTAGACGGTGTTGTTCACGCCGATGAACGCGCCGGACAGGATCGTGCAGACGACGGCCGTGGTGTGGTCTCCGTAGCCGAGTACGAGCACGTCGGCGGCGAGCAGCACCAGTGAGCCGCCGAGCACCTTCAGCGAGCCGAACCGTGCCTGCAGCCGGGGCGCGACGAGCACCGAGAACACCGCGAGCAGCACGCCCCAGGCGAAGAACACCGCACCCGACTTGTACGGGGACATGTTCAGTACGAACGGGGTGAACGCCAGCACGGTGAAGAACGTGTAGTTGTAGAAGAAGGCGGAGGCGGCCGCGGAGGCGAGCCCGCCGTGGCCGAGCGCCTTGAGCGGGTCGAGCAGGGACGTCTTCCTGGCGGGCTTCGGCTGTTCCTTGAGGAATGCGGTGATGCAGAGGAAGCCGATCGCCATCAGGGCGGCGGTGCCGAAGAAGGGATAGCGCCAGCTGGCGTCGCCGAGCAGTGCGCCGACCAGGGGTCCGCACGCCATGCCGAGGCCGAGCGCCGACTCGTACAGCAGGATCGCGGCGGCGCTGCCGCCGGCCGCGGCGCCGACGATGACGGCGAGCGCGGTCGACACGAAGAGCGCGTTGCCGAGCCCCCAGCCGGCCCGGAACCCGACGAGCTCGCCGACCGAGCCGGACGTGCCGGAGAGGGCCGCGAAGACCACGACGAGCGCGAGGCCGAGCAGCAGGGTCTTCTTGCCGCCGATGCGGCTGGAGACGAAGCCGGTGACCAGCATCGCGACGGCGGTGATCAGGAAGTACGAGGTGAAGAGGAGGGAGACCTGGCTGGCGCTCGCGTTCAGGCCCTCGGCGATGGAGGGCAGGATCGGGTCGACGAGCCCGATGCCCATGAAGGCCACGACGGACGCGCCGGCCGTCGCCCATACGGCCTTCGGCTGCCGCAGCAGGCCGCCCGCCCCGGCGTCGAACGGGTCCGCTTCGGTGAGACCCCCTGTACTGCTGTGCATACAGCCGCTCCTTCGCTGCTTTCCGCTGCTTCCTCCGTCGCTCTCACGGAGGTCGTTGACGTATGCACATATTAAGTTAGCAAGGCTAATTGATGCAAGCTACATCTAGTTTTGCCTGGTGACAGGGCCACCGGACGGGTGATCGTCCTTGACGGAGCGGCGGCCGGGGAGGACCGTTGGGCGCTATGAGGGGCGAACCCAGTTGCCCGAAGTGTGGTGGCCGGGTCAGGGCTCCCGGTCTCTTTGCCGACTCCTGGCAGTGCGATGTGCACGGCACCGTGCACCCGCTGCAGCCCGTGATCCCGCCCAGCGTCGAGGCTCTCCAGGTCGTGGTGCACCGGGCGCAGGTCCCGGTGTGGATGCCGTGGCCCCTGCCGGTCGGCTGGCTGTTCACGGGCGTGGCCTGCGCGGGGGACGACAGGAGCGGCGGCCGTGCGACGGCGGTGGCCTGCTCCGGTCCCGCGCCGCTCGGCGGTGTCGGCGAGCTGGTGCTCGTCGCCGAGGAGCTCGGCGTCGGCCTCGGCGCGCGGTACGCCGGCATCGACGGCCCCGACCCGGGCCCCCACATGAGCGTCGAGAAACCACCGCAGACGAAGGTCCTCGCCGCCGGCCGGCCGACGCCGATGTGGCACGTCTCGGGGACGCCGGACGACCGCGCGGTCTTCGCGGGCGAGGCGCGCGGACTGTGGCTGTGGGCCATCGCGTGGCCGGAGCAGTCGGGCCTGCTGATGTACGACGAGCTGGTCCTCACCGACCTGCGGGACGCGGGGGCGGAAGTGGATCTGCTGCCGTGCGGGGCGCTGTCGCCGCGGCTGCTCATGCCGTGAGCGTGAGGAGGAGGGGTGGGGCGGGGCGGGCGAGCCGTGAGGGACGCCTCTTCGGGAGCGGGTCGAGAAGCGGCCGGCGCCCGTTATCCTTGAGCGTCCCCCTCGTCCGCCCCGTCAGAGCACTGGAGCCAGCGTCGTGCGCATCGATCTGCACACCCACTCCACCGCGTCCGACGGCACGGACACCCCGGCCGAGCTGGTCCGCAACGCGGCAGCGGCCGGTCTCGACGTCGTCGCGCTGACCGACCACGACACCACCCGGGGCTACGCCGAGGCGAAGCGGGCCCTGCGCGAGCTGCCGACGGGGCTGACCCTCGTGACCGGCGCCGAGCTCTCCTTCAACCTCGACGGCATGGGCCTGCACATGCTGGCCTACCTCTTCGACCCCGAGGAGCCCGAGCTCGCCCGCGAGTGCGAGCTGGTCAGGGACGACCGGGTGCCGCGCGCCAAGGAGATGATCGGCAAGCTCCGGGAGCTCGGCGTACCGGTGACCTGGGAGCAGGTCGCGCGGATCGCGGGCGACGGTTCGGTCGGCCGTCCGCACATCGCCGAGGCGCTCGTCGAGCTCGGCGTCGTGCCCACCGTCTCCGACGCCTTCACGCCGGAGTGGCTCGCCGACGGCGGCCGCGCGTTCGCCGACAAGCACGAGCTCGACCCGTTCGACGCGATACGGCTGGTCAAGGCGGCCGGTGGCGTCACCGTCTTCGCGCACCCCGGCGCCAGCAAGCGGGGCAGGATCGTCTCCGAGTCCGTGATCGCCGAACTCGCGGCCGCGGGCCTCGACGGCATCGAGGTCGACCACATGGACCACACGCCCGAGACCCGCACCCGGCTGCGCGGGCTCGCGGACGAGCTCGGCCTCCTGGTCACCGGCTCCAGTGACTACCACGGCAGCCGCAAGACGTGTGTGCTCGGGGAGTTCACCACCGACCCCGAGATCTACGGCGAGATCACGCGCCGGGCGACGGGGGCGTTCCCCGTGCCGGGCGCGGGCGGACACCCGGCCGCGTAGCGGTCACTCTCACCGCACTCCACTCCTCGCTCCAGTTCACCGCGCTCCACCCCACTTCACCGTTCCGTGGCCGTGGTCGCTGTGCCCGTGTGCCCGGAGCAGCCCGCTTCACCGCTCACCCCTTCGTACGACTCTCTGCAAGGCCATCACTGTGTTCGACGTCGCCGTTTTCGGATCCCTCTTTCTCACGCTTTTCGTGATTATGGACCCCCCTGGTATCACCCCGATCTTCCTCGGTCTGACCGCGGGCCGGCCCGCCAAGGTGCAGCAGCGGATGGCCTTCCAGGCCGTGTGCGTCGCCTTCGGCGTGATCACGGTCTTCGGCGTCGTGGGTCACCAGATCCTCGACTACCTGCACGTCTCCGTCCCCGCGCTGATGATCGCGGGCGGTCTGCTGCTGCTCCTGATCGCGCTCGACCTGCTCACCGGCAAGACGGACGAGCCGAAGCAGACCAAGGACGTCAATGTCGCGCTGGTGCCGCTCGGCATGCCGCTGCTCGCGGGGCCCGGCGCGATCGTCTCGGTGATCCTGGCCGTGCAGGACGCGGACAGTGTCGGTACGCAGATCTCCGTCTGGGCGGCGATCGTGGCCATGCACGTGGTGCTGTGGCTGGTGATGCGCTACTCGCTGCTGATCATCCGGGTGATCAAGGACGGCGGCGTGGTGCTCGTGACGCGGCTCGCGGGCATGATGCTCTCCGCGATCGCGGTGCAGCAGATCATCAACGGCGTCACGCAGGTGATCAAGGGCGGCTGAGAGCCGTGAGTGAGGTGCCGGGCTTCTCAGGGGCCCGTACGCACGAAGGGCCCCCGTACGGCTTGCGTACGGGGGCCCTGCGACGTCTGCGTTATGAGGCCGAGGTGTCGGCCGGGCGGATGTAGATGCGCTGGCCGATCGCTGCGGCCTGCTGCACGATCCGATTGACGGAGGCGGCGTCCACGACGGTGCTGTCCACGGCGGTGCCGTCGACGTCGTCGAGTCGCATGATTTCGAAGCGCATGAGGGGCTTCTCCCTTCGTCTGGTCATCCTCCTGCAAGGAGAACTGCTGAGTTCTTGCGGTGTCTTCCTGACGGGTACAACGAGTTGCCTCGTGCAAACATTCCCTACGCTAAAGAAATTTTTCGAGAACCTAATTACTTGCGAGTAGCGAGAGCGGTTGTGTTCGCAGCGTGACGGACGGGAGACTGGGAACGATATGAACGACGCCGACCCCAGCGCAGCGGATCTCAGCGACAGCAGCGCAGCCGACAACAGCGCAGCCGACATCAGTGCGGCGGACATCAGCGCTCAGCTGGAGCGCACCAACGGCCTGCTTGAGCGTGTGCTCGCCGAAGTGGCGAAGACCCCGTCCACGCACGCGATCTTCGTCGATGCCGGGTACCTGTACGCCGCCGCAGGCCGGCTCGTCACAGGAACCACGGAGGACCGGCGGGCCTTCGACGTCGACGCGGAGGGCCTCATCGAGGCGCTCATCGACAAGGCCCGCACGATCTTCGCCGACAGCAGGCTGCTCCGCGTCTACTGGTACGACGGCGCGAGGCGCCGCATCCACACGGCCGAACAGCAGTCGATCGCCGAGCTGCCCGACGTCAAGGTCAGGCTCGGCAACCTCAACGCCAACAACCAGCAGAAGGGCGTCGACTCCCTGATCCGCAGCGACCTGGAGTCACTGGCCAGGCACCGCGCCATCAGCGACGCGGCGCTCATCGGCGGCGACGAGGACCTGGTCTCGGCGGTCGAGGCGGCGCAGGGGTACGGCGCGCGGGTCCACCTGTGGGGCATCGAGGCGCCCGACGGCCGCAATCAGGCGGAGGCGCTGCTGTGGGAGGTCGACAGCCAGCGCACGTTCGACCTCGACTTCTTCAAGCCGTACGTCACACGGCGCGTCGTCACGCCGTACGAGGCGGGTGCCGCCGCGCACCGCCCCTCCCGCGACGACGTCCGCTTCGTCGGCGCGCAGATCGCCGCGAAGTGGCTCGGGGCGCGCGGCCGCGAGGCACTGGTGGGCCTGCTGCCCGGCCACCCCTACCTGCCCGGATCGGTGGACCAGGACCTCCTGGTGGAGGCGGAGCGGCTGCTGCAGTACTCACTGCGCGGCCAGTCGGATCTGCGCAGGGCGCTGCGGGACGGGTTCTGGGAGCACTTGCAGGCGCAGTACTGAGGCCGTGGCTCAGCAGCGGTCCCAGAAGTCGATCAGGGCTGCTGCCGTCTCATCGGGGCGGTCGGTGTTGGGGGAGTGCTCGGCGCCGTGGATCACCGTGCGGTGGGCCGCCAGGCGCTCGGCCATGTCGTCCAGGAGCGGTACGGGCCAGGTGTCGTCTCGCGCGCCCGAGATCACGTGCTTGGGCAGCGGCAGGGAGGCGAGCTCGGCCACGCGGTCCGGTTCGGTGGACAGCTGCCTGCCGGTGGCGATGAGCTGGGCGGGACTGTGCCGCAGCCAGCGCGCCCGCAGAGCCTCACTGTCATCGTCGACGACGTCGACGCCCTTCGCGTCACCCGTCTGCGCGTCCTGCGGGGGCGGCGGCTCCATGGCCTGCATCGCCTGCCACACCTCGTCCATGGACAGCGCCGCGACGGCGTCCGCCAGCATCTTCGCGCGGTCTTGCTGCAAGGGGGCGATCGCGGCGGGCCCCGATGACATGAGGGTGAGGGTGGCGAAGGCGCGGGGATCGAGCAGCACGGCCGCCCGGGCGATCTGACCGCCGAGGGAGTGGCCGAGGAGGTGCAGGGTTCGGGGGTGGGGTCCGCTGACCCCCACGTCCGCCGAGACAGCCGCCGCCTGGGCCAGCACATCCTGCGCCAACTCGCTCTGGGCGTACGCCGATTCATCGTCCGGACCCGGTGTCTCGTACTGGCCGCGGCCGTCCACGGCCACCGCGCGGTAGCCGGCGCCGGCGAGCGGCTCCAGGAGGGCGACGAAGTCCTCCTTGCTCCCGGTGAAGCCGGGCAGCAGGAGGACGGTCCCTCTGCGCCGGACGCCGGACGCCGGCGCCGCATCGAGCACGGCGAAGTCACCACGGGCGGTACGGAGGGCGTACGCGGTCGCGCACGGGGGCGGGACGAAAGTCGGGGGCCTGCTCATGAGCCGAGGCTAACGGGTCCGCGGAAACGGACGACAGCGAGTGCGGGGCGCACGGGGTGGGGGGCTGTGGGCGGTTGCGCCGGGCCCTTGCGGGGGCCAACTGGTGGAGGCCCTACGTGCGGCCTTGGGGCTGTGGCAGGTGGCTGTTGTCAGGGCGTGGCCGTCGTTGGTGGCCTCGGCCTTTGCGTGTGGCGGCAGGTGTGGGCGGGGATGCACGAAGGCCCGCCTCCCAAGTGGGGGCGGGCCTTCGGTGTTGGTGCGGGCCGGGCGTTAGCTCTCTGCTGTCTCCGCCGGCTCCGCCTTCTTGCGCGTGCGGCGGCGCGGGGCCGGGGCCTCGGCCTCGGTCGCGTCCACCGGGGCGGCCGCGGCCTTGCGCGTACGACGGCGGGGCTTGGGCTCCTCCGTCGCCTGGGCCGGGATGCCGGCCTCGACGCCCTCGACGGTGTCGGCGACCTTGGCCGCCGCCGTCTTGCGCGTACGGCGCTTCGGCTTCTCGACCTCGACCTCGGCGTCGGCCTCAGGGGCCTTTTCCGCGGCCTTGCGGGTGCGGCGCTTGGGCTTTTCGGCCTCGACCTCGGCCTCGGCTTCCGGCACTGCCGCCTCGGCGACCTTCTGCGCCGCCGTCTTACGGGTGCGGCGCTTGGGCTTCTCGACCTCGGCGTCGGCCTCGGGGGCGGTGGCCTCCGTGGTCTCGGGGGCCTTCTCCGCAGCCTTGCGGGTGCGGCGCTTGGGCTTCTCGACCTCGGGGGCGGTGACCTCCGTGGTCTCTGGGGCCTTCTCCGCAGCCTTGCGGGTGCGGCGCTTCGGCTTTTCCGCCTCGGGTGCGACAGCGTCGGGTGCGACAGCCTCAGGGAGTACTGCCTCGGGTGCGACCGTCTCAGGTACGACTGCCTCGGTCTCGGGCGTCCGCTCCGCGGCCTTGCGGGTGCGGCGGCGCGGCTTCGTGGCCGGGGCCTCCGCCTCGGTCACAGGAGCCGGGGCCTGGGTCGGTGCCGGGGCCTCCGTCTCGGTCGTCGTCGTGCCCTCGGCCGTGGCCAGGGCCTCCGACGTCGCGCCGGCACGCGTCCGCCGGCGGCGGCGCGGGGTGCGCGGCTCGGTCGCCTCGGCGGCCACCGGGGCGGCCTCCGCGACGGGGGCGGCCTCGGCCACCGGAGCGGCGGAAGCCGTCGCGGTCGCGGCCGTGGTCGTAGCCGTGTCGAGCGGGGTGCCACCGCGCGTACGGCGACGGCGACGCGGCGTGCGCGCCGGGCGCTCACGCTCGGCGGCCGCCGGGGCCGAACGGTCCCGGTCGCGGTCCCGGCCACGGTCGCGGTCCTGCGTACGACCACCGCCGGAACGGCCACCGCGGCCGCGCCCACCGGTCTCGCCGAGGTCCTCGATCTCCTCCGCGCCCAGACCCGCACGGGTCCGCTCGCCACGCGGCAGGACACCCTTCGTGCCCGCCGGGATGTTCAGCTCCTCGTACAGGTGCGGGGAGCTGGAGTACGTCTCGACCGGGTCGTTGAAGCCCAGGTCGAGCGCCTTGTTGATCAGCTGCCAGCGCGGGATGTCGTCCCAGTCGACCAGCGTGATCGCGATGCCCTTGGCGCCCGCGCGGCCGGTGCGGCCGATGCGGTGCAGGTACGTCTTCTCGTCCTCGGGGGACTGGTAGTTGATGACGTGCGTGACGCCACCGACGTCGATGCCGCGCGCGGCGACGTCCGTGCAGACGAGCACGTCCACCTTGCCGTTGCGGAACGCGCGCAGAGCCTGCTCGCGCGCGCCCTGGCCGAGGTCGCCGTGGACGGCGCCCGAGGCGAAGCCCCGGCGCTCCAGCTGCTCGGCGATGTCCGCGGCGGTCCGCTTCGTACGGCAGAAGATCATCGCGAGTCCGCGGCCCTCGGCCTGCAGGATGCGCGAGACCATCTCGGGCTTGTCCATGTTGTGCGCGCGGTACACGAACTGCTTCGTGTTGGCGACGGTCTGGCCCTCGTCGTCCGGTGCGGTGGCACGGATGTGCGTGGGCTGCGACATGTAACGACGGGCGAGGCCGATGACGGCGCCCGGCATGGTCGCCGAGAACAGCATCGTCTGGCGCTTCGCCGGAAGCATGTTGATGATCTTCTCGACGTCGGGCAGGAAGCCCAGGTCGAGCATCTCGTCGGCCTCGTCGAGGACCAGGCACTTGACGTGCTTGAGGTCGAGCTTGCGCTGGCCCGCGAGGTCGAGCAGGCGGCCGGGGGTGCCGACGATCACGTCGACGCCCTTCTTGAGGGCCTCGACCTGCGGTTCGTAGGCACGGCCGCCGTATATGGCGAGCACGCGGACGTTACGCGCCTTGCCGGCGGTCAGGAGGTCGTTCGTCACCTGCTGGCAGAGCTCGCGGGTGGGGACGACGATGAGCGCCTGCGGGGCCTCGGTCAGCTGCTCGGGAGTGGCGCGGCCCGCCTCGACGTCGGCGGGGACGATCACGCGCTCAAGGAGCGGGAGGCCGAAGCCGAGCGTCTTGCCGGTGCCGGTCTTGGCCTGGCCGATGACGTCCGTACCCGAAAGGGCCACGGGGAGCGTCATCTCCTGGATGGGAAAGGGATTGATGATGCCGACGGCTTCGAGCGCCTCGGCCGTCTCGGGAAGGATCCCGAGCTCTCGGAAAGTCGTAGTCAGGGCTATGCCTCTTCTGTGAGACGCGGCGTGAGGCGAACGCAGGGGGTCGTGACCGTGCCACTACCGCCGGACGCTTGGGGGGCGTGCCGGGGGCGCGGGACCACTGCCGGCGCTCGAGCGCTCTTACCGCTGAGGTTCCCTCCTCGTGCCGTACGCATCGAGTGCGCACCGCCCGGAGGGCTGTCGGGTCGGAGCCGATCGGGCCACCGACCGGGCATCCTCATTCGTACGGCCCGTCGAATATTCGGCGGGCGCATTACCACTGTACCGCTAAATCTCGCATGTGTGTCCGGCGAATTGGTCACATGGTGGTCGTCACAGTCACTGACCAGGGCCTTACGCCTTCCGGCAAGCGGGCTATTGTGCGCTTCATGGAGACGCCTGACACCGCCGCTGAATCCGCCGCCGAACCCACCGGGATCGCCGCCCAGGACTGGGCGAAAGCTTCCACCGAGCCCCAGTACCGCGCCGCGGTCGTGGACCTGCTCGGCGCGCTCGCCTACGGGGAGCTCGCGGCGTTCGAGCGGCTCGCGGAGGACGCGAAGCTGGCGCCGACGCTCGGCGACAAGGCGGAGCTGGCGAAGATGGCGTCGGCGGAATTCCACCATTTCGAGCAGTTGCGTGACCGGCTCTCGGCGGTCGGCGCGGAGCCGACCGAGGCGATGGAGCCGTTCGTCGCCGCGCTCGACGGCTTCCACCGGCAGACCGCGCCGTCCGACTGGCTGGAAGGTCTCGTCAAGGCGTACGTCGGCGACTCGATCGCCAGTGACTTCTACCGCGAGGTCGCGGCCCGCCTCGACTCCGATACGCGGGAACTCGTGCTCGGCGTGCTCGACGACACGGGCCACGCGAGCTTCGCCGTGGAGAAGGTGCGCGCCGCGATCGAGGCGGACCCGCGCGTGGGCGGGCGGCTCGCGCTGTGGGCGCGGCGGCTGATGGGCGAGGCGCTGTCGCAGTCGCAGCGGGTGGTCGCGGACCGGGACGCGCTGTCGACGATGCTGGTCGGGGGCGTGGCCGACGGGTTCGACCTCGCCGAGGTCGGGCGGATGTTCTCGCGGATCACCGAGGCGCACACCAAGCGGATGGCCGCGCTGGGCTTGGCGGCGTAGGTCGGCTCCGGGTCGCTGCGCGGTCGGCTGCGGGTTCGTCGTGGCTGGTCGCGCAGTTCCCCGCGCCCCTGTCAGGCCCCTCCGGGGGCCTTCCTCCCGGGGGCCTTACGCCGTTGCCGAGCGGTGCAGCCTGTTGCCGGCCGGGCGGAGCAGGAGGGACAGCAGGGCCGCGGAGACGGCCAGTGCTCCCAGGAGCGTCGCGGGGGCGTGGTCCGGGCCGAGCGCCATGTGGGTGATGAAGGCGCCGATCAGGGCGCCCGCGGGGCCTGTGGACAGGACGAGGCTGCGCGCGGGCAGCCGGTGGCCGAAGCGGTGCGCGGCGGCCCATGCCAGCGCCAGGCCGAGCAATGTGGCGCCGAGTGCTTCCAGAATCACGGTGGTGCCCTCCCTCGCGGCCAGGTGCAAATCGGTCGTAGCCGGTGTACCCCAGGCCGCCGGAACGCAACCCTCCATGATCGGGTGACACCGGGACGAACATGATCGGGTGACACCGGGACGCACCACGAACCCACGACACGAGAACGGCCCGGTGGTCGGTAACCCGACCACCGGGCCGTTCTCTGAAGATTCTGAAGATCTGGAAGATCTACCAGAAGCGTCCTACAGGGCGCTGAATCCCACCTTGCGCGTGGTCGGCTCGCCCAGCTCCACGTACGCGAGGCGGTCGGCCGGAACCAGGACCTTGCGGCCGTGGTCGTCCACGAGGCTCAGCAGCGGCGACTTGCCGGTCAGCGCCTCGGACACCGCGTGCTCGACTTCCTCGGCACTCTGGCCGCTCTCCAGCACGATCTCGCGGGGCGCGTACTGCACGCCGATCTTGACCTCCACGGCTTTGTCCCTCCGACGGTCAGTCTGTGCGCGGCCGTCCGCGCCGTACCCAGCACACATTAGCCCGGTGAGGGGACGGGAACGGCCGCGGCCGTGCACGCCGGTAGCGAACACGGGACGGGAACAAAAGGGCGAGGGCTCAGTGGCCTTCGGTGCCGTGCAGCGGGAAGCCCGCGATGCCGCGCCAGGCGAGCGACGTGATCAGCTGGACCGCCTTCTCGCGGGGCACCGTGCTGTCACTGGCCAGCCAGTACCGCGCGACGACCTGGGAGTACCCGCCGAGGCCCACGGCGAGGAGCATCGCCTCGTCCCTGGGCAGGCCGGTGTCCTCCGCGATGACCTCGCAGATCGCCTCCGCGCACTGGAGCGTGACGCGGTCCACGCGCTCGCGCACCGCCGCCTCGTTCGTCAGGTCGGACTCGAAGACCAGGCGGAACGCGCCGCCCTCGTCCTCGACGTACGCGAAATAGGCGTCCATCGTCGCGGCGACGCGGAGCTTGTTGTCCGTGGTGGACGCGAGCGCCGTGCGCACGGACTGCAGGAGCGACTCGCAGTGCTGGTCGAGCAGGGCGAGGTAGAGGTCGAGCTTGCCCGGGAAGTGCTGGTAGAGCACGGGCTTGCTGACGCCGGCGCGCTCGGCGATGTCGTCCATCGCCGCCGAGTGGTACCCCTGCGCGACAAATACTTCCTGGGCCGCCCCCAGGAGCTGGTTGCGTCGGGCACGGCGCGGCAGCCGTGTGCCCCGCGGGCGCGCCGCCTCTGTCTGCTCGATGGCTGTCACGCCGCCTCCCAAATGGTCCGATGTGCGGTGAGCGCCGCGCCGCCATCGTACTTTTCGGTAACAGTGATGTGCGCGGTGCGAACGCAGAATTTCACGGACTGGACGACCCCAGAAGGGCTGTCCAACGGTGCGTAGCAGGGCAAACACGGTCGAGCCGACGGCGCCGTCCCGGCCGGCCGCCGGGGTCCCTCAGCGGTAGTCGTCCTCGTCGAGGGTCACGACGCGGGCCTGTTCCGCCAGGTCGGCTTCGTTGCCGGCGTTCGGATCGACCTCTGTGAGGGAGTCGTCCCGGGTGGGGGCGAGATCGGTCTGCTGCTCCGCCGCGTCCGCCTCAGGGGCTTCGACGTCGGGCTCGGGCGTGCTGTCTTCCGTCTCGAAGGTCTCGGGGTCACTCGGGTCGACACTCATGTATGGCTCTCTTCCCTCGCGGTACGTGGTGGCCCTTATGGGGCGAGTGCCCTGTACCCCCGCTTTCCATGACTCTCTCCGCGGGTCTCTTCACGAGTCTGTTCCGTGAGTCTGTTTCGAGCCTAGAAGAGACCCGTACGGGGCGCTACGCGATCCGTGTGCGGTCTGTGACGGCGAACACGTGAACTACCGCGTGATCGTCTCGTAACATTGCCGCATGTCTTCGACCGAGCTGCCGAACCTGCTGGCCTCCGCCGCCGCGCCCAAGCCGGGTGCCGTGGCGGTCGCGGAGGGGGAGCGGCTCGACTCGGTGGCCCTGCCCGGCCTCTCGCTGACCGTGCGTTCCCGGCCCTCCACCGGCCCCGGACTGCCCCCCGCGCTGTACGTGCACGGGCTCGGCGGCTCCTCGCAGAACTGGTCGGCCCTGATGCCGCAGCTGGCGGACGTCGTCAACTGCGAGGCGGTCGACCTGCCGGGGTTCGGGGACTCCCCGCCGCCGGACGACGGCGACTACTCCATCACCGGGCACGCCCGCGCGGTCATCCGCTATCTCGACGCGCGCGACCGCGGCCCCGTCCACCTCTTCGGGAACTCGTTGGGCGGCGCCATCACGACGCGCGTCGCCGCGGTCCGCCCCGACCTGGTCCGCACGCTGACGCTGGTCTCGCCCGCCCTGCCGGAGCTGCGCGTGCAGCGCACGGCGGTGCCGACGGGACTGCTCGCGGTGCCGGGTGTCGCCGCGCTCTTCACCCGCCTCACCAGGGAGTGGACGGCCGAGCAGCGGGTGCGCGGCGTCATGGGGCTCTGTTACGGCGACCCGGGGAGGGTCACGCCGGAAGGTTTCAGCGCGGCGGTCCGCGAGATGGAGCGCAGGCTCCAACTCCCCTATTTCTGGGACGCGATGAGCCGCACGGCGCGCGGCATCGTGAACGCGTACACGCTGGGCGGCCAGCACGGGCTGTGGCGGCAGGCCGAGCGGGTGCTCGCGCCGACCCTGCTCATCTACGGCGGGCGCGATCTGCTCGTCTCGTTCCGCATGGCCCGCAGGGCGGCTGCCGCGTTCCGCGACTCGCGGCTCCTCACGCTGCCCGACGCGGGGCACGTGGCGATGATGGAGTATCCCGAGAGCGTGGCGACGGCGTTCCGTGAACTGCTTGTGGACACCGGCGAGTTGAGCGGCCTGAACCGCGGTGGCTCGCGCACGGGTTCGGGGAGCTGAGGCGGCGCGTGGGACGTCACAGCCGCCGCGGTCCGGCAGACACGACTGACAACAACAGCACCTCGGGCACACCGGTTCCGCACGGCGTGGGGCCTCAGGCCGCGCCCGGTACGGGGCGGCGGCGCAGGCGTGCGGAGGCGGACGGCACCCCTCCGCACGAAACCCCCGCCGACGGAGTGCCGTCCGTCCGTGGCGGCCACCCCGAGCAGCGGGAGCCCGGTGGGGGCTGGGGCGATGTCGCCGGCACCGGTGGCGGGCCCCGGATCCGGGACGGGCACGGCGTGCCCGGGCCCCGCCAGGACTACGTGGCCGCGTTCCCCGACGACGCCGCGCCCTCCCGCGATGCCGCGTCGCCCGACGACGCTGCTCGCCCCGACGGTGCCGCGTCCGCCCGCGACGAGTCCGACCACCTCGCCGAGAGCGAGCCGAAGCAGGCCGCGCGGCCACCGCGCCCCCGCGACCCGTACGCCTCCGTCACCGACTGGGACACCGTTCCCGAACCCGCCGACGCCGGCGACGGTGACCGCGAGGGCAAGAAGCGCGGCCGGAGCCGTACGCTCGCCGTCGCCGCGGCCGCCGCCGTGGCCACCGTCCTCGCGGTCGTCGTGGCGGCCCAGGTCGCCGGCGGCGCGAAGGGTCCGGACACGCGGACCAAGGCCGCCCCGGGCGGCGCCCGCGACACGGACGACCCCGCCTCCCGCTCGGACCGCCGCCCGACGCCCGCCGAGGCGAAGGACGAGCCCCCGGCGACGTACGAGCAGAAAATGGGCGAGAAGAACCCGATGGACGCGAAACTCAAGGCGTCCGGCGACTTCGCGGCGATCCCCGGATTCGAGAAAGCGCCCGGCAAGGGACAGCTGTTCCGCTATCGCGTCGACGTGGAGAAGGGCCTCGGCCTGGACGGGAAGCTCTTCGCGCAGGCCGTGCAGAAAACCCTGAACGACAAGCGGAGCTGGGCCCACGGCGGGGCCCGCACTTTCGAGCGCATCTCATCGGGGAAGCCCGATTTCGTCATCACGCTCGCGAGCCCGGGAACGACCGCCGCCTGGTGCGCGAAATCCGGTCTCGACACGACCCAGGACAACGTGTCGTGCGATTCCGCGGCCACGGAACGCGTGATGATCAACGCCTATCGATGGGCGCAGGGCGCGAAGACCTACGGCGACGCCGTCCAGAAGGAGTACGGCAGCGCGATCTTCCCGTACCGGCAGATGCTGATCAATCACGAGGTCGGGCACCGGCTCGGCTTCAACCACACGGACTGCACGAAGGACGGCGGCCTCGCGCCGGTCATGCAGCAGCAGACGAAGTTCCTCGACCACGACGGCATCAAGTGCAAGGCCAACCCCTGGGCATTTCCGAAGGGTTGAGGCCGGTCGGTCAGGCCTTTCGGAGTCCGCTGCTCCGGTGGCCGCTTTGACATCTGTCGGAAGTTCGTTCATATTTCTCCGCATGTCGAACAGTCACGCCCCGTCGAGCGCCGCCATTGAGCTGGCGCTGTTCGGCGTGACCGCGCTCTGCGTGGCCGACATCCACTGTTGCTGACGCCCGCCCCGGCGAGTGCGTCGCTTTTTCCCGGCTTTCTGCTGACATCTTCCTGAGCAGCCGTATGCCGCCGTGTCCCGCGCCTTTCCCGGGGTGAGCCCTGTCGCTCCCATTTCGCCCGTGCACCCCCGAGAGGTCTCTTTCCGATGCGTCGATCGTCCGTCATATCCCGCCGCGTGGCAGCGGCATCCGTCAGCCTGGTCCTGGCCTCGGGCGTCGTCGCCTGCGCGGGCCCGAAGGACAACGACGCCGGCAGCGGCGGAGACGGCAAGCCCGCCAAGGGCGGTACCCTCACCGTCCTCAACCGCGACCCGCAGACCGACTTCGACCCCGCACGGCTCTACACCTCAGGCGGCGGCAACGTGCCGAGCCTCGTCTTCCGCACGCTGACCACCCGCAACCGCGAGGACGGCGCCAAGGGCACGGAGGTCGTCCCCGACCTCGCCACGGGCCTGGGCAAGCCGAGCAAGAACGCCACCGTGTGGACGTACACCCTGAAGAAGGGGCTCAAGTACGAGGACGGCTCGCCGATCACGACCGCCGACATCAAGTACGGCATCGAGCGGTCGTTCGCCGCCGAACTCTCCGGCGGCGCGCCCTTCTTGAGGGGCTGGCTGATCGGGGGCGCCGACTACGAAGGACCGTACAAGGACAAGGGCGGCCTGGACTCGGTCGAGACGCCGGACGAGCGGACGATCGTCTTCCATCTCAACAAGCCGGTGGGCGATTTCGACTACGTGGCCACCCAGACATCGTTCGCGCCCGTGCCGAAGAGCAAGGACAAGGGCACCAAGTACGAGGAGCACCCCCTCTCGTCCGGCCCCTACAAGGTCGTCGAGAACCAGAACGACGGCGAGCGGCTCCGCCTGGAGCGCAATCCGCACTGGTCCGCGAAGAACGACGCGGAGCGGAAGGCCTACCCCGACGTCATCGACGTACGGTCCGGGCTCGACTCGTCCGTCATCAACCAGCGGCTCTCCGCGAGCCAGGGCGCGGACGCCGCCGCCGTCACCACCGACACCAACCTCGGCCCGGCCGAGCTCGCCAAGGTCACCGGCGACAAGGAACTCGCCTCGCACGTCGGCACCGGACACTTCGGCTACACGAACTACCTCGCCTTCAACCCGAAGGTGAAGCCGTTCGACGACCCGAAGGTGCGCCAGGCCATCTCGTACGCCGTGGACCGCTCCTCGGTCGTCAACGCCGCGGGCGGCTCCTCGCTCGCCGAGCCCGCCACCACGTACCTGCCGAACCAGAAGTCCTTCGGATACACGAAGTACGACCACTTCCCGGCAGGCCCGTCCGGCAACCCGAAGAAGGCCAGGGAGCTCCTGAAGGAAGCCGGTCACAAGGACGGCCTCACCATCACGCTCACGCATTCCAACGCCAAGGACTTCGAGACCAGCCCCGAGATCGCGACCGCGATCCAGGACGCCCTGAAGAAGGCCGGGATCACCGTCAAGCTCGTGGGGCTTGAGGACAACGACTACAAGGACAAGACCCACAGCGCCAAGAACGAGCCCGGCCTCTTCCTCGCCCACTGGGGCGCCGACTGGCCCTCCGGCGGCCCCTTCCTCGCCCCGATCTTCGACGGCCGGCAGATCGTGAAGGACGGCGCCAACTTCAACTCCGGCTTCCTCAACGACAAGTCCGTCAACGACGAGATCGACAAGATCAACGAACTGACCGACCTCGAAGCCGCGGCCAAGCGCTGGGGCGCACTCGACAAGAAGATCGGCGAGAAGGCGCTGACCGTGCCGCTCTTCCACCCGGTCTACAAGCGCCTGTACGGCAAGGACGTCAAGAACGTCGTCATCAGCGACTGGACCGGTGTCCTCGACGTCTCCCAGGTCGCGGTGGAGTCGAAGTGACGGTCCGCACGCTCTTCTGGGGGCGGCTGCGCGAGCAGCGCGCCGCCCTCGTCGCGGCGGGCGTCGTCGCCCTGCTCGTCCTCGTGGCGCTCGCCGCGCCGCTGCTCACCGCCCTGGAGGGGCAGGACCCCACCACGTACCACCCGGAGCTCATCGACTCGGCGCGCGGCGGCGTGCCGGTCGGCGCCTTCGGCGGGATCAGCGGCGAGCACTGGCTCGGCGTCGAGCCGCAGACCGGGCGCGACCTCTTCGCGCGGCTCGTGTACGGGGCCCGGGTCTCGCTCGGCGTCGCGCTCGCCGCGACCGTCGTCCAGGTGTTCATCGGGGTCGCGGTCGGGATCGCCGCCGGGTTCGGCAGCCGCTGGGTCGACCAGGTGCTCAGCAGGGCCACCGACGTCATCGTGGCGCTGCCCCTCATGGTCCTCGCGCTCGCGCTGATGGCGGTCGTTCCCACCGGGTTCCCGCGGCCCGTGCTCGTCGCCCTCGTCATCGGCCTCATCGCCTGGGGCAGCATGGCCAAGCTCGTCCGCGCGCAGACCGTCACGCTCAAGGAACTCGACCACGTGGCCGCCGCGCGGCTCAGCGGCTGGAGCTCCCTACGGATCGCCCGCAGGGAACTGCTGCCCTCCCTCGCCGCGCCCGTCATCACCTACGCCGCGCTGCTCGTCCCCACCAACATCACCGTCGAGGCCGCGCTCTCCTTCCTCGGCGTCGGCGTGAAGCCGCCGACGCCCTCGTGGGGACAGATGCTCACCGCCGCGGACGTCTGGTACCAGGCGGCACCGCAGTACCTGCTGTACCCGGCGGGCGCGCTGTTCGTCACCGTGCTCGCGCTCACCGTCCTCGGCGACGGCGTGCGCACGGCGCTCGACCCGCGAGCCGGCTCACGGCTGCGGATCGGCACGGGCCGGAAGCGGGAGGCCCGGGCATGACCGGCTTCTCCGGGTTCCTGCTGCGCCGCCTCGTCGGCGCGGCCGTCACGCTCCTCGCCATCTCCGTCATCGTCTACGTGGTGTTCTACGCCGCGCCCGGCGACGTCGCCCAGATCACCTGCGGCCCCCGCTGCTCACCCGCCCAGGTCCAGCAGGTCGCCGAGCAGCTGCGGCTCGACGACCCGCTGTACGCGCGCTACTGGGACTTCCTCCAGGGCCTCGTCGTCGGCCACGACTACTCGACCGGCACCGGCACCGAACACTGCGCCGCGCCCTGCCTCGGCGTCTCCTACCAGAGCGACCAGCAGGTCACCGCGCTGATCCTGACGAAACTGCCGGTCACCGGGTCGCTCGCGCTGGGCGCCATGGTGCTGTGGCTCGTCCTCGGCGTCGGCACCGGCGTGCTCTCCGCCCGGCGGCGCGGCCGGCTCGACGAGCGCGTGCTGACCGCCGTCACGCTCGCGGGCACCGCCACACCCGTCTTCGTCATCGGCCTGCTGCTGATGATCGTCGTCTGCGGCCAGCTGCAGTGGCTGCCCTTCCCGCAGTACGTCGCCTTCGCGGACGACCCGACGCAGTGGGCGTGGAACCTGCTCCTGCCGTGGCTTTCGCTCGCGCTGATCGAGGCGGCCAAGTACGCGCGCCTGACCCGCTCCTCGATGCTGGAGACGCTCGCCGACGACCATGTGCGGACCTTTCGCGCGTACGGAGTGGGGGAGCGCTCGATCATCGGGAAGCACGCGCTGCGCGGCGCCGTCGCACCCGTCATCGCCCTGACCGCCAACGACTTCGGGTCGATGTTCGGGGGTGCCGTGCTCAGCGAGACACTGTTCGGCCTGCCCGGCATCGGGCGCGAGCTCGTGCACGCGGTCAAGGTCGTCGACCTGCCGGTGGTCGTCGGGATGGTCATGGTCACCGGCTTCTTCGTGGTGCTCGCCAATGCCGTCGCGGACGTCCTGTACGCGGTGGCCGACCGACGGGTGGTGCTGTCGTGAGTCTCGTCCAAGTCACCGACCTGACGGTCGAGTTCGGGTCCGGCTCGCGCGCGGACGAAGGGGCCGGGGTGCGCGCGGTCGAAGGGGTCTCCTTCACGCTGGAGGCGGGCGCCGCGCTCGCGCTCGTCGGCGAGTCGGGGTCCGGCAAGTCCACCGTGGCGTCCGCGCTGCTCGGACTCCACCGGGGCACGGGCGCGCGGGTCGGCGGATCGGTGCTGGTCGACGGCGTCGACGTACAGGCGGCGTCCGACGCCGAACTGCGCCGGCTGCGCGGCGGCAAGGCCGCGATGGTCTTCCAGGACCCGCTCTCCTCCCTCGACCCGTACTACGCGGTGGGCGACCAGATCGCCGAGGTGTACCGCGTCCACACGGGCGCGTCCCGGCGGGCGGCACGCGCGCGTGCCGTGGAGGTGCTCGACCGGGTCGGCATCCCCGACGCGGCACGCCGGTCCCGCTCGCGCCCGCACGAGTTCAGCGGCGGCATGCGCCAACGGACGCTCATCGCCATGGCACTGGCGTGCGAGCCCGCGCTGCTCGTCGCCGACGAGCCGACCACCGCGCTCGACGTCACCGTCCAGGCCCAGATCCTCGACCTGCTGCACACGCTGCGCGCCGAGACCGGCATGGGACTGCTCCTCGTCACCCACGACGTGGGCGTCGCCGCGGAGAGCGTCGACGACATCCTGGTCATGCGGGGCGGACGGGTGGTGGAGCGCGGGCCGGTCCGTGAGGTGCTCGGGACGCCCCGGGAGACGTACACGCAGGAGCTCCTCAAGGCCGTGCCGCGGGTGGACTCGCCGCTGCCGCCCCCGAACGACGGGGAGGCCGGCGAGATCGTTCTCGAAGCGGTCGGTCTGCGGCGGGAGTTCGGGCGCGGCAAGCGCGCGGTCACCGCCGTCGACGACGTCTCCCTCACCGTCCGACGCGGGGAGACCCTCGGTGTGGTCGGCGAGAGCGGCAGCGGCAAGACCACGCTCGGCCGGATGCTGGTGGGGCTCCTGGAGCCGACCGCGGGGCAGCTCCGCCACGGGGGTGCGGAGAAGCCCGACGGCGGGAGCGTGGCCGGTGGCCGGGTGATCACCGGTGGCCGGGTGGTCCCCGGTGTGCAGATGGTGTTCCAGGACCCCGTCTCCTCGCTCAATCCACGGCGGTCCGTCGGCGAGTCCGTCGCCGATCCGCTGCGCGCGCGGGGCGAGAGCGACTCCTTCGTACGGAGGAGAGTGCGCGAACTGTTGGAGCGCGTCGGCCTCGATCCGGCGCACTACGACCGCTACCCGCACGAGTTCAGCGGCGGGCAGCGCCAGCGCATCGGCATCGCGCGGGCGCTCGCCGCCGAACCGCGGCTCATCGTGTGCGACGAGCCGGTGTCGGCGCTCGACGTGACGACGCAGGCGCAGGTGACCGCGTTGCTCGCCGAGCTGCAGCGGGAGCTGGGGCTCGCACTGGTCTTCGTCGCACACGACCTGGCCGTGGTGCGGCAGGTCAGCGACCGGGTCGCGGTGATGCGGCAGGGAAGGATCGTCGAGTGCGGGCCCGTGGACGAGGTCTACGGCTCACCGCGGCACGCGTACACGCGACGGCTGCTCGCCGCCGTGCCCGCGCTCGACCCGGAGGCGGCGGCGCGGCGCCGGGAGGCCCGCAGGGAACTGGCCGCAGCCTGACCTTCCGTAACGAAAAAGGGGCTTTCGGGCCTCTATAGCGCGACGGAACGCCACCGGCGCGAGAAAGTTACTGCCGTTCACCCCTTCTGGTGGGGGGGGGGGGGGCAACCAGGCACCCCCCCCGCCACGACCAGCGACCCTGATCGAACCCCACCAACCCCACCCCCCCCGCCCCGCACCACCTCCACCCCCCCGGCCACCCCGACACGCCCCACACGAAAAACCCATGGAAAAAAGAGCAATCAGACCCCCCCGCCAGGCCACCCCCCCCCCCCCCCCCCCCC
>NZ_JBFAHP010000057.1:0-35463 GCF_040654255.1 Streptomyces sp. NPDC050732
GCGACCCCATCCTTGTCAAAGCGGTGGACAGCGGCGCGGACCGTGACCGGATGGCACTCCAGCACGCCGGCGACCTCGGCAACACACCGGCCCTGCCAAATCGCGACGGGCCAACAATGCGCGCAGGCCACGGAGTTCTTCGTCGGTCAGCGCGACTCGAAGGATCTTCGACACGACGCCCCTCCCCAGGAGCGCCTACCCAACGCAAACAACTTCACCAGCTCCGCTTAGATGCGGTGGGTGGTACGGGCAGCGCGGCGGGCGGCCGGTTCCGTTCAGCGGCCGGAGGAGTTGGCGCACGTTGGGCGCCGGGCGCCGATGTGATGAGCCGGTCGGCGTCCTGGTGCAGGTTGCTGGCCGCGCTGTTCAGGTGCGTATGGGCGCTGGCGAGCCTGTCGGTCAGGGCCGCGAGGGCGGTGCCGATCTCCATGGAGCGTTCGGGGGTTAGCGGACCGGAGCTGATTTCCTGGAGGTGGCCGATCTGCGCGACGGCTTCGCCCAGCTTGGCAAGAGCCCAGCCGAGGGGATCGGCTGCACGCGCCGTCAGGGCGACCTTGCGTCGAGCTAGGGAGTCGGCCGCGCCGGGATGCCGATCCACCACGCGAGTATGGAAGGCGGCCTCGACCGCGAGGGAAGTGAAAATGCCCGCTGTGACTCGAACTTGGTTCTCGACTTCCTCGCTGATACTGGCGAGCGAGTGAGTGGGCTCCGGGGCCGGTAGATCGTCAGCGGCATGGTGGATGCGCTTGGCCAGCGAGTGCAGGTGCGCGGCCTGCTCCAGACCTGCGAGCGGACCGGGAGGACCTGGCGTGTTCACCGGGTACGACCAGGTGCAGGGAGTATTGCCGTCGGTAGCCCGATGCTCGCGCCCGGCACGGGCGCTTTGTTGGTCTGGCTCGTGGGGCCACTGAGGGCCAGGGCGCGCATGCGGTCGACTGTGACGTGCAGGTCCTCACCGAGGCCGCGCAAGGTGGCCGCGGCGTCCTCCAGGTCGTAGTGGAGGTCGAACCCGTCGTCGTGATCGGACTCTTTGACCTTCTCGGCTGCCGCCTCGAAGAACTCGGCGAGCCGCTCCAGCAGGCCATCGGTGGGTTCCAGGACCTGGTCGGCGAGTGCAGCGGCATGCTCGTAGGACGTAGTGCCGTTGAGCTGGTCGGTGAGCGTGAGGATCTGGCGGCCGTAGACGTAGCGGCCGTAGGGATCGGTGGGGGTGGCAAGGCCCGGAGGGGCGGGAGCCGGGGGCGTGGTGGAACGGGCGGACAGGTGGGATCTCCTGAGAGCAGAAGCCAGGCAGTGCTGCCCGACGATGGGCTAACGGTGGCGGCCGGCGGGCGCCGGGCCCGACGGTGTGGCGTGGGCGTTCGGGGCGATAGTTGGACGGCGCGCCGGGTGTGGGGCGGCGTGGTCGGTCATTGTTACCTGTCGGTATGCGTGGATGAGAACCTTGAGGTGTTCGATGGCGTCGGCGCGGCGTGCGGCCAGGATGTCGATTTGCGTGGCGCTGTTCTGCAGGACGCCGAGCGAGTTGATCGATGACTTCCCGGTGGCGGCACGCGTCAAATGGGAGGCCGCGTACTGGGCGGCGTCAGCGAACTGTTCGTGCAGATCGTCGAGGTGACGTGCGGCCATGAACACGAGCTGGGCGAGGACGTCAGCGGGGCCCTCTGGGCTGTGGAGCCGTTCAAGATGCCGCGGTGAGGCACCGAGCGCCTCACTCACCATCTGCGAGCCGACGGAGGAAGAGGGCGAAGCGTTGGACGGTGTTTCCATCAGGAGCGTGTGATCCAGGGAGTTGGGGGAAGCGGCGGTGGACGCTTCTGTCTCGACCGCTTTGCTACGCCCTAGGTCGCGTCTTCAATTGATCTTGAGTGGTGGATCATGGTCGGGTGATACGTCGCCATGAACTGTCCGATGTGGAGTGGGAGTTCGTCCGACCGCTGCTGCCTGCGTCGTTGCGGGGCCGCAAGCGGTTGGACGACCGAAGGGTCCTCAACGGGATCGTGTGGAAGTTCCGCACCGGCACCGCCTGGCGGGATGTACCCGAGCGGTATGGGCCGTGGCAGACACTCCACACCCGCTTTCGCCGGTGGGCACTGGACGGAACCTTCGAGCGGATGCTGCGGGCAGCGCAGGCCAGGGCGGACGCAGTCGGCGACATCGACTGGCTGGTCTCGGTCGACTCCACCGTCGTGCGCGCCCACCAGCACGCGGCCGGGGCCCGAAAAGGGGGCTCTGCCCACCGGCACTCGGACGCTCCCGGGGTGGACTGACCAGCAAGATCCACCTGGCCTGCGACGCCTTGGGCCGCCCGCTCGCCTTCACGGTCACCTGCGGGAACACCAATGACTGCACCCAGTTCACCACCGTCATGGAGGCGATCCGGGTGCCCCGGCTCGGGCCGGGCCGGCCCCGCGTGCGAACCGCCCATGTACTGGGCGACAAGGGCTACAGCTCCCGCGCGATACGAACCTGGCTGCGACACCGGGGCATCACACACACCATTCCCGAGCGAGCCGACCAGATCCGCAACCGAACCCGACGCGGCTCCCGGGGCGGGCGCCCGCCGGCCTTCGACAAGCAGCTCTACAAGCGGCGCAACGTCGTGGAACGGTGCTTCAACCGCCTCAAGCAGTGGCGCGGCATCGCGACCCGCTACGACAAGACCGCCGAGTCCTACCAGGCAGCCGTCACCCTCGCCTCGCTCCTGATGTGGGCGTGACATTTGAAGACAACTCCTAGCGGTGGCGTGCACTCGGCCGGGGTGGCGGGGTCGCCGGGCTCTGCTGCCGGGTCTGAGCCGGGAAGAAGCGGTGGAAGTCGAGGTGAGCGTTGAGTTCCTGTACCGCGTCGCGGAGTGATTCCGACGTGCGCCGCAGGTAGGCGCGCGCGGTGGCGTGGTCGATGACCATGCGATTGTCCCGGTACTGCCGGTCGGTGGGACGGGACGATCGGGGCAGGAAAAGGGCATTCTCCGCGGTCTCGGCGAAGTTCGGTACTGCGTGGCTCGACATGGTGGCTGCCGCGGCGAGGTGGGCGAGGACTGTGCTGCCGACGCGGTTCGTGCTGTGGGCGCTCCGGGCAAATTCGAGTGTCAGTTGGACGACGTCGTGGGAAAGGGCCTGCGCCTCGGAGGCATGCTGGAGCAGTTCGGCGTAGGACGGTGCGGCCGGTACCTGGCCGGTGTCGTCCAGCAGCTGGTATCTCTCGGCGGCTGCGGCGAGTTTGGTCTGCAGGTCGTTGAGAGCGCCGATCATCTGGAGGGTGTCGTCGCGAGGTATCAGTTCGCGCTGTGCATCGGAATTCATGAGCCTCCGGGGTTGCCTAATGCATTCGGGCGTCTGTGTCAAAGAGTGACAATTCCTCGGGATGGAGGAGGTGTTGGACGATGAAGGATCGTCCGGCGACCTTCCATAGGCCGCGTCCGCGGTTGAGGTGTGAGATGGCGTCGCTCTCCACGGATGTAAGGCCCAAAAGGGTTGCTGCGACGTGGAGTTGATCCGTCTCCTGGCGGTAGATGATGCGGGTGGAGCAGTCGGCGAGCAGGCCCTCGGCGAGGGCTCGTCCGCGGGATCCGGCGTCGCCGGCGGTGAGCAGGTCGGACAGCCGGTGGATCACCATGAGGTTGGCGATGCCCAGGCCGCGGCTGAGCTTCCACTGGGACTGCATGCGCTGGAGGAGGCCGGGGTGGCGCATCAGGCGCCAGGCTTCGTCGTAGACGATCCAGCGCCGGCCGCCGCCTGGGTCGGAGAGCGCGGATTCCATCCAGGCCGACGCGCACGTCATGGCGAGGACGAGGGCGGTGTCGTCGCCGGATCCGCCCAGTCGTGACAGGTCGATGGTGAGCATCGGGCTGCTGGGGTCGAACGCCACGGTGGAGGGGGCGTCGAACATTCCGGCGAGGTCGCCGTGCACCAGTCGGCGCATGGCGTGGGCCAGGTCACGGGAGGCGTCGCCGAGGCGGCCGGACATCAGGCCGCCCGCGGCGTCGAGGTCGTCGGGGCTGTTGAGCATGGTGGCGATGTCGCCGAGCAGCGGGGTGCGGCCGGCGGTCGCGGCGCGGGTGACCACGGCGTCCAGGGCGACGTCGAGTCCGGTGTGCTCCATCGGCAGCAGGTCCCGGCCGAGGACGGTGCGGGCCAGGGAACCGAGCAGCAGCAGACGCCTCTTGCGGATCTCGCTTGCCCAGTCCGCCTCGGAGACCGATGGCGGGCGCGGGGCTGCGTCCAGGGGGTTGAGCTTGCCCGGCAGCCCGGGGCCGAGCGCGATGGAGGTGCCGCCGAGGGCTGCGGCCACCGGGGTCCATTCCCCCTTGGGGTCGCACGGCACGTACACGCGGTACCCGAAGGCCACCGACCGCAGGGCGAAGGACTTTGCCAGGGCGCTCTTGCCCTGGCCGATCACTCCGGCCAACAGGACGTTGGGGTTGGTGAAGCCTTCGATCTTGCCGTACAGGGCGAACGGGTCGAAGCAGAAGCTCGCTTCGGCGTGGACGTCGCGGCCGATGTAGATGCCCTCGGCGCCGAGGCCACCTTCGGCGAGGAAGGGGTAGGCGCCGGCGACGGTAGCGGTGGTCATGCGGTGCGCGGGCAGTTTCAGCTTGCCGCCGCGGGCGGAGGCGGGGCCGGGACGACCGCCGGGCGGGAAGAGGGGGAGTGGCATCTGCTGCTCGGCCGGTTCGGCACCGCCTGGGTGCAGGGCGGCTTCGGCGCGGGCCTTGGCGGCGGCCTCGGCGAGCTGGCGGCGGGCCGCTTTGCGGCTGGCGCGGTCGGTGCCGTGCGGGGTGAATAGAGGGGAGGCGGAGGCGCGGCGGGCGCGCCGGGCGGGCCGGTGGCTCATGACGGAGTGGCTTTCAGGTAACGGCGGTTGGGGCGGCGAGCGATCACACGACCGATGGCGTGGCGAACTGGCGGCGCCCGTAGCCGCTGTCGTCCTCCGCCCAAAAGCCCTGGTAGGCGGCGGCGTGGACGGACCTGGTGCTGGTCTTGCAGTGGTAGCCGGCGGCGGATGCCGGGGCGGCGGTGGCGAGCGCGTCGTTGCCGATGAGGGCGGCGAGTACGACGGTGGTGGAGGGGGAGCGCTTGAGTGTGCGCAATGCAAGGGCCCTTTGCTGAGGAGGAGTTACTGGGCGCAGGTGGTGGTGTGGCCGTGCGCGGGGCCGTTGAGGTCGGTGGGGGTGGTGGTGCGGCGCACGAGGTGACCGGCGGCGAGGTGGCGCTGGCAGATGGTCAGGACCGGCGGGCCTTCGGGGAGCCGCTCGGGGTGGCACTCCTCCTCATCCGCAGAGGCCGCGTGAACGGCGGGCAGGAGGTGGAACGCGTCGTGGACGGCGGCGCCGGCCTGCCACAGCCGGGTTCCTGCCGTGGCCAGATGCCGTCCTGCCGCCGGGTGCGGCGGTCGTGTGGCCGTCTGGAGCTGGTCGAGCAGGCGGTGCAGGGCGACCAGGTGTGCGTGCAGCACGTCCAGGTGCGTGCGGTCCGCGGAGGCCGGTGCGGTGCCCGTTTCGGCGGCGAGGGCGCGGGTGTGGTGGCGGACTCCGGCGCTGGCGGCCCGGAGGTAGGGGTGCGCGTCGTCGAGGGGGGTGGCTGAGGTCAAAGGGGGGAGGATCCTTCCTGCCGGTGCGGCAGGGCACAGGCCCCTTGGGTGGGGCCGGGTGGGCTATAGGGCGGTGCGGGCCAGAGGCAGTGCGCCGAGGGTGAAGGCGTCGGGCTGCTGGTAGAAGAGGCGGCGCAGGTCGACCTGGGCGGTGACGGCGGCGGTCTCGATCTGCGCGCAGGCGGCATCCAGCAGGGCGTCGGTTTCGGCGGAGACGGTGAGCAGGCCGGTCAGCGCGACATCCGCGTGGCCGGCGATGAGCTGGCGCTCGCGGGTTTTTACGTCGGCGTACTCGACGCTGTCGGCCTCGGAGTCGACTTGGCCGCGGCGCGTGCGCTCGGCGGCATCGGAGATGATCGCGGCCTTCTTGCGCTGGACGTCGCGCAGCGCGGACTCGAGTCCCTGGGGCACGTAGATCAGGGACAGGCTGCGCCGCACGCCGGCGGTGAACATCAATCCGTGCAGGAACCCGGCACCGGTTTCGGTGCGGGGCCAGTCCTCGACCCAGTATGTGACGTGCCGAGCGGAGTCAGTGGCGACCCGGTCGTACTCCTCGACCTGGACGACGGGCCCGGCGGCGGCCGGGTCGGCCTCGGCCCGTCCGCTCTCGGACCACTGCTGCAGGCCGGAGAGCGCCTTGGGGTCGTAGGCGGTGCGGATGACGGCGGCGATCTCTCGGGCGGTCAGCCAGCCGGTCACCATCAGACCTGCGCTGCGGGCGGCGAGCGCGACGGCACTGGTGGTCTGCTCCAGCACGGTGAAGGCGCCGGGGAAGCCGCCGCCGGCCTGGGAGATGAGGCGCTTGGCGGCCTTGAGGTCCAGGGAGATGGCCAGGTACGCCTCGTGCGGGGCGGCGGCGGGCCCGGCGGAGGCGACCAGCTCGGAGTACACCTGCCCGGCGACCGGGGTCTCGGGCCGCCCCTGCTGGGTCCAGTGGCGCACCAGGGTGTCGCCGCTGTCGGGAACGGTGCGCTCCAGGACCTGGACGGAGGCGACGTGCCCGGTCCGCGCGATGCCCGCCAATGCCCTTCCCCAGCCGGACACGTTGTGGTTCTGCGTTGCGGGGTCAAGCAGAGCGAAGGCGCGAGAGGAGACGCGGGCGACGGCGGTCAGTGTCTGGCCGTGCGGGTCGTGCACGGCAGCGGCCTGGTTGGCGGAATCACTTGGGGTGACGACGCGCAGGGAGGCGGCGGTGCCGGGCAGATGGAGGGTGCCGTCCTGGCGGGGGCGGGTGACCGGCCGGGCCAGCCACAGCGTCTGTCCGCTGCGGCGGCGCCGGGCGAAGCGGACGACGATCGGCGCCCAGTCGATCAGCGACTTTCCGTTGCGGCGGATGACGACCAGGGCGGCGACACCGGCCCACAGCGGGGCGAGCACGATCGCACCGAGCAGCCCGGTGCTGACGACCGTGACCAGCAGCAAGGCCAGCGCCGAGGAGACCAGGACCAGCTGGGGAAGGGAGAGGCCGAGCAGGATGCCGCGCTTCGACCTGTGGGGGAATTTGACCGTGAGGGGAGTGATCGACAGTTCAGACAAGGGCCGTTCCGGTGGTGCGCGGGCGGGGCCGGAGCGGCACACACGGCGTGGTGCGTGCCGCTCCGGCGTGAGGGGACAGGGTCAGGTGCCGGTGGGCGGGGGAGGCGGAGGGGGCGCTCCGGCCCCGCTGGCGCCGCCCGAGGAAGCTGAGTTCGGCGCCGGGGGCGCGCCTTGCGGCGGAGGCGTAGAAGCGCCGGGCGGGTTGGACATGAACCCGCCGCCGGACGGGGACTGCGCACCCGAACCGGGGCCGCTCTGGCCGGGCCCGCCACCGAACTGACCACTGGTGTCCTCGGTGGGGCGCGTGGGCGGCGGCTGGACGGCCTTCTCCAGCCCGTCCTTCATGCTCTGGCCGCTGGAGGAACCACCGGGGCTGCCGGATTCCTTGCCGCTGCCGCCCGTGGGGTTGGCGGCGATATCGCCGGGGAAGCCACCGCCGCGCACCGAGTCGGGCCCTTGGGGTGCGGCGCCCGCTCCGGCCGCCGCACCACCGGTTCCAGCGGTGGCTGCCATGGCGGCGGCCTTGCGGCCCGCGCGTTCGGTGTGCTGCTTGGCGAGCTGGGCTCCTGCACCACCGGCCCGGTGAATCGATTCGCCGTCTGTGCCCTCTGCGGCCCAGTGCACGAACTTGAAGGTCGCGTAAGGGCAGAGCAGCACTAGGACCATGATCACGATGCCGGACATGACGTCCGCGAGCGCGCCGATGCCGTCCTTGGCCTCCGTCTTGCCCATCGCGGCGATCCCGAGCACGAAGATCACGGTCATCAGGAGCTTGCTGACGACGAGGGTGGCGGTGGCTTCGATCCAGCCGCGGCGCCATCGGCGGGCGGCTTCCCAGCCGCCGCCGGCTCCGGCGAACACGGCCAGGGTGACCATGACCAGGATGCCGACCTTGCGGACCATCATCACGCACCAGTACAGAACCGCTCCGATGGCGGCTCCGATGGCGGCGAAGACGGCGACGAGCCAGCCCATCCCGGCCAGGCCGGGAATCTGGTTCACCTTGACCATGCGCCGCACCGCGGATTCGATCGACAGGTGTGATGCCTTGAACAGGCCGTCGGACAACGCGTCGACCACTTCGATCGCGACGGTGGTCAATGCGATGGCGCTGAAGGCGAAGAGCACGCCGGAGGCGGTGCCGGTGAATGCCTGGGTCAACGCTTGGCCGTCGCGTTTCATCGCGGCTCGTATGAGTTGGGCGCAGAAGGTGGCGACCAGGATGATCAAACCGATAGGCAAGATCATTTCGTAGTTGTCGCGGAACCAGCCCGCGTTCAGGTCGACCTTGGTCGTCTTGTTCACCGCCTTGGCGGCCAGATCGGCCGAGGCGGCGGCGAGTTCACCGGCCGACTTAGCCATCCAGTCGCCGATGACCTTGCCCGGGTCACTGGCGAAGTCGACCGCGCCCTTGGCGGCGCCGCCGATGGAGCACAGCTTGTCGGCCAGGGGGTAGTCACAAAAACCCACGGGGAGTTGGACTCCTTTCTGCTCTTAGGCGCGGGTCACTGCGTGACGTTGGGGGCGATGGCGGACAGCGCGCAGTCGTGGCTGGGCCGGCACTGAACAGCCAGGGTCACGGCGCGTTCCTCGGCTCCGCCGCTGCCCTTCTTCCAGGCCAGCGTCTGTTTGCCGTTGACGGTGACGACGTAGATGTATGCCTTGGTGATCGCGGAGGGGTCCTCGGCCAGAGCTGCCTTGAAGGCGGAGGGAAAGTGGCCTTCGGTGACCGTCGCGGTGGCGTGCTGGTCGTTGTCGGCCATGCGCGACCACAGAGTCGGATCCGGCACCTGAGCGGCTATGGAGTTCCAGTCGGCGTACTTGGTCTCCTTCGACATCCACGCGTTCATGCCGGCGAGCTGCTGGTCACGGCTGGTGCCGCGGGTGTCGTAGGACCACAGCATCTGGGCCGCGGCCTTGGCGTAGGCGACCGGATCGGCGATCTGCGGTGGCCGGGGAACGGACCCCGCCTTCTTTCCGCCCGGCTTCGCGGCGGCTTCGGAAGGAGCGGCGCTGCCCGCGGTGGACGGCGGGCCGGACTCGCTGTGGTGGCCGCCGTTGCCGCGTCCGGTGAAGAACGCGACGGTGGCTGCGAGGGCGAGCAGGGCGGTGATGGCCACCGCGAGGGTGGCGATGCGGCGGTTGGCCGAGGCCGACCAGCCGGTGCCGTAGGAGGACAGAGAGAAGGAGCGGAATCGTTTCATCAGTGGACCTGCGACCCCAGGGCGCTGAAGAAGGCCACGATGCCGTTGGCGGCGCCGAGGCCGAGGGCTGCGCCGGCTGCGACGGTCGCGCCCTTCTTGCCGTTGGCTTCGGCCTGGTGGCCGCCGGTGTGGTGACCCCAGGCCCACACGGCGAGGGAGACGGCCAGGGCCCCGACGACAGCGACGATGCCGAAGAGGTTGATCGAGTTGACGACGTTCTTTAGGACGGCGAGGCCCGGCAGGCCGCCGCCCTTGGGGGAGACGCCTGGGTCGTAGGCGAGCTGGATGGCACGGTCAGCGAGAGGTATGGGCATGCGTGTGGCGGACTCCTTGCGTGCGCAGGCCGATGGTGGCCCGGCGAAAGGGGGGAAGGGAGGAAGGGGGAGCGGTGGGATGACGCCGAGAGGGGCCGGCCCCGGCCAGCCAGGGTCGGGACCTGGGCGGGGACGTCAGAGGACGCGGCGGACAGCGAGAATCGCCCAGTCCTTCAAGGGAGTGATACGTACCGGCTTGCCGGTCCTGGGGGCCTCGATGACGAGCCCTGCGCCCATGAACATGCCGACGTGTTCCGGGCGTTGAGCCGTGCCGCGGCTGAAGATCAGGTCGCCGGGCTGCAGCTTGCTGGGCGAGACGGCCTTGCCTTCGTTGACCTGGGTATACGTGGTGCGGGTGAGCTTGACGCCAGCCTTGGCGTACGCCTGCTGCATCAGACTGCTGCAGTCGCAGCGACCCATGGGGTCAGGGCCGTGCGCGGCGGTGCAGCTGCCACCCCACTGGTACATCGTCCCGAGCTGGCGCATCGCCCAGTCGATGGCTTTGCGGGCCTTGGGGGCGGCGTTCTTCGGGATCGTGTAGCCCTTGGGCACGCTGCCCTCGGGAATACGCCCGTAGGAGGAGCCATCCTCGGCCGGGCCGCAACCGGCGGCCGGGTTGTCACTGTCCTTGGAGTCATCGCCGGAGGGCTTGTCCGAGCCAGTGCTGGGGAACGTGGCCGCGATGGCCTTCTGCAGGGCGGTGGCCAGCGGTTCCCACTGTGCGTACGCATCGGGCAGACCCGACTTCTGCACAGCCTGGGCGGCTTGGGTGACGGTCATCTGCTGCCAACCCTTGACCTTGAGCAAGGCTTTGTAGAACTTCTCGCTCGCGTACACCGGGTCGTGAATCTGCTGAGCGGTTCCCCAGCCCTGGCTGGGACGTTGCTGGAACAGTCCGAGGCTGTCGCGGTCTCCGTAGTTGAGGTTGCGCAGGCGTGATTCCTGCATGGCGGTGGCGAGCGCGACGATCTGGCCGCGCTTGGGTACGTCGAGCGAGATGCCGGTGGCCACGATGGTCTGGGCGTTGGGGACCTGCTCGTCGGGCATGGACAGGCCCTCGACCTTCACGTCTTTGCCGGACGCTCCGTTGAGGATCTTCGTCACCTGCTTGGTGACGGTGTCCGTGTCGACGTCGTGCAGGCATCCGCTGAATCCGCTGGTGGTTTCGGCGGCTTCGCTGGAGGCGGCGGCCATCATCATGGCCGTGCCCGCGAGCAGCAGGGGGGAGAGGAAGACGACGCCGACGCCGGCGGCTATCGCCTTCAATCCGGCACGCCTCCCGGTGGCGGAGTTTCGGGCAGGGGTGGGTAGGGAGTTGTCACAAGGGTGTCCTTGAAGGTGAAGTCCCGACCGCGCGGGCCTGTGGGTGGGGGCTGTCGCAGCCGGTGGCGGGTGAATCGGGGCCCCGACGCCCGTGGCGAGTTGCACCTCGATGTGCGTGTGCTGGTCGGGTCAGGTGGTTTCGGTCAGGGAGTACCTCGGTGAGGGCAGGCGAGGGGGAGTTGGCCAACGGCGGTACCAGCCGGGCAGCTCCAAAACAGTAAGCCCAGATCCCCGGTCCCCGAAATCAAACATGATCAAGGCTTGGCTGGGGCTTGGCGGCGACACCGCTCCACCGGGGATCGTGTCCTACAGTTTTGGCTCCTCCTCCTCGCACTCCGCATTGCGGGCCTTGGGCATCGTCATGCCTGCAGTAATTCCGTCGCGCGAGCCGGAGTGAGTAACCCCATCCTCTCCTGAACTGAATTGTGGTATCCCTTTGCCTTTTTCCCTGCATCAGGGCGACGCACTGAGCGTGCTTGCGACGCTGCCGGACGGATGTGTTGATTCCGTCATCACTGACCCGCCGTACAACTCCGGCGGCCGGACAGCGAAGGAGCGCACCAGCCGCAGCGCGAAGCAGAAGTACACCTCCGCCGATGCCCAGCACCAGCTTCCGGACTTCACCGGCGAGAACATGGATCAGCGCAGCTACGGCTTCTGGCTCACCCAGATCATGACCGAGGCGCACCGGCTGACCAAGCCCGGCGGCACCGCGCTTTTGTTCACCGACTGGCGGCAGATGCCGACGACGACGGACGCGCTGCAGGCAGCCGGCTGGCTGTGGCGCGGCGTGCTGGCCTGGCATAAGCCCCAGGCCAGGCCCCAGAAGGGCCGATTCACCCAGAACTGTGAGTTCATCATCTGGGGCTCGAAGGGCGCCATTGACGGCTCCCGAAACCCGGTCTACCTACCCGGCCTCTACTCCGCCTCGCAGCCCTCGGGCAAGAACCGCCAGCACATCACGCAGAAGCCGGTGGAGGTGATGCGGGAGCTGGTCAAGATCTGCCCCGAGCAGGGCACCGTCCTGGACTTCACCGCCGGATCCGGGTCCACCGGGGTAGCGGCCCTGCTGGAAGGCCGCTCGTTCATCGGGGTGGAGAAGACCCGCGAGTACGCCGAGGTGGCAGCCGACCGGTTGACCGAGACGGTGCAGCAGCTCCTGTCCCAGGACGACTTCGTTCTGTCTGCCTAAGCCCTTCCCGCTGCCCGGCACGGGCGATAGCGGGATTCTGCTCCGTCATTCCCCGTGCCGGGTGATGCGTTGTAGCACCGGATCCCCGGTTAGCGAAACCGGGGATTCTCTGGATCGTGGAGCCGTCATTCACGCCCACCGGCCGCGGCTTCAAGGAGGCCCCTTTCGTGCATGAATCCATAGACCTCCCCGATGACGGGGAAATGGAACCTGTCCGGCTGCCGGACTCGAATCTGGAGAGCGTCGAGGCCAGCGTCCGCAAACTCATGGAGCAGCAGGCCGAGCAGGCCCGGCAGCTCGACAGCCTTGCCGCACCTCCGGAGTCCTCGCCCTTCGCAGCGTTCGGCATGCCCAGCCTTCCGGGGATGCCCGGAGCGCCGATCCAGGGACCGCCCGAACCGCGCCCGATCCTGGAACTGGAGGGCGAGGAGTACGAGGACGAACTCGACGCACTGACGGACTGGGTCGACGGGTTCCTCATAGACACCTATGGCGCCGAGGTCACCACCGCGGCCCCGTGGTGCAGAAAGTGGCAGGAGCACGACGACGTCGTCGCCTGGCTCCACGCCTTGTGGATGGCCTACCAGCAGCACAAAGACCCCGAAGCTGGGCCGTCCGGGATGTTCGTGTGGCACCGCGACTTCCTCACTCACTGCCTGGCCCATGTGCGCGCCCCGGGCGGCCCGCTCTCGGCCTGCCAGACCGACCCCGACCGCGACGCGCACCGCCTGCTGCCCGGCCCGGCCTCCTCCATTCGCTCCGCACGTTCGGCCTCCGCGGACCAGCCGGAGTCCGGTGATCCGGGTCAGGCGGCATGAGCGGGTCCGAGCACCGGCCCGCCTTCGGCCTCTCCTTCGACCCGCGCGCCCTGACCGACCTCCTCCAGGCCCCCGGCGACATCCGGGACCTGGCCCTCGCCCAGCTCCAGGACGTGGTCAACGCCCAGCAGTTCGGCTCCAAGCTGCTCGGTGAACTGGCCGACTACCGCAAGCTGTACGTCGATCACCGCAAAGCCTGGCGCGTCGTGTACGCCCAGCGCCCGGCCCCGCCGGGATCGGCGCACCGCGCCGAGATCCACGTAGTGGCCGTGCGCCCGCGCGACCGCCACGAGGTGTACAACGTTGCCCGCAAACGCCTGGGCCTCACCCGCCGCCCGGTGAGTGCGCTCGCCCATGCCGCCCGCTCGCGCTCCCCGCAGCTGGAGGCGCGCCGCGAAGTCCCCAAGCCGGGTCCGCCGCCGTACGCGCCGCCTGGTCTTCCCCGCCCCGCTCTGTCCCCGACCTTGAAGGACCGCACTCTTTGACGCCCCGCTTCCCCTCCGGCCTCGACGACCTCTCGGCCGCCCTTGCCGGAATCGAAATCCCGCAGGAAAACCCGCACCACCGGGCAATCCTGGATGCTCACCGCCGGGTTCAGCAGCTGGATGCGCAGCTCCTCGCCGTGGCCGGTGACGGGCCGACCCACTGTTGCACCGACGCCCGTGGCCAGCTGGAGCAGCTCACCGACATCCTCATCCTGCGCCTGCTGGCCGGCGCCGAGCTGACCCGCCTGCTGAGCAGCCCGTGCTGCTGCTCCCCAGCCTCTGACGAGGCCGAAGCGGATACCGCCGAGGACGAGGCGGAGTGCCGCTCCTGCCTGGCCGCCGAGCACACGATCGTTCACGCGTGTCTCGACGCTTTCGCGGCCGACGGCGATCCGGCCGCCATGTCCTCGGCGGCTCTCACCGACCGCCTTCGCCGACTGCCCGGCATGGCGGAAGCCAGGTGGACGTACGCCGAACTCACCCCGCAGCGCCTGGGCCGTCTGCTGGCCCCCTACGGCGCACGGCCCCGCAATGTCCGCTTCGGCACCTACCAGCTCAAGGGGTACCTGCGCAGCTCCCTGATGGCCGCGCTGCCTGACTGCTCCTGTTGAGGCCCCCGGGTCCTCACCGCCCTTCGCCGCGTGAGGACCGAGGATCTCGTGCTCGTCGGCGCCTTCCACCAGCACTGTTCCCGCAGTTAGCTGCTGCGCCGCTGGGGCCGTACGCACCTGACGCGCCGCACCCTGAGCCAGCTGCTCGTGTATGCCCACTGCTGGCTGGCGCTCGGCGTCGACCACGAGCCGCTCTCGCTGGTCTGCACCGGTCCCGTCAGCCGGGAAACGGGCGCCTTCGACCTTGGACTCCAGGTCGTCGATGCCTACCAGCGTCGCGGCATCGGCGCCGCGCTGGTCCGGCACCCAGCTCAGTACGCACAGGACCGGGGCGCCCACACCCTGAGCCCCTACACCGAGGCGTCGAACCAGCCGGTGCTCCGCCTCCTTCGCCGCCTCGGCCCTGTCCGCGAGATGCCGCAGGGAGCGCACCTCGCCCTGCGCCTGCCACTCGGCGTGAGCGGCCTCGTACACCGGCCCTCGTGACACCCCAAGGAATCTTCCCCATGCCCCGCAACACGACGGTGAAGAAGGCTCTGACCCAGCTGGATCACCGCATCGAAGCGGCCGTGGGCCACAGCATCGACCGACTGTGGCAGCACCGCGACCGCGACCTGCTCGACGAACAGCACGCCCACCTGGTCGACGCCCACCGAGCCCTCGTCCAGGCCGAGACCAACGTGACCTTCTACCGGTCCCAGCTCAACAGCCTCTCCTCCGGCCAATACCCGGTCGATAACGTGTTGTTCGAGCGTATCGACCGGACCGTCGGTCTGCTGGAGCGCGCGGCCCGCACCCGAGATGAGCGGCAGGATCAGGCCGTTGCCGCGCTCGAGCCCGTCGAGGCCGCGGCCCGGGGCAACGCTCCGCGCGACGTGTCGAACCTTCCGGCGCCCGATATCGCGGCGCTGCTCGCCATCACCCAGGGCGCCAAGCTCCACCAGAACCTTCTGACGCAGCAGCTGTATGTCGTCACCGCCTCCAGCACGCGCATCCCCTACAGCCAGCTGCAACGCCTCGAAGAGGACGGCTTGGTGGTGCGTGACACCTCCCGTCCGGTCACGGCGGGCCAGCCAGTCACGCTGACCGACACCGGCCGTGCGTCCCTGACCGCCCCGCGCTCTTCCAAGGCGCCCGGCGCCGCTCCCGTGCCCCGGCCCGGCACTTGGCCTGCGGCCATCCCCGTCCGCCGCTGAACCGCGCATCCCGTGTGTGCCTCGCTCCGAAAGCCCCTATGCCCTCATCCCCGGACTTCCGCCTCGACGGCTACGAGGCCGTCAACGACCGTGTCGCCGAGCAGTTCTGGCAGCACATAGATATCGAATCCACTGAACTCGCTGTGCTTGCCGAGCACCACACCGACGACCAGCGGCACAGCTACTACGTTTTGCACAACGGCGCGGTGACCTGGGGTATCCCCGGCGAGCCGCAGCTGGTGGCCCTCCACCTGCAGCGGGACGTGGAAGCCCGTACCTTCCGCTTTCAGCATGAGAGGCTGGCCCTGGTGCCTATGGCGCAGAGCTGGCTGATCGCCCGCGGCTGCCCCAAGGAGGCCATCGTCCTTCCGCCCGGCATCGGAACCGATGCCGCCGACGAGGCCACCAAGGCGCTGGAGGACCGTCTCACTGCCGACGGCGATCACTTCGCCCTCGTCACCAGCTACACCGACGACGATCCGGCCCGCATGCAGATCACGGTGCTCCTGGCCGCCATCGACGAGAAGGCACCGCTCCGCTTCCGGGTGTTGCTGCACGAGGTCGACACCGAGCACTGGACGCACACCCTGCGCGAAGGTGGCTTCTCGACCTACGAGCAGGCCACCGCCTGGTGGCACGCCCACTGGTCGGGCCAGGACGTTCCCCTGCCGACCACCGCGCCGGCCACCCGGTCCACCGCCGCGTCCGCAGGCCCTGCCTTGCCTGCCGCCCCAGCGCCGCGTACCGGCCGAACCCGCTGACCACAGCAGCCGATCTGCCCCGTGGCAGGACCTCTTTCGACGTGAATCCGTGAGGGCTCGGTGCCCGTCGAAGCGCGAAACATAGCAGCACATCCCCGATTAGCGAAACCGGGGATTCTCCGGACTCTTGAACCACTGCCCGCCCGGCGTCAGCCCGGGTGAGCTTCCGCGTTTCCTTCTTCTCCTCTGGAGGTCAATACCTCATGCCCTCACCCCTAATAGCCGTCGCCGTTACCGATTTCGGCTCGCTCGCTCTCCCGCTCGGCACCGCCACGTCTGCGAGCGCCGCAGGTTTTTGTCAGTGCGCTGGTCAGCGGCCAGTGTGACCAGCTTGGCGCGTGGAGGGACGGCACGAAGGCCGTGACGATCCGCTCCAAGGCAACGGCCAAGACCACCGCCATCGGCGACCTCTATGCCGGCCACGAAACCACGGTCCACAAGAGCAGTGGCAATTGGCGCTACATCACCGACAAGAACGCGGGTGTAAATGGCTTCGTCTCCGAATCACAGGCCAATCACGAGGCTCGGGCACACCTGAACTCGGCCTTGCACTTCCGTGAGTTCGCCGGCCCCGGGCACTTTCTCGCGGCCTTCGCCTCTGACCAGCGCAGCACGCGTTCTTGTCTCACCCACGCACTTCCAAAAAAGAAGGGAGCCATGTCGTGTCCGACGACGCCGACGGCGTGATGGGCGCCATCACCCAGCAGATCGAGGCCCGCTTCCAGATGCCGCTGGCCGACCTGCGCCGGGCGGTGGCCGTGGCCCCGCACGCATCCACCGACGCCACCGTCGTCGTGAAGTGGTACGGCATGCTCGCCGAGGCCCAGGAGGCACTGGAGGAGGCCGAAGACGCCCTCGTCGCGGCCCTCGACCGTGCTCCCGGTGACGTGCTGGACGACCCGGTCATGGAATTGGCCCACCAGGTCAACGCCGCCGTGGCCATGCGCGACGGGCGGGCGATGGTCGTACGCCACTACACCGACCCGAACTCCCTGGGCCGCAGGGGGCCGGGAGCCTGGCGCGGAGCTGACGCAACCCTGCGCCGCACCCCGGCCCTTCAGACTGCACCGATTCCGAGCGCCGCGCCCACGCCGTCCGTGCCGGTGCGAGGAGCGACGCGGTGAGTGTCGCACTCAAGCCGACCGGCCAGGACGAGGCCCTGGCCCAAGCATTCAGTGCCTCGCTGAGCGAGCTGTACGCGCAGGCCGCAGGACCCGAGGCGTCTGGTGCCCTGATGCGCGCCCTGGAGCTGCGCTCCTGGCTGGCGGTGGCCGAGGAACAGGTCGCCCGGGTCCGCGACCGCATCCACGCCGCCACCGCCGCCGACCGCGACATGGGCGAACTATCCGCCGACGACCTGCGATTCGACGCGCAGTGGATGGAGGCGGCCCTGTCCGCCCGCGAGGGATACGCCACCGCGCTCACCGAGTTCCTGCGCACCATGCCACCGCCCGGAGTACGCCCCGAACGGCCGGTGCAGCTCGCCCAGCCCAGGCTCACCACCACCCTCCCGCCCGCCCCGGCACCCGCCCGTGCCGGGGCGGCGCGGGAGCGCCGACCGTGAAAGCCCCCGATTGCCCCACACCACGTCCGAGACCATCGCCGAACGCATCGAGAACCTGTACGGCCAGCCGATGGCCGCCCTCGAAGCCCACGCCGACACCAACCCGACCGGCACCATGCTCGCCGCCCTGACGAGCAGCCACTCCGATCTACAGCTCGCCGAGCGCAACATCACCTTCCAGCTCCAGCGGCTGCGTGAACTGGCGCACCCAGAGCGGGACATAGGCAAGTTCGAAGCGGGACACCTGCTCGACTGCGCCCGCCGGATCGCCGAATCCGTCGCCACCCGGGACGCCCACGCCAAGACCGTCAGTGCCGTCCTCTCCAGCCTCCACCGCACCCCCGCGCCGCCCGCGCCTTCGACGACAGCGGAACTCACCACCTCCGTGCCGCCGAGGCCGATGGAGCCCGCCGCCACCCACACCCGCTGATTCGCCCGCCCCGCCCTAGGAGTTGTCCCCTTGGCCACCACCGGTCTGCCCCGCTCCACCCAGGTCGACGTGCAACGCGTCACCGAGTCGCTGGAGATGATCACCCCCCTGTGGAGTGTGTGGATCCTGATGACGCTGTCCGCGCAACCCCTGCGCTACGCGGAGATCAAGCCACGCCTGTCCTGGCTCAACGACGGCACGCTCCACCCCAAGCTGCGCAAGCTCACCGACGCCGGACTGGTCGAGCGCACCGAGGTCGCCCAGGGCCATGTGACCTACGGCCTGACCGGCCGCGGCGCCGACCTCATGCCCGTCCTGACCGTGATCGCCGCTTGGGGCGAGGCGCACCTGGAAAAGCCCCTGGTGAAGAACAAGAGCACCGGCCAGCTGGAGCCGCTCACCCAGGTCCCGCCCGCGCAGAACATCGAAGACACCCTCGCACTGATCGGCCCCCGCCACGCCACCCCGATCCTGTGGGTACTCAAGGACCGCGGTGCCACCAGCGCCAAGGCGCTCTCCGCTGCGGCGATGCCCGGCTACCGGCTCAGCAACATCTACCCCCAGGTGGACCGACTGGCCGAGGACGGACTGGTCCGCAAGGACGGCCGCGCCTACGAACTCACCTCCAACGGGCATTCACTCGCCCCCGTCTACCGAGCCCTCGCCGCCTGGGCCGCCGGACGCCCGCTCACCGACACCCACCCCGTGTGGGGCCAGGCCCCGCCCACGACGCAGACCCAATCCGGACCGTGGCTGACCACCCAGCCCCGCGTACCGGCACCCGCCACCCCTCATCCCGCCACGGACACCCCGGCCCTGACCACCCAGCCGACGCCCACCCCGGCTGCGGCCACGCCGCACACGGCCTGGAAGCCCGGCGACCTCTTCTCGCACCAGATACCGGTGCGCCCCCTTGCCCTTCCCCAGGCAGGGGGACACCGCCGATGACCAGACACTCCACCGACGGCTTCGACCAGCGCCAGGCCATCCGCGTGCTGTCCCTGCCGGGTCTGATCCGCCTCGTCAGCGAAATCGCCGACAACGGCCCCATCCACCGCCGTCGTGGCAGTCTGCAGGCCGCCTTCGGCGACCTGACAGCCAACCAACTCGGCTACGCCATCGACCGGGCCCGCGACTTCGGCCTCGTGTACGGCGACGAGCACGAACGAGTCCGCTACCGGCTCACCGACAGCGGCGAGGACCTCGCCGACGTCTACGACACGGCCGCACGCTGGGCCCGCACGCACCAATACCCCACCGCCACCAGCGACTTCGTCACCCGCGTCCAGCACACCCTCACCCTGCTCGGCCAGGGTCCGGCCCCGGCCCGCGGTGTCGCCCGGCTCAACAACGTCGGCGGACTGCCGCTGCCGGGTGGAGCGATTCTCAGCCCGCAGGCCATCTCGGCCTTCGACGGCCCGCAGGCCGCCCTGACTGCCTGGCTCCAGGCCAACGTGAGTCCCCAGCACGACATGGGCCTCCACACCGCCCGCGCGGCGGACGAGATGGAGACCGCTGCGTGAGATCGAGTGTTGGACCCCGGCATGCCCGCCGGCCGGTCCCCACCCTGCTGCGCGGTATCTACCTGCCCCGCAGCATGGACGCCGGCGCCTTCGCGATGACGACGTACGGCATCCCGCTGCTGGTGCTCGCCACCACCAACTCCGCAGCTTTGACCGGCGTGGCATTCGCGCTGGAGTGGGTGCCGCGCCTGGGCGCGTTCGCCGTCGCCGGATCCATGGTCGACCGCCACGGCACCACCCGCGTTCTACGACTGGCCTCGGCGCTGCGAGCCACCGTGGTCGTGACCGCCGCCGTTGCCCTACCGCAGCTGGATCCCGGGCTGCCCACCACGGTCGCGGTCATGTTGCTCGCCGCCTCGACCGGGGTGCTCACGGAGTTCTCCTACATCGCCGCGGAGACGGCAGGCGGCATCGCCAGCCGCGAGGCAGGCGATGCCGCCCACCGCGTGCAGTCGGTGCTCCTGGGCATCGACCAGGTCGGCACCCTGGCCGGACCCGCCATCGCCGGCCTCCTGCTGGAGTGCACCGGGGCGGCCGGGATGCTGGCCACGATCGCCGTCTTCTCGCTCCTGGCGTGCGCGCTCGCCCCCCGGCAATACGCCACCAAGACCGAGCTGCCGCAGCCCGCCCTTGCGGGGCTGCGCACCGGATGGACAACCTTGCGCTCGCTGCCCGCCCTCGGCTGGCTGGTCTGCGGACTGACCCTGTCCAACCTCGCCATCGGCCTGCTGCAGGCCGCAGCCCCCGTGATCGTGGTCCAGCAGTTCGGACACTCCAGCGCGGACGTCGGCTTGATCTGGTCGGTGGCCGCCGTCACCTCCCTGATCACCGTCGCGGTGTGCCGCCGCGCGATCGACCGCTTCGGCCTGTGGCCTGTGGGCGCGCTCTCCGCCACCGTCGCGGCCGGCGCGTGCCTGGCCGTCTCCCTCACCCACACCTACACCGCCTACCTCGTGCTGATCGCGGTGCTCATGGCCGGCGAGGGCGGCATGACGGTAGTCCTGCGCACCCTGCGCTCCCACCTCATCCCGCAGCAGGTGTTCGGCGCCACTCTCTCGCTGACGATCCTGCTGCTCCTGCTGCCCTTCCCACTGGCGGGCGTCCTGGTCGCCACAGTGCCGCCCGCCCAGCTCGGCCATGTGATCACCATCTGCGCTGCTGTGCAGGCCCTTGGCCTGTGCCTCGCCTTCCTGCGTCTGCGCACCTTCCCCGGGCTTCACGCCCGTCTCGCCTGAGCCACCCTGCCCTGCCGCCCTTCTCGCCCGGGAGATCCGCCCGATGCCCATACCCTCTGCCGGCACCCAGGCCGTCATACCCCCCGCCCGCCCCTCCTCCCGCGCGAGATCCAGGCCCACCATCACCGACCAGTTCCTCGCCTTCGACGCCGCGCACCCCTACGTCTACCGAGCCCTGGAGAAGCTGACGGCCGAACGATTCACCGCCGGGGCCACCCGCATCGGGCTCAAGGACCTATTCGAGGACTTGCGCTGGCGACTTCCGCAGGGGCTGCTCGGGCTCAACAACAACTACAGCGCTCTGTATGCGCGGAAGTTGATCGCGGACCATCCCGAGTGGGCTTCCATCTTCGAGCTGCGCCGCCGACGCACCGCCTGAGAACCTGTATGAACCCGACCCGTGGGTTGTTGAGGCTGGTGTGGCTCTGGTGGCGCGGGGCTTTGGCCGGTCGCTCTCCGCCCATCGGCGGCTCTCCAGGCGGCCTGACCAGGACTGCGCTACCGATCACCCTGGCCGCTCGTCTACTCTCGATACAGAGGACCGGGCTCACGCCCGGCCCCAGGCTCCCAGACACCGGGCCGTGACCGTCTTCGTGAGGCCAGCTGGAGCCGCATCGCCGACCACGCGGCTCCAGCCCCCTGCCCTCCAGGCGGCGGCGGGGCACTCCCGCGGCCCTGCCACCCGGAGGGCTCCTCGCGCGAGGCCCGACCCAGGGGGAGCCTCGGTGCCTCGCGCACCCGGCCGCCGCCGCACACCGGCGGCGGCCGGACACAATAAGCGTCCCACCGCCGCTGCCCCTTGTCCGCGCAATGCCAGGTTCACGCCGCAACTTCCCGTGGGTGCCGACGCATTCCCGCTATGCCGGCACCCACGGTCGGACTGCGCCGGCTGCGGAGGGGAGCTCGACACGGCCGGAACGTCCTGCTCCCTACCCTCCTCCCTCGACAGGGGGCAGAACGGACTGGGCGAGCGCATTTCCCCTACGCCAAGCACGGTCCCGCCCCATCCTCACCCACTTGGCATGTCGGCTTCATCGCAGCTTCTGAACCCTCACCGCCGCGCCTGAACTACCCCCGTCTGCCAGTTTTTGGAGAGCCCTTGCCCACGATCCTTGTCATATCGACCGCCGGCCCGGAGGCCGAGGCGTACCGCGGCTACTGCCTCGAAGCCGTTGCCGCCCGGTACGACGTCGTCCTGATCACCCCCGCCGCCCCCACCTGGGAGCGGGAGTTCATCACCGACTTTGAGATCGCCGAACCCGACGACGCCCAGGCGCTGGCCGTCGCCGGCCAGGCCCTCGCCGAGCGGCACGAGCTGACCGGCGTGGCGACATGGAGTGAGTGGTATCTCGTTCCAACCGCCCGCCTGGCGCGGCGCCTGGGACTGCCGACGAACAGCCCGGGGGTCATGGAAGCCGCCCGCAACAAGGCGATCGCCCGCACCCTGTACGCCCGCCACGGTGTGCCCTCGGCCGCGTCGATGACCGCCCGCTCCCTGCTGGAGGCGGCGCTCGCCGCCGAGACGATCGGCTACCCCGTCGTGCTCAAGCCAGCTGCCCGTGCGGGCAGCATCGGCGTCATCCGCGTCAACCGTGCCGAAGAACTGCCCGGCAGCTTCGAGTTCGCCACAGCCGGGGCCCGCGACGGTATCGAGAGCACCAAGGTGCTGGCGGAGGAGTACCTCGACGGCCCCGAGGTCTCCGTCGAGTGCGTCACCCACCGCAGTCGCACCACCGCGGTAGCCGTCACCCGCAAGACCCTCGGCGCCCCGCCGTTCTTCGAGGAGATCGCCCACAGCGTCGATGCCGGCGATCCGCTGCTCGACCAGGTCGCGCCCGTGGCCGCCGCGGCCATCAAGGCGCTCGGCATCACCGACGGCGTCCAGCACGTCGAGATGCGCCTCGTCGACGGCCGCCCCCGCCTGATCGAGGTCAATGCCCGTATCGGTGGCGACATGATCGGCCATCTCGTCCAGCTCGCCACCGGCGTGGACCTGGCCCGCGCTGCCGCCGACACCGCCTGCGGCCAGGCCCCCGACCTCACTCGCACCCGCCACAGCGCCGCCGCGATCCGGCTGCTGTACCCGAACGCCTCCGGCACCCTGACCCACTGCCACCTTGATGCCGACTTCGCTGCCCGCACACCGTGGCTGGAACGGGTCACCTTTCAACGCGCGGTCGGCGACGCGGTCATCCTGCCGCCCGTCGGCGACATGTTCAGCGCCCGCGCCGGATTCCTGATCACCACCGGGCCCACGGCGGAAACCGCCCAGGCCCGCGCCGAAGAGGCCCTTGGCCACCTGGCCCTCGCCGTCAAACCCCATCCCTCCGCGTCCGCGGCGTAACCCACGCACCGCCCGAGCCCGGCTCGCTGAACAGGAACCCGCGCTCGCGGTGGCCTGCACCGGCGCGATCGGCCGGGTACGCGCCCGCTGATCTCACCCGGCCTGGGGCGGCCCGACGCCCCAAGGCGTCGTGGCCCTCCTCGTCGGCCCCTGCCCAGTGACAGCCCTCTCCCAGGCACAACTCCGCCTGACCCGAAGCCTGGTCGGCGCCGATTAAGGCCGTGCCCTATGCGGCGAGGCGGACGCGCGTGCCGACGGCAGCCGGGCGCCAGCTCATGTCCCGACCACCCGCCCGCGGCTCCCTATGCGCTCGCGGGATTCGACGCTTCGTCGAACTCACCTCACCGTGCTCGGCGTTGGCGACACCGCACCTGGCCCAGGGCGCCGCCCCGTCCACACCGGCCGCGTCGGCCCTGTGACCGACGGCCACCTGCTGACTTCCCTCCTGACCCCGACGGATACGCCTATGACCGACCCCATCCCGATCGAGGGAGATGTTTACGTCTCCCCGCGCTACCTCGCCGGCCTGCCCGGCCACGCCGATCCGAGCTTCGAACCCGTCAAACACTGGCCGCACCACCACCTCGACGACGGCCCGTTCCAGACGGTCGTCACCTCACCCGACCACCGCATCAAGATCGGCTGGGCAGGTGATGACTACGACGTATGGCAGATCAGCGCAGCCCAGGACGCCATATCCCGGCCCACCTGGACGGCCACCTTCAACCAGAACACCCCGCCCGAGATCGTCCACGGCCTCACCAGCGCTCTCGCCCGCGAGTGGAGCACGGACACCGACAGCTTCCTGGCCGATCCCTCGTACCGCTGGACTGACGCGATACAGCCCCTGCTCGACGCCGGATGGGGACGCCGCCCGCTAACCCGCGGCACGGTAGAGATCATCGCCCCCGATGGGCTGGCCGGAGCAAGCATCGACGTCGTCGGTACCGATCCTGACCGCGAAACAGTGGAGCTGTGGGCCGGACCTGAAGGCTGGGGAACTCGCGCCGAGGCGATCTTCACCGCGCGCACCCCCAAGCACCTCATCGCCGCCACCGCCGCCGCCTTCATCGACCCCGCCCCCGTCGCCCGCTACAAGAACAACCTTGCCCCCCGGCTCGCCCAACTCGCCCAGCTCACCCCCGTCGAGCCACCGAAGCCTCCCGTGCCCACCCCGCTCGACGTCCAGCAGACCGTCACCGCCCGCCCGCCCGCACTCGGCACGCGCAGCGTCCCCCGCTGGAGCACCACCACACTCCCACCGGCCGTGGCCGGTGCCGCCCTGCCCGCCCACCGCCGCTGAGGGCCCTCCATGTCAATCGACCCCTTGGACAACCTCAGCCCCGATCAGCAGGTGAAGGTCCTGCCCCGTCACCTTGCCGGTCCCGGATCCATTGACCTTCCTACGGTCTGGCCCTTCCCCAAGGACTGGACCGTGCACCAAGCCGACGACGGAGCAGCCCTCGCTACCAGCCCTTGCCTGCGACTGGTCGCCAGCCTGGCCCTCGATGCCGACAGCCCTCGCAAGGGGAAGTGGACGGTCACCGCCAATCGCGCCCCATTTGGTCCTGCGGCCTGGCAGGTCACCTTCGACGCCACCACTCCCATCGAGCTGCTGCACGACTTCCACAGCGAACTGGTCGACCTCTACCTCGAAGACCGCCAGAGCGGCCAGGGCCGACTGCTAGAGGACAACACTCCAGCGCAGGAGGCGTACACGCAGCTGCTCGCCCGCGGCTGGAGCCACCAGGTTAGGACTGACGGCACCCAGTTCTTCCGCGATCCTCAGTCTCTCGGCGTCGTCCAGCACCGCTACGCCCTAATCGGCACCGACACACCCATCTGGGCGGCCTGGGGCGGACCCGCCAGGGAGCCCCACTGGCGCGCACGGTTCTCCCGCGGTACGCCCACCACGCTGGCCGCCGCCTTTACCACCTCCCTGGTCTCTACAGAGCCGGTGACCCGCGCGGTGAAAGACATCCCGTTCCACACCCGCCGCCACATGTACGTCGCGGCGAGGGTCCCGGCACAGCAGATGCCCGTCAACCCGCCGGTCACGGCCCCTGCGGCGCTCCCCGGCCCGAGCCGCTCCCGCTAACCGCCCCCTCGTCCCTGTCCATCCCGCCCCGCCCCTGGAGAGTTCCTACTTGCACACCCGATCCGCACGCCGCGTTCCGGCCGCGGCGCTCACCGTCGCCGCCGCCGTGACCGGATCCCTGACCTGGGCCCCGGCAGCTTCCGCCCAGGCCCCGGATCCGACCCCGTCCGCTTCGACCACGCTCGCCCCGCGCAGTGCCACAGAGGGCGGAGGCGTCGCCATCCTCAAGAAGGACCCGGGCGGCGATGTCCTGGCCGGCGCGGCCTTCACCCTCTACGACGCCAAGGGCAAGGAAGCTGGGAGCGGCAAAACCGACGCCGAGGGCCACCTGGCCTTCAGGGGCCTGGCGCCGGGCGTCTATCGGCTCAAGGAGATCTCCAGCGGCAGCCCGCTGCACGACGTCGTCGAGGACCAGGACGTCATCGTGACCCCCGGCACCGACGCCCTGCTCACCATCATCGACCCTTTCAAGCCCGCCTCGGTCCTGCTGGAGGCCAAGGACGGCAAGACCGGGAAGCTCCTGCCCGGCGCCACCGTCAACATCGGCACGGGCGACAAGACTCTCCTCACCCTCACCACCGGCGACAAGGGCACCGCGACCGCCAAGCTCCCAGTCAACAACCGCACCGGCACTGACTTCTGGGCCAAGGAGACCAAGGCGCCCGCGGGATATGACCTCTACAAGGGACAGCGCGAGTTCAAGGCAAAGCCCGGCGACCCGGTCACCGTGACCGTCACCAACGCCAAGGCCCGCACCACCCCGCCGAGCCCCGACCCCACGGACAAGCCGACCGAAAAGCCGACCGAACAGCCGACCGAGAAGCCGACCGAGAAGCCCACCGGCAAGCCCGCGGAGAAGCCGACGTCCGGCGGCTCCGGTGACGACGGCACGCCGGAGCCGACACAGAAGCCGACCGGCTCCACGGCCTCCGACGAGACCGCATCGAGCACCACGGCCCCCGAGCCCGGCGGCTCCCTCGCCCACACCGGCGCCGACGCCACACCGTGGCTGCTCGGCGGCGCCGGAGTCCTCCTGGCCGCCGGCGGAGGCACACTCCTAGCCGTCCGCCGACGCCGTTCGGACGACTCCGACAACGCCGCCTCCACCGAGAGCTAACAAATACGCCCCTCGAATACAGCCCCCGGAATTCGCCTCGCGATTCCGGGGGCGTCGTCGTGTCCGGTGCAGGCATTGGCAGGGCCCGATGTCCTCATGCTGAAGAGCTGTCCCCCGCTGCTCTCTCTGGCCGCTAGCCGTAACCGTGCCCCAATTCCATTGCGGGGAGCAGGTCTTCGGCAGCAGCACATGCGTGGCAGGCTTTCGCTCCCGGACGCATCAGAGCATCCAGGGCCTCCATGGCGCCCAGCTCGCGGCCCCCGCCGTTCGCGTGGCGACACGCGGCATCATGCACGAGCGTGCCGCCGCGACGCTGCGGGTCGAGACGTACGACCCAGCCAGAAGACTTCGCCGGCGGCAACGCATCCAGGCGCCGGTGCGTTGGTACGACCGAGAGGTCGACGCCATCGATCGGCCTCAGCTGCCGGTCCGTGACCCACACTGAATACTCGGCGGGCTCCACTCCCGCCTACTGGTGAAGAGGCAGTATTCCGACCCTGCGCTATTCCACCGGCGCTCGGCACACGCCGATGAGGAGAACTCAGCCACATACAGGGGAACTTGACATGGGCCGGGACAGTCCTGGGAGGTATGGGTAGCTGGATGCGGATCCGCTTGGTACCGGCGCTGATGGCCTTGATCGTGATGGCGGCCGTGGCCTGTCTGGTGTGGTGGTTAGCGCCGGGAGCGCCAGGAGCGGTGGGGCGGGCGCTGGTGCCAATGGCGCGGCCGGGTTGGGACCAGATACCGGCGGAGGACAGGGCGACCGCGGAGGCGGCGTTCCGGCTGGCGGTGATCCAGGCGTCGCTCGCGCTGGGAGCCTCGGTGGCACTGGTGTACACCGTCCGAAACTACCGGCTCACTCGACGCGGCCAGGTCACTGACCGATTCACCAAAGCCCTGGAGCGGCTCGGGTCCGACGTCGTGTACATCCGCACCGGCGGGGTCCTGGCACTAGAACAGATCGTCCAGGACTCCCGGGACCAGGCCACTCACGCCGCGCAGATCCTCAATGCCTTCGTGCGAGATCGCACCCCGTGGCGAGCGCGGGCCAAGGACAGCAAGACAAGCCGGGCAGCGGCAGCCCGACGGGCTGCCCGTCGACACGCTCCGTTGCCCACCAGCGCCACCGCACTGCCCACGAGGCCGTCCTCTGATGTCCAGGCTGCGCTCACCGCCCTGACCCGGCCGTCATCCCGACGCCACGTCGACGCCTCGCAACCCATCAATCTGGACGGCCTGCATCTACAGAGGGCGCAACTCACCGGGGCGCACCTCTCCGGGGCGGTCCTCACCGAGGCGAGGCTCTGCTTGGCGGACCTCATCAGGGCGAACCTCATCAGGGCGCGCCTCGTCAGGGCGGACCTCTCCGGGGCGAACCTCACCGGGGCGAGGCTCTGCGGGGCGGACCTCTCCGGGGCGGACCTCGTCAGGGCGCACCTCAACGGGGCGAACCTCACCGGGGCGAGGCTCTGCGGGGCGGACCTCACCGAGGCGAACCTCAACGGGGCGAACCTCTCCGGGGCGAACTTCACCGGGGCCAGGCTCTCCAAAGCGCACCTCACCAAGGCGAACCTCACCAAGGCGGACCTCAACGGGGCGGACCTCACCGAGGCGAACCTCCGCGGTGTGCGCCGGTTGCAGCCGGAACAGTTGTTGCGGGCGTACTTGGACGGGCCGATCCGCAACCTACCGGCGGAGCTAGCCGCCGACCCTGCGATTGCAGCCCGACTGGCCACAACGTCCGAAGAGTGAAGAGCGCTGCCGGGCGGGAGGATCCTGTTGCGTCCCCCTGAAACAGCCCATCCAGACGCAGAGCACGGCTCTGCAGACGCACTTCACTGTGCGAATTTGTATCTGATGCATCAAGCACGTTTCACTGGTGAAGAGGCAGCGTTCTTTGTGTGCGCAATTCTATGGGGTCCTCTGAGGAGGACGTCTGCCACGACAAGCGTGGACAGATCGTGCAGGCGTACCACGAGGCTCAAATGGAGCGGCGCGGCGCGCTCGACCTGGCCCTGAACGCAGCCGTTCTGTGGACGCCCCGCCACCTGTGCGTGGCAGATCTCTACGGGGCGGCGGCCGCCGTTCGGGCGGCGGCCGCGTGCCCACCTGGCGCGGCTGTCCCGATGAACCAGCCACTGGAGCACTCCCTCTCGGCGCCGGGGGCATGGGTTTGCCGGCTTCGGATTGCCCCGAGGGACGCACCGGGCCGTCGGCTCTTCCGCGGGAGTGGAAGCGGGCCCGGCGTCTATTGCGCCGCAGGCTCGCTCTGCTGCGGGATCGGCCCCCTGGCCGGCGTCCGAACGACGCTCAGGAGGCTGCATGCCGAGCGTAGCGATGGTTGCTGCACAGCGCCGCCGTTCGCGTCCAAGTGGCACATGACAGAGCCTCAGGAGCGGGAACACGGACCCGGGTTGACGTCACAGGGCCGTCGGGTCGATAAATGCCGCACCGCCGAGAATCGTCCTGTTCAATTCCGCCCGGCTCGCGGTCTCTCCCTGCATAATGGGTGAAGCAGATTGCAGGAATCTTTTGCCCTCCATGCTCATCAGGCGGGGCGGAAGGGGGCTGGCGCCGGTGGCAGAGTGGACCTTCCTCACCCATCACGCCCGCGTGCTTCTGAGCATCGCCCGTAACCCGGCCGCACGCATACGGGACATCGCTGCGGCCTGCGACGTCACCGAACGCACCGTTCAGGCCGTCGTCAGTGACCTCGAAAGCACCGGTTACCTCAGCCGGAAGCGCGAGGGCCGGCGCACGCACTACACCCTCCACCTGGACGGCACGCTGCGACACCCGGCCGAAGCCGGCCTATCCATCAAGGTATTGCTAGACCTCTTGCCCCGGCCCGTCGCGCCGGGCGAGGCCCCAGCGGACTCCGCGTAGAAGAGCGCAACGGTCTCCCTCTCCGTGGACCTGCTCACACGGATGCCCACGACAGAAGGACCCCCATGGGCCAGTTGGTCATCCACCGATCCCCGCCCGACGCCGACCACGTCGTCACCCTGACGCTCACCGGGGAACTGGACGTGATCAACATCAGCCAGTTCCGCGCGGCTGTCGTCCTCATCCTTCGAACGGACGCCCGAAACCTGTTAGTTGATCTCGACGGCATCACGTGGTGCGACAACGGCAGCCTCTACAGCATCCTCGGGGCGCAGCACGCCGCCCGCAAAGCCGGGGGCAGCCTTGCCATCACGACGGCAAGCACGCCGGTCCGGGAAGCTCTCGACCACAACGGACTGCGCGAGAGGCTGTCGGTCATCGATCGGTGACGCCCACCCTGAGTGACATTAAAAGCCATCGCGAGTGTGGGCTGCGAGGTAGTCGGACCAGCTGTCTCCCGCATACTTCGCCCAGTTGTTCACCGTGTCTGGGTGGAGGCCGAAGAGGTCGGCGATGACGATGGGCGGGAGCGTGGTGACGGCCTCGAGCATCGCGGTGTTGCGGGCGTTGAGGACGGGTAGTCCATGCCGTTGCAGCAGCATGGATGCGGCCTTGGGGCTGCGGGGCTGGCCGGGGAGTTTCCCGGGCAGCAGGTAGCGGTTGTGTTCGTCGAGCGCGCGGCGGCGTCGGGTGGTGGTCCGTGGCTGGGCGATTTGTTCCTCGATGAGCCGGGCGAGGGCGGGCGGGAGCAGGACGGGGTGGCGGTCGAGGGTGAGGTAGGCGCCGGTGTCGTCGCGGTGAAACCGGTCGATGGTCAGCTCGAGGACCTTACTCAAGGGCAGGGCGTAGAGGCGGACCAGGGCTGCGATGATGCGCACCTCGCGGGGCAGTGCCTCGTCGGTCAGGCAGCGCCGCAGCTGCCGTTGGTACTCGTCCTCGGTCTGGAAATGCACCGCGAATGGGCGGCCCCGTTTCGGCAGTTCGAGCGGGACGCTCAAGCGGCGGGCGATGGCCCAGCGCAGGAAGGAGGCGACCGCCACATGCCGGGTGGGGTGCTCGGTCAGCCAGAGGTCGAGGTCCGCCTGGTTCAGTGCGGTCAGCTCCCGGCCGTGGGCATCGAGCCAGTTCAGCAGCTGGATGGCTGCCTGGATGTCCTTGATGTCGCCCGAGGCTGCACCGCTGGTGTAGCGGCCGCGGGCAGCGCGTCGGCGGGCGTCACGCACGACCTGCCACTCGGCGAACGGCCGCACAATCGTTGCCTGATGGGCGGGAAGACGAGGGAGTTCGCCGTTGACCCAGTGCTCCAGGCGGGCGAGATGTTCGTTACGTTCCGGCAGGACGCCCGCGAGCACGAGAAGGGCCCGCACATGCCGAGTGGTGATGCGTTGTGGCAGAGCGTCGAGAACCTCGTGGGTGACCGGCACCTGCTGGCCGGCGAGTTGAGCAAGGGCCCTGGCGGAAGGACTGCGGCGCAGCCAGCCGAGCACGGGATAGGGATTCTCAGCCCCCGTCAGTGCGTCGGCCATCGCCTACAGTCCCTCGGCGATGGTGCCATCGTCCCGGCTGAGCAGGTCACGGACCCGTTCGGCCAGGACACAGCGCGGGCAGCCCTCGTCGTCGAAAAGGTCACCGGCCCGGCCGCAGGAGCGGCAGCGGATGGACGGGTCCTGGTGGCCGCAGCACGTGGCGCACAGATCACCACCGTCGTCGGCGCGGCCGACGATGATGCGCCGGTCGCCGCAAGACGAACATGGCATCGGTAAGGCGCGGCGCTGTTGATGGCAACTGCCGCACACCGGTCCGAGCGGCCAGGTTGCCTTCGCCCGTCGCCTCTGCCCGCACAGGATGCAGGTCCTCATCGGGCGCGGCCAGCAGGAGCGGCAGTGAAAGGCCCCGCCTCGTTTGCTGACACGACCGCCATGCCGCCATCGGCCGCAGACACTGCATTCGCCCATCGGACCGCGATAGCAGTCAACGCATACGTCCAGGCGTCCGTCGGCGGCACGCACCTGGATGGGCCGCATCTGACCACACACGCCGCACGTGCGCATCGGGCTCTGGTAGCACCTGGCGCAGACGGGGCCACGGGGAGTGTGCGCGGCGACGGGGCGCAGGCGCCCACAGGTCTTGCACTGCTGCTTCGGCTTTGGCCCGCAGTTGGAGGACAGCGCGCTGCCGTCCTTGAGCCGGTGTGCCGGTGCCTGCATCCGACGGCAACGCGCACACTCGGTGACAACAGATGGGTCCGTGCGGTAGCAGCGTCGGCAGATCGCGACTCCGTCGCGGTGCGTCACGATCTGGTCGATGCGCCCGCAGCGCCCGCAGTTACGGAAGTGCATTTGTGACCGGCACCAGCCGCAGCACCGGCCGGTGTCGCAGATCTCCAGGGGGAGCGGATCCGTACGCCCGCACTGGGCACAGGCCGCCTTGGCCACTGTGCCCTGGTGGCCGGCGCAATGCAGATGGTGCCGCAGTCTCACCGCGCTTGGCGGCCCGGTGACCGGCGAGGTGGAGGTCAACGCGTTCGGCGCCTGTTCCAGGTAGCGGGCGAGCGGCCTGATCTGCGGCGCTGCCCACCCCTTGGCCTGCTCGATGGCCGCCTGCGCCGCCTCGGCCGTCAACTCCGGCCCGACGGTGCGCTGTAGATAGTCCACCATCCACGCCCGGATCTGCACCAGCTCCTCCTGCGCCCGCCGCTGCCGCGGCGTGCGGTAGTTCACGGCAGACCAGGACGGCGCACGACGGTGCGCCGCGGGGCATCCGGTGCCGGCGCCCCAGGGTGCCGTCCGCGCTCTTGCGGACCTGCGTGCTGACGACCTCCGGCTTGATCAGGTCGTTCGGCGTGCAGCCCAGGATGTCGCACAGCGCGACCAGCGTGTCCATGCTCATCCTTTGCGGTGCCTGTGTGACGAGCCGGTAGACCTGCTCGCGTGAGAGCGTGATGCCGCGCTCGGCGAGCAGCGGCACCAGGTCCGAGGTCTGGAACATCCCCTGCTCCGCCATCAGCTGGCGCAGCATCCACTGGTATCCCATCTTCTTGATCACCGATCCACGCTCCAGATGTCGCCCAGACGGTCCCTCATGGATGCCTCCAGAAGCTGGTTGCGGTACTCGTTTGACACGCCCATGTAGATCGCCGTGGTGGCCGCGTGCGAGTGACCGACCTGCTCCTGCACGAACCGCGCCGGATAGCCGAACTCGGTCAGGTGCGTGATGTAGCTGTGGCGCAGGCAGTGCAAGTCCAGGGCCTCGTCCAACCCGGCGTCCCGGCGGGCGATGACAAAGGCTTCGTTGATGGAACGGGGCGAGAGCCGCCCGACCCGTTCGGTCACCCACAGCGCAGGATGCCGGCCCGGCGAGAAGTGCGGACGGATCTCAGTGATCCACTCATCCAGGACGTCGACCGCCCAGTCCATCTCTGGCACGGTCAGCACCGAGCGGCGCTTGGGCGGGGAGCCCTTGGACGACTTGCCGTAACGCACCATCATGCTGCCGAAGGCGCCGAACTGCGGCGCCTTGCGGTTGCGCCGCAGGTCGACCAGATCCACCCGGGAGGTCTCGGTGCGACGGGTGCCGTAGGCGTAGACGGACTTGAGCACCGCGGCGTCCCGCAGCGCGGTCAGCGCACCCTTGCGGCCCTGCCCGCGCACGCGGGACGGGCGCGCGTCGGCTGCGTCGAACAGGGCCTGCACCTCGTCGTAGTCCAGCGGCCGCCGACGCGGGTCCGCCTCGTACTCGACGGTGTGCAGAACCGAGTTGCCCTCGTGGAAGACGTCCTGCGGTACCTCCCCGAACCGCTCCAGACAGGCGTCGACCCAGCCATAGCGCCGATCAAGCAGGTACTCCACGAACAGCTCGATCGTCACCTCGTACGTCCGGGCCGTGGACATCTGGATCGGCTCCGCACCACTGCGCAACTGCGCGATGAACGCCTCACCCTCCGCCGGCGTCCACTGCCACGGATACAGCCCAGTGAACTCCTCCAGGCGCTCCACCACCCGAAGCCGCGGATCGATCGTCTTCGGCTTCAAGAAACGCGCCGCCTGCTGGCGCGCCCAGCCCTCCTTCATCGCCTCGAACACCGCCGAGGCCGGGTCGAGGTGCGCCACATTCGGGGCCAGCACGAGCCGGGCTGACCCTGGAGCCTCCGTCACCACCAGCCCGTTGTAACCAATGCAACATTGTTGCGGCGGCCGTTCGGGGCCCAGGTCACCGCTTCGAGTGAATACGCAGCCAACGGCTTCGGCTGGGCTTCAACCAGCAGTACACGCAGGCACGTTGGCCAGTCGTGTGTTGCATTCACTGCAATTCATCACGTTTTCGGTCGCCACCCGCGACGGAACGCCGATGCGGAATCGCCACGAAAACCGGCCGGTGGTCTGCAACCGCTCATACAGACGCACCTCGACGCTCTGCCCGTCGGGCAGTACCAGCGTGATGCGCGCATACGGCTGCGCCGGAGAACCGCTCACAGGGCCTACCCGCTCACGCTGATTTGCGCTCCAGCGACCGAGCCTGCCGGCGCAGCTCGACGCGGGCGGCAGGCGAACGCCCTTGTGCCGCCCAGTGGGGATGCCACAGAACTTGGACGGACAGGCGCAGCAGACGGCGACGCAGGGCCGTCGCACGGGCGGTGCACGGCGACCCTGCGAGCGTCTCATATGTCCGGCACCAGTCGGCCTGCGCTCGCAGGAGATCGCGGGGGAACGGGGTTGCCTCCATGACGAGTAATCCAATCATGTGTTCGATTTATCTCGCCACGCCGCGACCTCTCCACCCTCGCTGTGACCGAGCACGATAGTTGGCCCTTGAGTACGCCAGCTGGCCCCTGAGCGTGAAAGTTGGCCCGCAGCTGTGACTTTGGTCGGTGGCCGCCTCGATGCGGCGCCTGGCCGAGGATATCGGCAAGTCGGCGGCGACGGTCACCGGGATGCGGTGGACCGCGTCCCGCTGGCCAGAGAAGCACCGTCACCAGAAGGCGGTGTCGTTCACGGTCTACCGCATCCTGGCCAGCATCGAGAACGAGGAAGAGCGGTTCGCGGCGATCCTGGCCCCGCCGCAGGGCAAGGCCCGGTGGACGACGGACGAAGCCAGCCGGCGCACGGGCCAGAAGGTCGAACACCCGGTCTCGCCGCAGGAGAAGATCACCGCGATCCATTCGCTGGCCCAGGACGACCAGGTCGCCGCCACGATCACCGGTGATCTTTTGAAGCGTCCGCAGGTCGCAGCGAAAGTCCCGACCGAGGACAAGACCGGGGTGGTGGAGGAGTTCACCCGGGACGAAGCGGTCGCAGCGAAGGCCGCCACCCATCTGCTGCGGCGTCCGGACGTCGCGTTCAAGGCGATGAGCGACGACACCGCCCGCTTCCAGGTCAACCATGCCCAGAACGAACGCCATCAGCAATCCCGCCAGCACTTCGAGGACACCCATCCCATCGCGCCGGTGGTCCGCAAGATGGAACGCACGGCCGAGTTCCTGGACCTGGTCACCGCCTGCCACTCCTTCGTCGCCGCGGCCGGCCGCACCGTTCCCGGCTTGCGCGGCCGCCAGCTCGAGGCGAACGAAGCCGACCTCGTGCACCAGAACGTGGCCCGGGTGAGGGCCACCCTGGACTGGATCGAACAGGCCGTGGACACCGGCAAGGTCGACATGGACGACGAGCTCGCCCGCCTGCTGCGGAGCGAGTAACCGTGCCCCGGGCCTCACGGCGCCGGGGAGACGCGGCCAGACGTCACGCCGACACCCTCCGCTTCGTCCTCTTCGAAGCCCGGCCCGCCGGGCTCACCTTCATCCAACTCGTGCGGGCCGCCTCACTGTCTCCATGCCAGGTCAGAGCCGGACTGGCCGCCCTGCGCGACCAGATCTCAGAGAAGGGCTGGCCACCGCTGATCTGGACACGGGCCGACGGCTACCAATCGGTGCGGAGAGAGCCGCGCTGGAGAAGTGCGAGCGCGGTGTGATCAAGGAATACCTCACCGTCATGCGGCGGTTCGCCTCCGCCACCGTGGGACCTCACGCCGCCGCCCACCCGGGCGACAAGTGGGCCCGCTACCTGGTCGCCCAGCTCAACTCGATCGAATCCACCCTGGACCTCATCGACTCGACCAGCCGCACCTGATCACGCGGGCCCGGGGGGGGGGGCCCGGCGCGCCCCCGCCCCCCTACCCCCGGGGCGGCCTAAGGCCCGGCCGCGGGAGGCGCGGGGCCCCCCAACGCCCGCTGGGGGGAGC
>NZ_JBFAHP010000058.1:0-35407 GCF_040654255.1 Streptomyces sp. NPDC050732
GCACCCGCCCCGCCCCTACCCCCGCTGGACGTCGCGGGGCAAACGGGTGGGTGGGTGGGGAACATCCGCCGCGAAGCGGCGGGCTCGGTGCTCCTACCCCCGCAGGACGGCGCAGGGTGGCCCCCAGCCCCGCCCCGCCCCGGAAAAAGGGGTGGCTGAGGGGTGGGGCGGATGGCACCGTGAGGGCATGGATGCAGCGTGGGAGCGGCGAATAGCGGAGGCTTGGGGGGAGTTCGACTCCTACGGGGAGGAGGAGGGCGCGGTGTTCCGGGGTGTCATTGACGCCCTCGTGAGCGAGTTGCCCCCAAGACACCCCGTGGGCCTCTTCGAGCGGGCCTGCGCCTTCGATTCCACCGGCCACTCCGACCGCGCCGTGCCGCTCTACCAGGAAGCCCTGGAGCGCGGCCTCGGCGGGTACGACGGGTATCGCAGGCGGCGTACGGCCGTGCAGCTCGCCAGTTCGCTGCGGAATGTGGGACGGGCCCAGGAGGGCGTCGACCTGTTGGCGGGGGAAGTGGGGGCCTCGTCCGACGAGTTGGACGATGCCGTGTGCGCCTGTCTCGCTCTGTGTCTCGCCGATCTCGGGCGCGAGCGCGAAGGGCTTGCCCTCGTGCTCGGGGCGCTCGCGCCCCATCTGCCGCGCTACCAGCGGTCGATGGCCCGTTACGCCCGTGCGCTCGTCGCGGACGGACAGCCGTGAGGTGACCAAGCGACGATTCGCTCGTTTTGCTGAACGTGTCGTCGAATGTGCAGTCTCCGCCGAAGTCCCCGAAGTCCAGCGGCCCCGCCCCCGTCGTCGACGTGGAGCAGGCCGAGGCCGCCCTCGTCGAGCACTACCCACGGCTCGTGCGGCTCGCCTATCTGGTGCTGCCACCGGGTCTGGGCCGCAACCGCCGGGTCCTGACCGCCCACGCCCTCACCCAGCGCGCCCTGCCGCGCAGCCGCAGGACGGGTGAGGCGGTCACCGTCCCGGCCCAGCGCAGCGGGAGTGGTGGGCCGCAGGGGGACCCGGCCTACTCGTACGTGCGTCTCCAGGTGGTGTGCGGCGCCCTCGCCGCCGGCAAGCCCCTGCGGTGGCGTTCCTGGCCCAAGCGGGCCCAGCTGCCGCCGCTGCTGCCGCAGGTCCGCGGGCTGCGGCTCTTCCCGCGTTCGGGGGGCGCCGACGAACTCGCCCTGGACCAGCGCCTCGCCGACCTGTCGGCTGCCGCCCGCGCCGCCTACGTACTGCACGGGATGGAGGGCCTCGACGACGACGGCGTGTACGACGTCCTCACCGCCGCGGGCTGCGACGACCCCGAGGACGCCCTCGACGAGGCCGACGAGGTCGAGGAGCGGTACGAACTGCTCGCGTCGCCCGGGTTCGACCCCTGCACCCTCCAGGCCCGGCCGACCGACCTGATGCGGCGCAGGCAGCACATGAAGGCCGCCGGTGTCGCGGTCGCCGCCGCGCTGGTGTGCGGGGCCCTGCTCGGCATGCCCGGTGACGGCTGGGGGCCCGACGGTGCCGCCGCGCCGCCCTACGCGAAGAACCCGGCCGGGCAGGCCGCGCTCGATCCGGCGCAGTTGAGGGCGGCTCCCGCGGGGGCGTGGAAACGTTCCGCCCGTACCGACTTCTCCGTGTGGCCCGCCCGCGGCAGCCTCATCGGCGACAAGGAGCTGCTCCGCCGCGCCCTCGCCGTCTGGGCGCGGCCCGGCGAGTCCGTGCAGGTCTCCGCGACGCCGGGCACCGCGGCCGGGGCGCCGCCCGGCCCCGCCCAGCTGCTCTACGCCGGTGAGGTCGACTCCGCGCGCGTGGTGCTGCTCTACGACGGCCTGCGCATCGTGCGGTACGCCGAACCGCAGGAGGGCACGAGCGGCGCGGCGCTCGACTTCGCGCGCGTGGACGGCGCGACCGGCACCGAGGCGAACGCCGTCGTCGTCGACCGCGCCGACGGGAACATCCGCTATCTGACCGCTCCCTGGGTGCGGTCCGCCGCGGTGCAGGACCTGCTGAAGCCCGCCGTGAAAGCCGCTGCCCTGCGCCGTTCCGCGGACGGTGTCACCGATCCCTTCGCCGGGCCCTCGCAGACCGGCCAGTGCACGTCGTGGAACGCGCTGCGGCTGCGCGACCACACCGGCGCGGTGCGCATGTCGACCGACCTCGGCGAGCTCGTCCCCGCCCATCTGACCGCGGGCCGCCCGAAGGCGCCGCGGGAGGCCACGCCCGCGGACTGGTCGAAGTCGGCGTGCTCCCTCGCGTCGGTGCGCTCGCACGGCATCCGGTCCGTGAACTCGTGGACGTACGCCCGGCAGGCACTGCCCGAGGGCAACGGCGTCGCGGACTGGGCCTGCACCCGTGCCGAGACCTGGCGGGGCTTCGGCAGCCGGACCCTCGCCGAGATCCGGACCGCCGAAGGACCCGCGGGCACCGTCACCGCGCAGGCCGGTGACTCCCCCGCCTGCGGTCCCCGAGCCCCGCACGTGATCGCGGGCGTCCTGTGGAAGTCCCGGGCCGGGAGCTGGTACCTCCTCGGCGCGGGCAGCAAGAACGTCACCTCCATCACCGCGTCCGGCGGCACGCGCGTGACCGGCAACCTCCTCGCCACCAGGACGGAGCGGACCGCGCAGCCACGGCTCAGCGGCAGGCTCGCCGACGGGACGAAGGTGCGGACGCTGCGGTAGGCCGGGCGGAATGCCGGCCGAAGTTCCCCGCGCAGACCCCTGTACCCCCCGCACTACCGATCAGTACATTGACGCCATGTCTAATACGCAGAGTCGGGTGCCCGAGCCCGTCGCGTCCGAGCACATACCGCTCAAGGCACGCAACGTCTCCTTCTCCTGGGAGAACACCCCGCTCCACTGGCTCCCGGACGACCCGTTCACGACGCACACCATCAACGTGCTGCATCTGCTGCTGCCCGCCGGTGAGCGCTGGTTCGTGCACGTCTACAAGCAGGTGCTTCCGCTCATCCGGGACGAGCGGCTGCGCGCGGACGTCATCGGGTTCATCGGCCAGGAGGCCATGCACTCCCAGGCCCACGACGAGGTCCTGCCGCACCTCAAGGAGCAGGGGCTCGACCCGACGCCGTACACCGCGCAGGTCGACTGGCTCTTCGAGAAACTGCTCGGCGACCGGACGCTGCCGCCGGGCAGGGCGAGCCGGTGGTGGCTGATGGAGCGCGTCGCGATGATCGCGGCCATCGAGCACTACACCGCGTTCCTCGGCGACTGGGTGCTCAACGCCGAGGAGCTCGACCGCAGGGGCGCCGACCCGACGATGCTCGACCTGCTGCGCTGGCACGGCGCGGAGGAGGTCGAGCACCGCTCCGTCGCCTTCGAGCTGTTCATGCACGTCGACGGCGGCTACCGGCGGCGGGCCAGGACGTGGGCGACCGCGTTCAGCGCCCTGGTGTTCCTCTGGCAGCGCGGGGCGCGGTTCTTCATGGCGAACGACCCGACGCTCGTCGACGGCAGGGCGACCTTCAGGGACTTCCACCGGAGCGGGCGTGCCGGGACGCTGCCCTCCACCGGCGACATGATCCGCTCCATCCCCCGCTACCTGAGCCGGAGTTACCACCCCTCGCAGGAAGGCAGCACAGCGCAGGCCGTCGCCTATCTGGCCTCCTCGCCCGCCGCCCGCGCCGCTCTCGCCGCCGAGAAGGGGACCGTCTGACATGCCCCGCATCCGCACCGTCGCCCTCGTCGCGGGCGTCGCCCTGCTCACCAGGCGGGCCGTGCGCCGCCGCATCGAGGCCTCGCCGCTGTGGCCGCTGCCCGCCCTGGAGGAGCCGGTCTCCGGGCGGCCGCGCTCCCGGGCGCTGCGGCTCCGCGTCGCCCGGCACGAGAAGGTCGCCGACGGTGTCGTACAACTGCGCCTGGAGGGCCCGGACTTGCCGCCGTGGGAGCCGGGTGCCCACCTCGACGTCGTGCTGCCGTCGGGGCTCGTGCGGCAGTACTCGCTCTGCGGCGACCCCGAGGACTCCTCCTCGTACACCGTCGCGACCCGGCTGATCACGGCCGAACAGGGCGGCAGGGGCGGCTCCCGCGAGGTGCACGGGCTCCGTGAGGGCGCTCTGGTGGAGGTGCGAGGGCCGCGCAACCGCTTCCCGCTCGCCGACGCGACGTCGTACGTGTTCGTGGCCGGGGGCATCGGGATCACGCCGGTCCTGCCGATGCTGCGGGCCGTCGAGGCGTCCGGGGCGGAGTGGCGGCTGCTGTACGGGGGGCGTTCGCGGGCCTCGATGCCCTTCCTCGAAGAGATCGAGAAGCTCGGCGGGGCCGGGCGGGAGCGCGTCACCGTCGTCGCGGAGGACGAGGACGGGCTGCCGGACCTCGCCGCCTTCCTCGACGGGACGCCGCGCGGCACCGCCGTCCATGTGTGCGGGCCCGAGGCCCTGATGGACGCCGTCGCCGCCTTCCTGCCGGACGGGTGTTCGCTGCATCTCGAACGTTTCGCGCCACGCACGTCGGCCGACGGCAACGCCCCCTTCGAGGTCGAACTGCGGCGCAGCGGACGCACGGTGGCGGTGCCGGCGGACACCACGGTGCTCGCCGCCGTCCGCGCCGAGCTGCCGAACACCGCGTACAGCTGCGAGCAGGGCTTCTGCGGAACGTGTCAACAGCGCGTCGTGGAAGGGGAGATCGACCACCGCGACGAGCTGCTCACGGACGGCGAGCGGGCGGGCTCCATGCTCATCTGCGTGTCGCGGGCGCGCGGAGAGCGGATCGTCCTCGACATGTGAGGCGAGCGTCCCGGGCGGACGCGCACCGGTCGGCCGAGGGGCCGGTTCTGCTCGGTAAGGTGTTCGCATGACAACCGGGGTGCGCCGCAGGATGGGTGTCGAGGAGCGGCGGCAGCAGTTGATCGGGGTCGCGCTCGAACTGTTCAGCCACCGCTCCCCCGACGACGTCTCCATCGACGAGATAGCAGCGGCCGCGGGCATCTCGCGCCCGCTGGTCTACCACTACTTCCCCGGCAAACTCAGCCTGTACGAGGCGGCGTTGCGCCGGGCGGCGGAGGACCTGGCCGAGCGGTTCGTGGAGCCGCGCGAAGGGCCGCTCGGGGCGCGGCTGCTGCGGGTGATGGGGCGCTTCCTCGACTTCGTCGACGAGCACGGCCCCGGTTTCTCCGCGCTGATGCGGGGCGGTCCCGCGGTCTCGGCGGGCGGGGCGCTCGCGCGGGAGACGGCCTCCGCGACGAACGCGCTGATCGACTCGGTGCGGCAGGCGGCGTACGACCAGATCCTCGCGCATCTGGCAGTCACCGACCCGCCCGCCCGGCTCGAACTCGTGGTGCGGTCCTGGATATCGCTCGCCGAGTCGACGGCGCTGATCTGGCTGGACGGCCGGCGCATCCCGCGCGGGGAACTGGAGTTGCAGCTGGTGCACGACTTCGCGGCGCTTGCCGCGGTGAGCGCCGCGTACGACGAGGAGATGGCGGCGCTGCTGCGCGGCATCCTCGCCGCGGAGCCGGCCGACGGCCCGTTCGCCCAGCTCCTCGACCGGCTGTTCGCACTGGCGCCTCAGACCGCCGCCGACTTGCGGTAGGAGGCGTCCAGGTCGCGGACCTCGGCGGAGGCGTGCAGCCGCAGCCCGTCGGCGGGCTTCACGTACTGCCGTACGAGGTCGAGGGCGCCCTCCGTGACCCGCGCCTTGGTCTCCTCGGAGCGGCCGGGCAGCAGTCCGATCATGACGTGGACGATGCCGTCACGGCCCGCGCCGTCCCCCACGACGCACTCCTCGGTCCGTACGAACCGGGTCTTGCAGGCGTCCGCCGAGGCACCCGCGACGTCGACGAGCAGCGGGTGCAGAGCGAGGGCGAACCCCCTCCGGTCGAAGCCGTCCGCGACCTGCTCGGAGTAGTCGACGGTGATCTGCGGCATGGGCCACCCCTTGTTCGGTCGATGTCATCCCCACCTTTACGGTGACCGCCATGACGGCGCAACCGACCGTCCGCAGCGCGGACAGTGAGGTGTGGCTCGCGCGGGACGCAGCGGGGGTCCTAGCCGTCCGCGCGCAGGCGCATGGCGAGGAGGGCGATGTCGTCGTCGCGGCCGTGGCCGAGGCAGGCGAGGAGGGTGTCGCAGAGGGCTGCGACGCCGAGGGGTGCCTCGGCCGCGACCGTGCGCAGTTGCTCCATGGAGACGGCGAGGTCGGTGCCGCGGGTCTCGATGAGTCCGTCGGTGATCAGGAGGAGCCGGTCGGTGGGGCGCAGGACCGTCTCGGTGGTCGGCGGTCTCTTCAGGCCGAGGCCGAGCAGCGGGCCGCTGGCCCGGAGGTAGTCGGCGGTGCCGTCGTCGCCGACGATGAGGGGCGGGATGTGTCCGGCGTTGGCGACGCGGGTGTGCCCGGTGGCGGGGTCGGTGAGGGCGAGGCAGACGGTGGCGGTCACCTCGGGGTGGTAGCGCTGCAGCATGTTGTCGAGGCGCCGGGCGAGGTTCGCGGGGTCGGGGTCCTCGATGCAGTAGGCGCGCAGCGCGTGCCGGATCTCGACCATCACGGTGGCCGCTTCCAGGGAGTGGCCGACGACGTCGCCGATGCCGGTGAGGAGGCCCTGCGCGGTGCTGAGCGAGGCGTAGAAGTCGCCGCCGATCTCCGTGTCGCGGGAGGCGGGTTCGTAGCGGACGACGACTTCCGTGCCGGGTGTCTGCGGCACGTGCGCGGGCAGGAAGCTGCGCTGGAGGGTGAGGGCGATGTGGCGCTCCACCTCGTACATCAGCAGTCGCTCGGCGGCGACCGCGGTGGCGTGGGCGAGCCGCCCCACGAACCGTCCGGTGCCGGGCACGAGTCCGTCGGCGTACGCGGGTGTGGCGAGGCAGACCGGCGCGGTCCCTTCGCGGGCGCGGGCCAGGGTGAGCCGGGCGCCGTCCGGGGCCCGGCCGCCGCCGGCCCGATCGGTGTGGAAGAAGCCGGCCGGCCACAGGGGTGCGGGCACGAAGAGGTCGCGCACGCCGACCCGGCCCGACATGTCGCGCTCGATCAGGAGGGCCACCGCCTCGTGCGCCCCGTCGTCGGGCAGTGCGGCGGCGGCTCTGGGCCGCGACAGGCCTCGGTGGACCTCGCCGTCGTCGCCGAGGACGAACGCGGCGGCGGGGCCGTGGGTGAGGCGGGCCGCGCCGTTCGCGGCGGCCTCGGCGAGCTCGCGCGGGCAGCGGGCCGACTGGACGTCGAGGATGGTCTCGGCGAGCCGGGTGAGGTGTCCGGCCTGTGCCTCGGCGTGGGTGCGGTGGCGGGCGCCGCGGGCGGCGGCCCGCACGACGGCCTGGATCTCCTCCGGTTCGGCGGGCACGGTCAGATAGGCCTCGCCGCCCGCGTCGAGGCCGCGGCACCGGTCGGCGGGGGCTATCCGGGCGGCCGAGAAGTGCACGACGGGCAGCGCGGCGAACGGTGGCGACTCCTTCAGGCGGCGGCACAGTTCGAAGCCGCTCATGTCGGGCAGGCCGACGTCGACGAGTGCCACGTCCGGCAGTTCACCGGCGCGGTGGCGCGCGTCGAGCTCTATGAGCGCCTCGCTCGCGCTGGCTGCGAGCACGACGGAGTGGCCGTCCCTGCGCAGGACGGCACTCAATGCGTATCGGCTGGCGGCGACGTCGTCTACCACCAGGATCGTGGTGCGTGCCTTGCCGTTGACGCTCACTCGGAGGCCCCTTTGGGGCTGGTGGGGCAGACCCCCTTCGGGCCCGCCCGACCAAGTTAGCGCTCCGACGCACGCTCCGGGAGATGATGACGACGCTGCGACCGGGAACGGTGAAGATCCAGGAACTTTCCTCGCGGGGAGGGCTCGTGGCGATACGATCTGCGCCCGCTGCCGGGGTGCCCATGACCGGGGCCGGAACGCACCGGTGTGGCGCGGCCGTCGTGACTTTCGCGTTCCGCCGGACGTTTTACCGGGAGTGCCCGCCCGCCGCTCCCCGCGCCCCCGCGCCTGTCCCCCGTAACTTCCCGTACTGGCAAGGGACTCCATGACCCAGAACGTCACCACCGCGCCCACCACCGGCTCCGCGTCCGCCCGGGAGTGGTGGCGCGACGCGGTCATCTACCAGGTCTACCCGCGCAGCTTCGCCGACGGGAACGGCGACGGCATGGGTGACCTGCCCGGCGTCACGGCCCGCCTGCCCTACCTGCGCGACCTGGGCGTGGACGCCGTCTGGCTCTCGCCCTTCTACGCGTCGCCGCAGGCCGACGCGGGCTACGACGTGGCGGACTACCGCGCCGTCGACCCGATGTTCGGGACTCTCGCCGACGCCGACCGCCTCGTCCGCGAGACCCACGCGCTCGGGCTGCGCTTCATCGTCGACATCGTGCCCAACCATTGTTCGGACCAGCACGAGTGGTTCCGGCAGGCGCTGCGGGACGGGCCGGGCTCGGCGGCGCGCGAGCGCTTCTTCTTCCGCCCCGGCAGAGGCGCCGACGGGACACTGCCGCCGAACGACTGGGAGTCCGTCTTCGGCGGCCCCGCCTGGACCCGCGTCGAGGACGGCGAGTGGTACCTCCACCTCTTCGCGGCCGAGCAGCCCGACTTCGACTGGTCGCACCCGGACGTCCACGACGAGTTCCGCTCCGTCCTGCGCTTCTGGCTCGACCTCGGCGTCGACGGCTTCCGCATCGACGTCGCCCACGGCCTCGTCAAGGCGCCGGGGCTGCCGGACATCGGCCACGCGGAGCAGGTCAGGCTGCTCGGCAAGCAGGCCGTGCCGTACTTCGACCAGGACGGCGTGCACGAGATCTACCGCGACTGGCGCCGCATCCTGGACGAGTACGGGGCAGGTCCCGGCACCGAGCGGATCGCCGTCGCCGAGGCGTGGACGCCGACGGTCGAGCGCAGCGCCCTGTATCTGCGCCGCGGCGAGCTGCACCAGGCCTTCAACTTCGAGTATCTGACGACCGGCTGGGACGCCGCCGCACTGCGCGCCGTCATCGACCGCTCCCTCGCCGCGATGAACGCGGTGGACGCGCCCGCCACCTGGGTGCTCTCCAACCACGACGTCGTACGTCACTCGACGCGCTTCGCCGACGGCGACGCGGCCCGCGGGCTGCGCCGGGCGCGGGCCGCCACGCTGCTGATGCTGGCGCTGCCCGGCTCCGCGTACCTCTACCAGGGCGAGGAGCTGGGCCTGCCGGAGGTGACCGAACTGCCGGACGAGGTGCGGCAGGACCCGGCGTTCTTCCGCGGTTCGGGCCAGGACGGCACGCGGGACGGCTGCCGGGTGCCGCTGCCGTGGTCCGGTGAGCGCGCGCCGTTCGGCTTCGGTCCCGTCGAGGGCGGTCCGAGCTGGCTGCCGCAGCCGGACTCCTGGAGGGACCTGTCGGTGGCGGCGCAGACGGGCGACCCGGCCTCCACGCTGGAGTTCTACCGCCGCGCCCTGGCGGTGCGCCGCGCGCATCCGGCGCTCGGCGCGGGCCGTGACATCGCGTGGCTGCCGTCGCCCGACGGCGTGATCGCCTTCCGCCGTACCACGTCCGCCGGTTCGTTCGTGTGCACGACGAACGTCTCCGCGTCCCCCGTCACGGTGCCCACGCCCGGCACGCTCCTGCTCGCGAGCGCGGACGTGGCGCCGGAGGCCGGGCCGGGCGCCGAGGGGACCGTACTCCCGGCTGATTCAACGGTCTGGTGGGCAGCCTGAGATACGACCGGTACAGTCCAATCCTGTGACCGCACGGCTAGCCGACATCGCAGCCCAGGCGGGGGTCAGCGAAGCGACAGTAAGCCGCGTGCTCAACGGCAAGCCGGGCGTCGCCGCGGGCACCCGTCAGTCCGTGCTCGCCGCGCTCGACGTGCTCGGCTACGAACGCCCGGTGCGGCTGCGGCAGCGCAGCGCGGGCCTCGTCGGGCTGATCACGCCGGAGCTGGAGAACCCGATATTCCCCGCGCTCGCGCAGGTCATCGGGCAGGCCCTGACCCGGCAGGGGTACACGCCGGTGCTCGCCACGCAGACCCCGGGTGGCTCCACCGAGGACGAGCTCACCGAGATGCTGGTGGACCGCGGGGTCGCGGGCATCATCTTCGTCTCCGGGCTGCACGCGGACACCTCCGCCGACATGCACCGCTACGAACAGCTGCGGGCGCAGGGCGTCCCCTTCGTCCTCGTGGACGGGCACTCGCCGAAGGTGCAGGCGCCGTCCATCTCGCCCGACGACCGCGCGGCGATGCGCCTCGCGGTCACCCACCTCGTCTCCCTGGGGCATACCCGCATCGGGCTGGCCCTCGGCCCGAAGCGGTTCGTGCCCGTACAGCGGAAGATCGAGGGCTTCGTGCGCACGATGCGGGACCAGCTGGGGACGGACCCCGACGACATCGGGACGGATCTGGTCCAGCACTCCCTGTACACGCTGGAGGGCGGCCAGGCCGCGGCGGCGGCGCTGATGGACCGCGGCTGCACGGCCGTCGTGTGCGCCAGCGACATGATGGCGCTCGGTGCGATACGGGCGGCGCGCCAGCGCGGCCTGGAGGTGCCGGACGACGTCTCGGTGGTCGGCTTCGACGACTCCCCGCTGATCGCGTTCACGGATCCGCCGCTGACGACCGTGCGCAAGCCGGTGCCCGCGATGGGCCAGGCGGCGGTGCGGACCCTCCTGGAGGAGCTGGGCGGCACCCCCGCGCCGCCGGCCGAGTTCGTGTTCATGCCCGAACTGGTGGTTCGCGGTTCAACGGCTTCCGGCCCCGGGCGCCCCTAGGGGAACACCGGGGTCGCCGCGGGGGCACGGCCTCGTCCCTGTGGCGTAGAGAATGCGGCCCGAACCCGACCAGGGGATGATCGGTCGAAGGGTGGGAATCTGGCAGACTCTGTCCCTATGGGTGAGACGACCGTGACGACACTCCAGGGCCGGCAGAGGCCCGACGCATCACCCATCGCGGGCGAGGACGATGCCCGCAATGGGCGGACTGCGCCGCGTCGTCTCCGACGGTTCCGCACCCCTCGCCGCCCCCGGCTCTGGTTCGAGATCCTGCTGATCGCGGTGAGTTACTGGACGTACTCCCTGATCCGCAACGCCGTGCCGGAGCAGAAGTCCCAGGCGCTGCGCAACGCCGACTGGATCTGGCGCGTCGAGCACGACCTGGGCATCGCCGTCGAGAAGAGCGTCAACCACGCCGTGGACTCGGTGACATGGCTGATCGTCGGCATGAACTACTACTACGCGACACTGCATTTCGTGGTGACGCTCGGTGTCCTGGTGTGGCTCTTCCGTTGGCATCCGGGGCGGTACGCCGCCGCGCGCCTCGTCCTCTTCGCGACGACGGCGGTGGCCCTGGTCGGCTACTACCTGTATCCGCTGGCGCCGCCGCGCCTGATGAACGGCACCACGTTCATCGACACCGTGGTGGTCCACCACACGTGGGGCTCGATGGCCTCCGGCGACCTCAAGAACATGTCGAACCAGTACGCGGCGATGCCGTCGATGCACATCGGCTGGTCCCTGTGGTGCGGCCTGACGATCTTCGCCCTGGCGTCAGTGCCGTGGGCGAAGGTGCTCGGGCTGCTCTACCCCGTCGCGACGCTCGTCGTCATCGTGGCAACGGCCAACCACTTCTGGCTCGACGCGGTCGGCGGCATGATCTGCCTGGCCTTCGGCTTCCTGGTGGCCCGGCTCTGGTACGGCTCGATGCCGTACGCGCTGCCGCGCGACGTGGCGAGGACCGCACCCAGGTCGGATGCGGCCCTGCGCACGATCATGCGTCGCGGTACGTGACGTTCCCGCCCGCCACCGTCAGCCGGACCGGCGCCTGCGCCACCTCGTCGGCGGGCGCGGCCACCGGATCGAGGCCGAAGGCCGTGAGGTCCGCCCGGTACCCGGGGGCGATCCGCCCGGCCCTGTCGGCCTCGCCCGCGGCGACCGCGGCGTGCGAAGTGCACCCCTCCAGGGCCATGAGCCCCGTGAGCCCCTGGGCGGGGCCCGCCGCGCCCCGGGGCGTCCGGGCCGTGGCGAGGACCTCGCGCGCGTCGTAGTGCGCGATCGGCCAGTCCGAGCCGAGCGCCACATAGGCCCCGGCGTCCCGCAGGTCACGCGTGCGCCAGGCCCTGGCGGCACGGGTGCCGCCCAGCCGCTTCGACCACTCGTCGCTGTGGTCCGCCCGCGTGTACGCGGTGTGCGGCGGCTGCATCGAGGCGATGACGCCCAGCTCGGCGAAGCGCGGGACGGTGTCGTCCGGCACGCTCTCGATGTGCTCGATGCGGTGTGCGAGACGGCCGCTCTCCCCGAGTGACGCCACGGTGTCGAGGACGTGCCGCACGGCCGCGTCGCCGATGGCGTGGGTCGCCGTCCGCACCCCGGCCGCGTGCAGCCGCCGCACGGCGTCCGTGTACGCCTCGGGGTCGGGCCAGAAGGCGTCGGTGCCCTGGCCGTGGCAGTCCGCTTGCTCCAGCCACGCCGTGCCGCCCTCGACGGTGCCGTCCATGAAGAACTTGGCGCCGCCGACCCGCCACAGCCGCCCCGCCTCGGCCTGCAGCGCGATGATCCCGTCGATGCCCTCCTGCCCCACCCCGGGCATGCACCAGGGGGCGAGCCGCAGCCGCAGCGGCAGCTCGCCGTCCTCCTCGACCGACGCGAGGAGCTTCGGCACGTCGTCGCCGAGGTCCATGACGTGGGCGCCGGTCAGGCCGGTGGCCGCCATGGCGGAGAGCAGCTCGACCAGGCGGGTGCGGCGCTCGGCGTACGAGGGCCTGGGCAGCACGGCCTGGACGAGGTCCATGGCGGCGTGCTCGACGAGGTGCCCGGTGGGCCGCCCGTCCGCGTCGCACACGACGGTGGACCGCTGGACGAACTCGCGCGGCCCCTCGATCCCGGCGGCCCGCAGCGCGGCGCCGCTGACCAGCGCGGAGTGCCCGTCGTAGAGCCGGATGAAGGCGGGCGCGCCGTCCAGCACGTCCTCGATGAGGGCGCGGTCGACGGGCCGCCCGCCGAAGGCGTTGTGGTCGAGCCCCCAGGCGACCACCCACCCCTCGGTCCGCTCGGCGCCGTGCAGGGCCGCCCGCAGCGCGTCCAGGTCGCGCACGGCGGAGAGGTCGGTGCCGGTGGCCATCTCCAGGCCCCACACCGGGTGGCTGTGGGAGTCGACGAGGCCGGGGGTGAGGGTGGCGCCTGCGAGGTCGATCACCTCGGTGCGGGGTCCGCGTGCGTCCCGTACGTCTGCGTCGCCGTGGTCACCGACGGCCACGATCACGCCGTCGCGGACGGCGACGGCGGTGGCGCGGGGGCGGTCGGGATCGAGGGTGCGGATGTGGGCGCCGGTGAGGATGAGGTCGGCTGCGGGCACGAGGGGAGCTCCGTTCAGGTAGGGATTTCAAGCCCGTCCGGCGATTGAGGACGAACTCGGCGAAGCCGGTGACGGCGGGGCCGGAGGGTGGGGGTCACAGGGCTCAGGCTCGGCGGCGAAACCGGCGTACACCTCCGGCCTGCTCCGGCGGAGCCGTACCGCCAGGGCGAGGCCGAGCAGAAGGACGGCGGGCACGAGCGCGACGAGAACCGTGTTCACGGCCGTCGACGCGCCGGTGAACAGGTCGATGTGGGTGACGACCAGGACGAGCGCGGCGGTGAGCAGCACGGTCGCGGCGGCGGGCGCGACGACGGTGCGCAGGGCGCCTTCCTGGTGGCTGATCCGGCGGAAGTAGCAGGGTATGGCGATCGCGGCGAGCAGCTGGAGCGCCAACAGGCCGATCATTCCCGGGGTGTTGACCCAGAGGAGAAGCTGTTGGTAGGGGTCCGCGTCGGCCGCGGCGAAGGCGAGGACGACCACCGCGCCGAGGACGGTCTGCGCGGCGCCCGCGATGTACGGGGAGCGGTGGCGCGGGTGGACGCGGCCGAGCGCTTTCGGCAGGACGCCTTCCTCGGCGAGGGAGAGGCTGTAGCGGTTGATGGCGTTGTGGAAGGCGAGCAGGGAGGCGAGGACGCTGGTGACGATGAGGACGTGCATGAGGTCGGCGGCCCAGGCGCCGACGTAGGTGGTGATGGCGGAGAAGAAGAGTCCGGCGGGATCGGCTCCCGCGGCCCGCACGACCTCCTCCTCGCCGAAGGCCTGGACGACGGTCCAGACGACGAAGGCGTAGAAGAGGCCGAGGAAGGCGACGGCGATGTACGTGGCGCGGGGCACGGTGCGGTCGGGGTCGCGGGCCTCGCGGCGGTAGATGACGGTGGACTCGAACCCGGTGAACGCGGCGAAGGCGCAGGCCAGGACGGCGGCGGTGCCCGGCACGAGGACGTTGTCCGGTGCGAGGCTCCGCAGACCGAGCCCGTCGGCGCCGCCTTCGAGGAGGACGCCGGCGGCGAGCAGGACGAGGATGCCGGTCTCGGCGACCAGGAGCACGCCGAGCAGCTTCGCGCCGAAGTCGATGGACCGGAATCCGCCGTACCAGATGAGCAGCAGGCCCGCGAGGGAGACCGGCAGCCAGGGGATGTCGGCGCCGAGGAGGGCGTGCGCGGTGTCCTGGGTGGCGGTGCCGAGCAGGCCGTAGACGCCGATCTCCATGCCGTTGTAGCCGAGCATGGCGAGGAGCGCCGCGGCGATGCCGGCCGGGCGGCCGAGGCCGCGGGTGATGTACGCGTAGAAGGCGCCGCCGCTGCGCACGTGGCGGCTCATCGCGGTGAAGCCGACGGCGAAGACGGTGAGGGTGACGCCGGCGAGGAGGTAGCCGACGGGGGCGCCGATGCCGCCGAGCGTGAGGGCTATGGGGGCGACGCCCGCCATGACGGTGAGCGGGGCCGCGGCGGAGACCACGAAGAAGGCGATGTCGGCGGTGCCGAGTGTGCCGGTGCGGAGCGTGCTGGCGCTGGCCATGGGGTGGCAGCCCTTCTGCGGCGGGCGGATGCAGGGCGTGGCGTGGCGTGGCGTGGGGCGGGACATGGGGCTGGGCATGGACGAGGCATGGGGCTGGACATGGGGCTGGACATGGGGCGGGGCCGAAAACCTAAAGGCTTTCGGTTTCGGCAATGTAGCCTCACCCTGGGCAGTTCGGGAAGACTTCACGGAAAGATCGGGACGAGACCATGGGCCGGCCGCGCACGCCACTCCTCGACCGGGAGCGCATCACCACGACCGCGCTGGAACTCGTGGACGTGCAGGGCGACTTCAGCGTGCCGCAGATCGCGCGGCGACTGGGCGTCCAGACGGGCTCGGTGTACCACCACGTGGACGGCAGGGACGGCATAGTCGAACTGCTGCGCGAGCGGGTGGCCGAGTCGATCGACTCCGCCACGCTGGCTCCCGGCCGCCCCTGGGACACGGCCCTGACCGCCTGGGCCCGCTCCTACCGCGCGGCCTTCGCGGCCCACCCCAAGGCGATCCCGCTCCTGACGACGTCCCCGGTGCGGGCACCGCGCGTCCTCGACCAGTACGAGCGGGCGGTGACCCTGCTCCTGGACACCGGGTTCGCCCTGCCCGACGTCATGCCGGTCATCACCGGCCTGGAGAACGTCGTCCTCGGCTCGGCCCTCGACCTGGCGGCGCCGGAGACGATGTGGGTCCTGGCCGACGAGACGGCGACGCCGCGCCTGGCCGAGGCCCTCGCCGCGGTGCCGCGGGGGCGCGCGGAACGGGCCTTCGAGCTGGCGCTCGCGGGGTTCCTCGCGCATGCGCGGGAGATGCTGGCGGCGTACGACGCGTGAGTACGGCGGTCACGGTGATCAGTAATCGCCCTTCCACACCGTGAACTTGAGCCGGATGAACTCGGCGTCGATGTCACCGTCGGTGTACTCGGCGAGAGCGACGAGGCCCGTCGGCGAGATGAGGCACAGCCGCTCGCCGACCCGCATGTTCGGGATGAACACGCTGTCCCTGAAACGGCTCACGGTGCTGCACGTCTCGTACGTGCCGCTCTCCTTGCGGCCGAGAATCACCAGCTGCGCACCGGCTCCGACCTGGAGGTTGCCCGAGTCCCAGTAGAGCTCCTTGTCCGCCGTGTCCTTGCGGACGGGCCGCATGGGGTCGTCGGCGAGGCTGATGCCGTAGTCGGCGGCGATGTCGACGGTCGGCGACTTGAGGACGCCGGAGGCGCGGGAGTTCTCGGGCGGATCCGACCCCTTGGGCGGGTCGGCGGGGGCGGTCACGGTGGCGGTGGCCGTCACCGTCGCCGTGGCCGTCACCGTCTCCGTCACGGTCCTCGCGGTCGGCGAGCTGACCACTGTCGGCAGTCCGAAGAAGCCGAGGACCAGGCCGATGAGGCCGGTGATCGCGGAGATCCAGGCGGCCACCTCCACGAACCGCCGCCCGGGTCCCGGCGGCGGGGGCGAGGGCGGCGCGGGAGTGGGCGTCGGCGGCGCGTTCGACATCCCGGTCACCCCGTTCCCCCTCGGACGCACGGCGCGCGCCCGGCCACGTCACGCCACGCCACGCCCCGTCCGGCGTGTGGCGATTGTGCCGCGCCCCACCCGCCCCGGGCGACCCCCTCAGGCCGCTCTGGCCGAATCCGTACGCGCTACATCCGTACGCGTTACTTGAACGACTCGTCGCCGTCCCAGTTCACGTGGACGACCTCGGGGGCGAGGCCGTGGACGACCGCGCGGCCGACGTCGTTCTTGAAACGGTCGATCAGCTCTTGCATGCCGCTCAGAGGGTACTTGGCCTCCAACGCGGCGATCAGCGCCTCCGTCGAGACGCCGACCCCGCGCGCGAGCTCCGCGGTGTTGCCGGGCCGGTTGTTCCAGCCCTTGGCGTTGTTGCGGCCCACGTGGATGGACTCCTCCGCGGTGATGCTGGAAGCACCGGCCTCCTGGATCTTCTTCTGCCCGGCCGCCGGGCGGGCCGTCAAATGGAAGAGCGCTCCCTTGATCGCCACCACGGAGTCACCCGTGCCGCGATCCCTGACCTCGCCGCCGCTGGTGAGCATCACATTGAGGTGCACGGCCAGTTCGGCCGTCGTACCGCCGTCGCTCACGTGGACCGGGAGGGACAAGGAGATGAGGTTGTTGCCGCCGTTGTTCCAGCACTGGGGTGTGAACTTGAATCCGGCGAGCGTACGGTCCCGGCCCACGATGATGCCCTGGAGCTTGTTCCAGTCGACCCGGGGAGCCGTCTGGGTGCTGGGGGCGCGCTGCACGGCGGACGTGACCGGCACCGCGGTGGCTGTCGCGGTCGCGGTGTCTGTCGCTGTCGCGGCGCGCTGCACCGGTGCCGCTTCCGTGTGGGCCGCGGGCGCCGGGCCCGAGAGGACCTTGTGGGCGTTCGCCTCCGCCTCGCGTTCGAAACGGTCGGACGGGTCCGACACGCGGAGCCCGTTGCCGTGGTCGGTGCCCGCGACCGGGCCCTGCCGCTGCTGGATGACGTGCGTCAGCTCGTGGGCGAGCGTGTGGCGGTCCGCGCCGCCGTCACCGATGACGACGTGGCTGCCGGAGGTGTAGGCGCGGGCGCCGACCTCGGCGGCCGAGGCCTTCGCGGCGCTGTCGTCGTGGATGCGGACGTCGGAGAAGTCCGCGCCGAGGCGGGCCTCCATGTCGGTGCGGGTGGCGGTGTCGAGGGGCCGGCCGCCGGCGCGGAGGACGTCGTGGACGGCGGACCGCTGCACCGCTTGGACGACAGCCGCGTTGCCCGCGGTGCGCTGCAGCGCCATGAGCTCCTGCGCGCTCATGGTGCCGCCCGCGCTTGACGGCGACGCGGCGGCGCGGGCCGGTGTGCGGCCGGCTCGCTCCCCGTCGGCGGGTCGGGCGGTTTCGCGGGCGCGCATGGGGCCTCCAGGGAGACGGACTGGGACTCTTCCTGGATACGCCATGGGGTGGCCGCCGGGCCAGGTGCGCAAGGGCAGGGTTGGGTGTCTGTTGGGGCAGCGCGAGGGGGCGGCGCCGGGTTCGCAGAGGCCGGCCTCAGGAGCCGTAGAACCGTTCCTCCATCACCGCCCGAGCCCTCCTCGTGCTGCGGCGGTAGTCGTCCAGCATGTCGCCCACGTGGCCGGTGTCGTAGCCCAAGTAACGTGCCACGGCGGCCAGTTCGCGGCCGTCGGAGGGGAATGTGTCGCCCGCGCGGCCGCGGACCAGCATCACCGCGTTGCGTACGCGGGTCGCGAGGACCCACGCCTCGTCGAGGGTCGCCGCGTCGTCGGCCGGGATCAGCTCCGCCTCGCGTGCGGCGGCCAGGGCCGCGCGCGTGCGGGTCGTGCGCAGGCCCGGCACGGTACCGGCGTGCTGCAACTGCAGGAGCTGTACGGTCCATTCGACGTCGGAGAGGCCGCCGCGGCCCAGCTTCGCGTGCAGGGTCGGGTCCGTGCCGCGCGGCATCCGCTCCGCCTCCATGCGGGCCTTGAGGCGGCGGATCTCGCGGACCGCGTCCTCGCCGATGCCGTCCGCCGGATAGCGGAGGGGATCGACGAGGTCGATGAAGGCGCGGCCCAACTCCTCGTCACCGGCGACTGGTTCGGCCCGCAGCAGCGCCTGGGACTCCCAGACGAGGGACCAACGGCGGTAGTACGCCTCGTACGATCCGAGGGTGCGCACCAGCGGGCCGCTCCTGCCCTCCGGGCGCAGGTCCGCGTCGATGAGCAACGGCGGGTCGGCGGACGGGAGTTGGAGGAGGCGGCGCATCTCGGCGACGACCTTGGCCGCCGCCTTCGCCGCCTCCTGCTCGTCGGCGCCCTCGCGCGGCTCGTGGACGAACAGGACGTCCGCGTCCGATCCGTAGGCCAGCTCGTGGCCGCCGAAGCGGCCCATGCCGATGACCGCGAAGCGGGTGGGGAGCGTGTTGCCCCAGCCCTCGCGGACGACCGCGCGCAGCGTGCCCGCGATCGTGGCGGCCGTCAGGTCCGAGACCGCGTCGCCCACCCGGTCCGCGAGCGCGCCCGGATCGGCCTCGGCGGGGCTGTCCTCCGTGCCGTACGAGCTGATGATGTCGCCCGCGGCGGTGCGGAACAGCTCGCGGCGGCGCATGCCGCGCGCCACCGCGACGGCCTGCTCGGCGCCGTCGGCGCGGCGCACCGCCGCCAGGACCTCCTGCTCCAGGTGGGCGCGGCCGCGCGGTTCGAGGCCGCGCTGGTCGCCGAGGAGGGCGACGGCCTCGGGGGCGCGCAGGAGCAGGTCGGGGGCGAGGCGTCCGGCGGACAGGACGCGGGCGAGGTTCTCGGCCGCCGCGCCCTCGTCCCGCAGCAGCCGCAGGTACCAGGGGGTCTTGCCGAGCGCGTCGGACACCTTGCGGAAGCCGAGGAGGCCCGCGTCCGGGTCGGCGGAGTCCGCGAACCAGCCCAGCAGGACCGGCAGCAGGGTGCGCTGGATGGCCGCCTTGCGGGACACGCCGGACGCCAGCGCCTCCAGGTGCCTGAGCGCGGCGCTGGGGTCCGCGTAGCCGAGCGCGACGAGCCGCTCGCGGGCCGCCTCCGTACTCAACCGCGCCTCGCCGGGCGCGAGTTGGGCGACCGCGTCGAGCAGCGGGCGGTAGAACAGCTTCTCGTGCAGGCGGCGCACCACGGAGGTGTGCCGCTTCCACGCGCGGTTCAGTTCGGTGATCGGCTCCGTGCGCATCCCCAGGGAGCGGCCGATGCGCCGCAGGTCGGCGTCGCCCTCCGGCACGAGGTGGGTGCGGCGCAGCTTGTAGAGCTGGATGCGGTGTTCGAGCGAGCGCAGGAAGCGGTACGCGTCGTCGAGCTGGGCGGCGTCCACACGCCCCACGTAACCGCCCGTGCCCAGCGCGTGCAGCGCGACCAGCGTCGACCCGCTGCGGATCGAGGGGTCGCTGCGGCCGTGCACCAACTGCAGCATCTGCACGGCGAATTCGACGTCGCGCAGGCCTCCGGGGCCGAGCTTCAGCTCCCGGTCGACCTCCCCGGCCGGGATGTTCTCGACGACCCTGCGGCGCATCTTCTGCACGTCGGTCACGAAGTTCTCGCGCTCGGCGGCGTGCCAGACGAGGGGCGCGAGCGTGGCGACGTACTCCTCGCCGAGCGCGAGGTCGCCCGCGACCGGGCGGGCCTTGAGGAGCGCCTGGAACTCCCAGGTCTTCGCCCACCGCTGGTAGTACGCGAGGTGGCTGGAGAGCGTGCGCACCAGAGGACCGTTCCTGCCCTCGGGGCGGAGGTTCGCGTCGACGGGCCAGATGGTGCCCTCGACGTTCGTCTCGGAGCAGATCCGCATCATGTGCGAGGCCAGCCTGGTCGCGGCCCGCAGTGCCTTGCCCTCGTCGGCGCCGTCGGTGCCGTCAGCGCCGTTGGCGGGCTCCGCCACGAAGATGACGTCGACGTCGGACACGTAGTTCAGCTCGTGGCCGCCGCACTTGCCCATCGCGATGACCGCGAGCCTGCACAGCGCCGCGTCGCCGGGCGCCGCCGCGCGGGCCATGGCGAGCGCCGCCCGCAGCGTCGCCGTCGCGAGGTCCGCGAGCTCGGCCGCCGCCTCGGCGACGTCCGTCGTGCCGCACACGTCGCGCGCCGCGATGGAGAGCAGGCAGCGGCGGTAGGCGACGCGCAGCGACACCGGGTCGGTGGCGACGGCGAGACCCCGCTCGAACTCCGCCACGCCGGGGTGCAGGTCCGCCGACTCGTACGTGACGAGGGCACGCCAGTCGCCGGGATGCGTGGCCAGGTGGTCGGCCAGGGCCTCGGAGGCGCCGAGCACGCCGAGGAGGCGGTCACGCAGGGGCTTCGCGGTGACGAGGGTGTCGAGCAGCTCCCGCCGCCCGAGGTCGCTCCCCTGCGCCTCCACGAGCCGGACCAGGCCCAGCAACGCCAGATCGGGGTCGGCGGTGGCGCCGAGCGCGTCCAGGAGCAGCGGGTCGGAGCGTACGGCGCTCAGCGCGGGGTCGTCGAGCAGCCGCTCGGCGGCGGACGGGTCGGTGAAACCGTGCCGCAGCAGCCGCGTGAACGTACTGCTCCGTCGCCCTTGCGGCAGCGTCATGCCGATCCTCCGTTCGATCACTCCTCGGCCCGAGCCTACGGCCTGACCGGCGAACTCGGCGCGCCCGCGGAGTCCGCCCCTTCGAACCGTCCCTTCGAACCGCCTCTTCGAACCGCCTCTTCGCCTCTTCGAGGAGCGCGCGGCCCGTGATCCAGCGGCCGGCCCGGGGACCGTACGCCCGAGTGGCGGGCCACGACCTCGCGGAACGCTGACACGGCCCCAACTCCCTGATGTACTGCGGCCCATGGAATACACACTCGAAGTGATCCCGCTGCCGGTCTCCGACATCGACCGGTCCATGGAGTTCTACCGCGACAAGCTCGGCTTCCACGTCGACATCGACACGGAGGTCATGCCGGGCATGCGCATCGTCCAGCTGACCCCACCGGGCTCGGGCTGTTCCATCGCCTTGGCGGGCGACGCGCTCTGGGAGACGATGGCAGGACCGCGGCCGGCCTCCGGTTCCTACCAGGGCCTGCAGCTGTGCGTCGCCGACGCGAAGGCGGCGCACGCGGAGCTGGTCGCGCGCGGGCTCGACGTCTCCGAGCCGGTGCAGCACGCGCCGCAGGACGGCGGCACGTTCATGTACTTCTCGGACCCGGACGGGAACGGGTGGGCGATCCAGGAGTACCGGGTGCGGGCGACCACCTCGCTGCGGGACGCGATCGTGCCGAAGGCCTGACCGGCCGGGGACGCCGGGCTGCCCCGCCCGGCGTCCCCGTCCCGCGACTACACGCACCGGCAGGTTCTTGCGGGGCTCGAACGCGGTGACTTCAGAGCGGTACTCCCCGAATCCGCCGACGGCGGCATACGCGATCCGCGTCCTGGACCCACTCGACGAGACGTCCCCGTCGGCTGTCCGCACCCACGATGGCGTAGGGCTCATCTAACGCGGCTTCCAGGCCGCATCGACCCTGAAAGAGACGACAGTGCCACCGAAACGACTGGGCCCGGCACACCAGGAGTCCGACAGCGCATCGACCAGGAGCAGTCCCCTCCCATGCGCGTCATCCGCGTCAGGATCACGTCGCCGAACGTCAGCCGGGAACCCTGGGTTGTGCACGTCCACCCCCAGGGCTTCTCCTTCACGCCACCACTCGACGCGCACTCTCCAGGACTCCTCGGCCTCGCCGTAGAGGACAGCGTTCGTCACCAGCTCCGAGAGCATCAGGAGGCAGTCGTCGACCGAGCAGGTCAGGTCGTACGAGGCTGTGAAGTTGCGAAACCACCGCCGCGCCCGAGCGACGGACTCGGGAACGGGATAGAGAGTCATGCCCCCGAGCGGGCAAGCCCCCTCCGGGCGACCACACACATCCGTCATGAGCACCACTCCTCCTGTGAAGTGGCCTTAGCCACTTACTGGATAGTGGCATTGGCCACTTGAGGTCACAAGCGGTTCGCACCGAGGGGCGGGATTCTCTAACCGATCGGGTACCCCTGCTCGAACGCCCAACGGCCGGGCGGGTACGTGGCCTCGGCGAACTCCAGGGGGCGATCCTGCACGTCATAGACAACGTGACGGCAAACCAAGACAGCAGACCCAGAGGCGAGTGCGAGGTCCGAGACCTCGTCTTCGGTCGCCAGCCGAGCGCACATGCGATCCTCCGCGTAACTCCCTTGGCGACCCGTCATGTTCTCGACGTACATGAGGGTGCCTTCCTGAATGCGTTCAGGATCGAGGAGCTTGGGCGCACGCTCACCGACATCGCCGCTGAACCACGAGGTGGAGATCGCGATCGGCCCGGACGCGTCCTTGGTCACGCGGCGACGATGAACGGCACGGGACCCGGGCGACAGGCTCAGCGCCTCGACCACATGGTCCGGGGCCTCCAGCCAACCGGCCGAGGTGATCACCGCGTACTCGCCGGGCGTGTAAATCTTGCCGGTCTGCCTCGCGCGCCCGTAAAGCTCCCGAGCCCGGCGATTGACGGCAAGGCCGCGGACGTAGGTGCCCGACCCCTGCCGCTTCTCGACCAGCCCCTGATGGCTCAGCACCTCCAGCGATCGGGCAGCCGTCGGCCGTGACACCGCCCAGGCGGCGGCAAGTTGCCGTTCGGACGGAACCTCGTCACCCGGCCTCAGGTCGCCTCGCAGGATCTGATCGCGGATGTGGTGTGCGATCTGAAGGTACTTGGGCTGAACCTCTTCGATCTGCGGCATCGGATCTCCCCTTGCTAAGTGGCTATGGCCAGTGGCCACTATAGGGTGAGTGGTCAACACGCGAACGCCTACGCTGAGGCGGGTGACACGCTTGATCGTGGCAGCCGGAGGAGGGGGCGACGCCGTCGCCGCCTCGATGGTTGACGCAGCCCTGTACGGGGACAGCGGAAGTCCAGCGGTGATCCTCACGTACGCGTGGGACCGGCTGCTCGTCGACCCGGTGCCGGGCCCCCGAGGGCCGGACGATTTCAAGGGGCTGGCCCCCCTCACGCGAAGCGTCTGGGCGGTCCCGCCGACCGCGAGGCCGATCGCACCAGCAGGCTCCACGCTCCCCCGGTTGGCGAGCGAACTCCCCCACACCTTCGCGCTGATCGACCCCAGACACGGCGCCGAGGGCGTCGCGCACCAAATCACCTCACTGGTGCACCACTTGAACCCCGAGTCCATCGATCTCCTGGACGTCGGCGGCGACATCCTCGCCAAGGGCGACGAGCCGACACTTCGAAGCCCCCTTGCAGACGCGCTCACGCTCTCCGCGTGCTCGCAACTCGGCGCCTGCGTCCGACTCTTGATTGCCGGCCCAGGGCTGGACGGCGAGATCCCGGCCGAAGACTTGGCCGACCGCATGGGCCCACCGGCCCTGACATTAACGAGCAAACACATCGAACCGATCAGCTCGGTACTGGAATGGCACCCTTCCGAGGCCACGGGCATGCTGGCCGCCGCAGCGCGCGGGGTCCGCGGCCTGTGCGAAGTCAGAGACGCCGGCCTACCGGTCCCACTCACGGACCAGAGCGCCACCCTCCACGAAGCGTCCCTGGATCAGGCGTTGCACCGAAACGAGCTGGCCCGCGCTCTCCTCACCACGAAAACCCTCACCGAGGCGGAGCAGCACAGCCGAGAGATCTGTGGCTGCTCGGAAATCGACTACGAGCGCAACAAGGCGAGCCGACGCGCGACCCAACCAGCCCACAAGCTCGACCCCGGCCGCACACTCCACCGCCTCGACGAGTTCGAGGCAGCCGCCCGCCGGCGTGGCATCACGCACACGACGTTCCGCAGACTCACCGAAGCGCTGGGCTTCGACGGCAAACAACGACAGCCTCTCCGCGATCTGCTGATCAGTCGTCGCCCACTCCAGTACGAAGCACCGCTCTGGCGCATCTCAGGCGACGCCTGAGATGCGACTTACTCTGCTGATTCAAGTACCCGGCGCCGCTCCGCGCCGCCGGGCGGGCTCACGGCTCCGCTCGGGGCTGCCGCTCCTGCCTTCGGCCCGCTCTGCCCCGGCTGCGCCGACGCCCGCCCACACACGGATAGGGCCAGGGCCAATCGGATCACCCTCGTACATAGCGTTGATGAACCGCTCAAGGCCCCGTTCTCTCACAGCCCGGTTGAAGGAAGAAACCTCCTCTGGGGTCCCGCCATGCACTTGGGCCTGCTCCCCGGTAGCAAGATCGCGGAGGGACTCAGCCTTGCGCACAGCAGCGATGGCACGGACAAACGCAGTCCGGCGAGCTTGCCGCCAGTGCAGGTGCGACGAGCAGACTCCCCGTCGGCGCGGGCAGTCGCGGTTGGTGTGGACCAGGGGGCCCGTCCCGCCCGCACCCGGCTCGGTCGACAGCGCGGTCTGGTTGGGTTCACTTGCTGGTGATGCTCCATGTGCCGTCGCCAGCCGCAGCGGCGTTGTCGAGTGCGGTCCACGCGGCGTCGTTGAGCTTGAAGGCGTCGTGGAGGTAGGCGGAGATCGCGTCGGCGACGAGGGCGACGCGGGCGGGGTCCTCGTCGGTGGTCTCGGCGACCTTCTCGCCGGCGAGGCCGCCGAGGGTGTGCTCGCCCTCGGCGATGGTGAGCAGGCTCTTCGGGGACGGGCTGAGGTGGTAGGCGTCGGTAAACCACTCCGGTCCCCGGGTGGAGAGCTGGGACTGGTCCTTGCCGCCCGCGATGACCAGGGCGGGGGTGGTCATGGTGGAGTAGTCCGGCCGCATGAACGGAAGGTGTTCCGCGGCGAACGGGGTGAGGGTGTCGCCGGTTCCGGTCGCGGCAATCAGCGCGCCGGCCGAGACCGCGGAGTGGGAGAAGTCCTCTCCGGGAATGCCGTCGGCGTCGAGCACGCGCGCGCCGAGGATCACGCCGGCGGTCTGGGCGCCCCAGGAGTGGCCGACGACCGCGATGTGCTCATGGTCGACGCGGGTCTCCACTCCGCCGACCTGGGGAAGGATGTCGCCGAGGCCGTCGAGGACCGCGTGGAGGTCGGCGATCCGGACGCGCCAGATGCTGGCGAAGCGCGGGTCGTCCCACTCGATGCCGTTGCGGCGGGAGTCCAGGTGGGTGGGCTGCACGACGATGAATCCGGCAGCTGCCCACCGGTCGACAAGGGGTTCGTATCCGTCCAGGGACCATGCGTTGCCGTGGGAGAACACGATGACGGGAAGGTTCTGCCCTGACAGTGGAGCGGTGACCTTCACCTGGAGGTCGACGCTGCGGCCGGGCACGGGAACGGTGATGGGCTTGACCGCGACGATCCGCTGGTTGAGAGGGCTGGAAGACATGGGGGACCTGTACTTTCTCCATGGGATCGCTCTGCCATACTTTGGCGGAACGCCGTTCCGCCAATTTAGCGGAACATTGTTCCGCGAGTAAAGGGAGGGTCTCGTGCCCGAAGCGGTCGGAGTACGCCAAGCACAGGCGCAGCGCACCCGCAGCGGCGTGCTGGCGGCCGCATCAGCGGTCTTCGTGGACCAGGGCGTCCAAGCCCCCATCCGCGACATCGCCGAACGCGCCGGCGTCGGCGTCGGCACGATCTACCGAAACTTCCCGACCCGGGCGGACCTCGTCACCGCCGTCTACCGGCACCAGATCGACACATGCACCGCACTCGCGCCCCAGCTCCTGGAGGAATCAGCCTCCCCGTTCACCGCCCTGACCTGCTGGGCGGACGCGTTCGTGGAGTTCCTGGTGACCAAGCACGGCCTCGGTGCCGCCCTGGGGTCCGGTGATCCAGGGCTGGAGAACCTCCACGCCCTCATGCTCGACACTCTGGTCCCGGCCTGCGCAACGCTGCTCGACGCCTGCGCCGCCGCCGACGAACTCAGCCCCGGCATCACCGCCTACACCCTCATGCGTGCCATCGGGAACCTCTGTATCACCGGCCCCGACTACGACCAGGCCGACGCCAAGCACATGGTCGCAACCCTCCTCGCCGGATGCCGTCGCAAGGCATAGGGGCAGGATCCGGCCGCCCGCTGTGCGCAACATCGATCTCTGCCTGGAACGTAGCGCCGTGGCGACCACCGCGTGACGGCCGGAGTCACAGCCACTCGTTGATGGCTGCGACAAGGACGGCTGCCTCGTAGCGGACCGCGAGCTTGTCGTATCGCGTGGCAACGGCGCGGTGCCTCTTGAGGCGGTTGATCCCGCACTCGACCGCGTGACGCTTGCGGTAGTCGGCCGGATCGAAACGGGGTGGCCGACCGCCACGGGAGCCGAGCTTTTGGCGATTGCGTGCCTGGTCGGCCTTGTTGGGTATGGTGCAGCGGATTCCGCGACGGCGCAGGTAGATGCGGTTTCTGCGCGAGGCGTACGCCTTGTCGGCGCGGACCCGTCGGGGACGGACGCGTGGCCGACCCGGCCCGCTGCGGGGCACGCGGACTTTTGCCAGGACGGGTGCGAACTGCGGTGAGCCCCCCCCCCCCCCCCCGCTGTCCTGCCGTGATCACGAACGACCTGGGCTTTTGGCCCTGCTCGACGGCCAGGTGCAGCTTGGTGGTGAACCCGCCGCGCGACCGTCCCGGTCCGTGACCAGGAAGCTCGGTCGCATGCTGGTGGGCGCGGCAGACCGTGGAGTCGACGCCCAGGTCCCAGTCGATCACACCCTTCGCGTCGGCCAGGGACTGAAGGCGGGTGAGGATCCGGTGCCAGGTCCGTTCCGCTGCCACCGGCGGAACAGGTCGTAGACCCGGCCACACGGTCCGTACTCGACGGGGACGTCCCGCCACGGAACACCGGTCCGGACCCGGAACCTTATGCCGTCAATCAACCGTCGGCGAGACCAGACGGGCGGCCGCCCCGGCTTCATTCCCTTCGGCAACAACGGCTCCAGCACCGCCCACTGCTCATCCGTGAGATCTCCCCGACCCATGAACTGTGATCATTCACAACTCATGATCCACTTTCGATACACGGCCTAGGGCTCCCGCCAATCAGAGCACCGGCGCAAACCACACACTCGGATCTCCCAAGCTGCTCAATGACTCTCCTAGGCGGCAGAGTTGACGTCCAATCCCAATCGGGAGGTTACGAGACACCTCTGACATTCGCATCCCTGAACTTCCAGGTGATGCGCGCCGGGGAGGCCGTGAGCCGTCGGGGACTTGCGCCGCCCATGGATGACGCAAGCGAGTACAAGGTGAGGGGGACGGCGGGCTACGGGTCATTGGTGGCGAGGGCGCTAGGCCCTCGTCGGAACTTCGAGTTTCAGAGGGACATTTGCTCAGAGCACCAGGTCGGCCAAGGCTTGAGCCACAAGACCGAGTACGACGAAGAACCAGCCGAGCACCTGCTCGTGCAAACCGCGAATGTCGCCGTGCTTGGCCTCTTCGTCCAAGGACAAGATGCGGGTCTCCAGTTCCGAAGCGACTCGTTGGTCTGCCCTGCGGCGAGAGTCCTCTTCCTCTTTGAGGTTGTGCTCAACATCCTGAGCGAGTCGGTAAACCCGGTTCAGGCGGCGCTCGATCTCGGTCGCGAAGGCTGCTGCATCTTGTGTCGCGTCCGGCAGCGGGCCGAACTGGAAGAGGCCGCGTACGTTCATTGCGGCCGAGACTTCCAGAGCCGTTCCGAGAGTCCCCGTCACGGAAGGGGAAGGACGCCTTAGTAAGCGACGCACCCCACGAACAAGCGCAGTCCACCACCGGCGCACCATCGCGGCTTCGGTCGCTAGCACCCGCTTGAAGAACCGTTCACCGGGCGCGGCAGAGCTCTTGAAGGTTCGGCGGAAGCCGTCAGCAGCAGCGGCCAGGCCGAGGGACTGACAAGCAATACTAGCCACAGTGAACGCAGTTTCAGCAGACACTGGATCATCATGAGAGCCCAGACGAGATCACTTCAGGCGATCGGCCAATGTGCGCCCTGCACACGTTGGAAAGCGTGTTGAGTGGCGTATGCGAGGCCTGCGGCGACAGCTACTATCGCTCGACGCCGAGCTACTACTGTGATCCGTCACCGTCAGCCGAGATATGGGCGCTCGCGGTGCTCCAAGAAGTGCCGGAGCCTGAGCCGCTGCGTGTGGTGCATCGCCAGCTCCTCAAGGTCCTCCGGACGGACAAACCGGAGTTCCGTCGACTCGTTGGAGATCGCGAGCCGGCCGCCGACAGTTCGAGCGGTGAAGCAGACGTTGAACTGGCGCCGGACCTCGCCGTCCGTGTACGCGATGATGTGCTTCGGGTCGGTGTACGTACCGACCAGGCCTGTGATTTCAACGTCGAGGCCGGTCTCTTCCTTGACCTCGCGGACCGCCGTGCCGGGTAGGGAGTCGGTGAGGTCCATTCCGCCGCCGGGCAGGGCCCACAGGTCGTTGTCACGACGGCGCTGGAGCAGGATGCGCCCCTGCTCGTCGGTGACGACTGCAGAGGCCGCGACCACCATGCTGTTCGGCTTCGGTGCGTTCGGGTCGTCGTAGTACTCGGTCCGCGCCATGGTCACTCCTCCTGCTGCACCGGCTCCGCCGTCGCCCAGACCGCGTCGAAGCTCTGGGCGTAGGTGTCGAACATGCCGCCTTCCCCGTTTCGGCGGACATGCCACACAGGGGCACCGTATGCGTTCACGCCCCAGACGTGGGCGTTGACCAGCAGCTGGTCATCGGCGCGGTACAAGGAGTTGTAGAGCGTCGTTTCGTGGGTCCTTATCTCGATGCCGGACACGCCGGTCAAAGAGCTGTAGTGCATCAGGGCGAGTCGGCACCGCGACTCGATGCCGTGCCCGAACTTCTCCTCCTGACCGCGCGCCTGGACGTTAGGGCTGTCGGCGTCACCCACCGCGATGCGAACAGTGCAGCCTTCGGCGGCTCGCTCACGCAGCAGATCGTTGAGCCGGGGGTACGCCTCGTGCAGGAAGACGGCCGCGTACACCAGCACGTCAATGCGCTCGCACGCCTGCGTCATCATGTCGACGAAAGTGGACACGGGGAGGTCCGCACGCTGTTCGTAGAGTGCGACGAGTTCCGGGCTGATTGCGCGGGCGGCGCGGGCCTGCCGAAGTGCCGGCCAGAGTGCGTGCACGTCTTCTCCTAGGGCTTCAGCCGCCTGCAAGGCTGTGGCACGGCGCGGCGTACGGCCCAGATTCACCCATCGCTCGACGGACTTCGGGTCGACCTCGACGGCCTTTGCCAGGGCGGCGTACGTCCAACCTCCGGCCGCCATGACGGCACGTAGTCGCTCGTTCTGCACGAGTTTCCCCCCGAGTCTTGGGACGGCACTAGGGACGTTCTACCCGACGCAGGACGTCCCGAAGTGGGTTTTGGGGGTGGTTTCTAGGTCCTACCGGTCGGCCTGATGCTTCTCCGCATGAGCACGGACGGGTGCTGGCTGCTTGTCGAGTGACACGGCACTCCGGTTCCGCGCCGGTTCGTCCCCACGGCGAGGAGACAGCAGAAGTGAGCGACAACGCGGACCCTCCGACTATCGGCGTCCTCATGGTGGATAAGCGCACTGGCAAAGCGGGCGTCGTCATGGGACACGAGGGTCCCTACGTGCAGCTCCGCCCACCTCGCGGCGGCACGGAATGGGACGTCCCGCCCGAAGCGCTCCGCCTGCCTACTCAAGCCGAGGACCTGAGCGCGAAGGTGTCCATGGCCAACACGGCCTCCTTGAGCAACGGGAGGTGGGGACTGTGAGCATCCGGGCCGTCCTGCGGCATGAGACATGGACCGTCGAACCCGACCGGGAACCGGATGCGGAGCCGACAACGTACGCCATGCAATGCGCTGTGGATGGTGAGACGTCACCGGCCAGTGAGGACTTCGCGGAGCCGCAGGACTGGGTTCTGAAGCACTGCGGCCAGCATCCTTCGCACCACACCTACCGCGAGATCATCACGCGGCCTTGGCGGACCTGGAGGCGGACTTGATGCGCCGAACCCCCAGCAGGCCAGGGGAGTGCCCGTCCCCATGGGGTCCGGTTTGGTAGCTCGGTCGTGCGCCAGACGGCCCAGCCCCAGGCAGACAGCCGAGAGGGCCCAGGGTCGGCGACCGTGGGCCCTCTTGGTGAAGCGGGCGAAGAGTGCTCTGACCTGCTCTGACCTGTGTCTACAGCACCGGCAGGTTCTTGCGGAGTTCGAAGGCCGTGACCTCCGACCTGTACTCCTCCCACTCCTGCTTCTTGTTGCGGAGGAAGAAGTCGTAGACGTGCTCGCCGAGGGTTTCGGCTACCAGTTCGGACTTCTCCATGAGGGCGATGGCCTCGCCGAGGTTCTGCGGGAGCGGTTCGATGCCCAGGGCGCGGCGTTCCGCGTCGCGGAGCGCCCATACGTCGTCGTCCGCGCCCGGCGGGAGTTCGTAGCCCTCCTCGATGCCCTTCAGGCCGGCGGCGAGCAGCACCGCGTAGGTCAGGTAGGGGTTGGCGCCGGAGTCGATCGAGCGGACCTCGACCCGTGCCGAGCCGGTCTTGCCCGGCTTGTACATCGGGACGCGGATCAGGGCCGAGCGGTTGTTGTGGCCCCAGCAGATGTACGAGGGGGCCTCGCCGCCCGCGCCCGCGGTGCGCTCGGAGCCGCCCCAGATGCGCTTGTAGGAGTTCACCCACTGGTTGGTGACGGCCGAGATCTCCGCGGCGTGCCGCAGCAGGCCCGCGATGAAGGAGCGGCCGACCTTGGAGAGCTGGTACTCGGCACCCGACTCGTAGAACGCGTTGCGGTCGCCCTCGAAGAGGGAGAGGTGCGTGTGCATGCCCGAGCCCGGGTGTTCGGAGAACGGTTTCGGCATAAAGGTCGCCTGGACGCCCTGTTCGAGCGCGACCTGCTTCATGACCAGGCGGAAGGTCATGATGTTGTCGGCCGTGGAGAGCGCGTCGGCGTAGCGGAGGTCGATCTCCTGCTGGCCGGGGGCGCCCTCGTGGTGGCTGAACTCCACCGAGATGCCCATGGATTCGAGCATGGTGATGGCCTGGCGGCGGAAGTCCATGCCCACGTTCTGCGGGGTGTGGTCGAAGTAGCCGGAGTTGTCGGCGGGGGTGGGCCGCGAGCCGTCCAGCGGCTTGTCCTTCAGGAGGAAGAACTCGATCTCCGGGTGGGTGTAGAAGGTGAAGCCCAGGTCGGAGGTCTTGGCGAGGGCCCTCTTCAGTACGTAACGGGGGTCCGCGAAGGACGGGGAGCCGTCCGGCATCAGGATGTCGCAGAACATGCGGGCCGTGCCCGGAGCCTCCGCGCGCCAGGGCAGCACCTGGAAGGTGGACGGGTCCGGCTTGGCGATCATGTCCGACTCGTACACCCGGGCGAAGCCCTCGATGGCCGAACCGTCGAAGCCGATGCCCTCGTCGAAGGCCTGCTCCAGCTCGGCCGGGGCCACCGCCACCGACTTCAGGAAGCCGAGGACGTCCGTGAACCACAGGCGCACGAACCGGATGTCGCGCTCCTCCAACGTACGGAGCACGAATTCCTGCTGCTTGTTCATCTTCCGCTTCCACCCATCCTTGCTGGTCAGGCCACCTGCGTCCGTGCCGCGGGACACACTCTGGGCACGCTCGGGACACATTGACACCCGAGCATCCCACTCCGCGGTTTCGAACGCGTTGCGGGCTCCGTGCCGTCGCGTCCGCCGCGCTGTGTCCGTGCTGTGTGTCTGTGTTGTGTGTCCGAGCTCTGTGCCCATAGTGCCTGCTTCGCGGCGGCTCGGTAACAGCGGGCCGTGGATCTCTCTCCGCGTCGCCTCCGGCCGCCGACGGCGTTAACTTGCATATGAGATGCAAGTTTTCTACGGTCTGAAAACAGACAAGGGAGGCGTATCTCCCCGGAGCTGAGGAGTCCCGTTGCTGTCCGAGCAGTCCGCCGCGACCGTCCGTGCCACCCTGCCCGTCGTCGGGGCCGCCATCGGGGAGATAACCGAGCGGTTCTACGCACGGCTCTTCGAGGCCCATCCTGAGCTTCTGCGGGACCTGTTCAACCGGGGCAACCAGGCCGCCGGAACCCAGCGGCAGGCCCTGGCCGGCTCCATCGCCGCCTTCGCGGTCCACCTGGTGGAGCACCCCGACGAGCGGCCGGACGTCATGCTCAACCGCATCGCGCACAAGCACGCCTCGCTCGGTGTCGCCCCCGACCAGTACGGGACGGTGCACCGGCACCTCTTCGCCGCCATCGTCGAGGTGCTGGGCGACGCGGTCACGCCCGAGGTCGCCGCCGCCTGGGACGACGTCTACTGGCTCATGGCCAACGCCCTCATCGCCATCGAGGCCCGCCTCTACGCCGAACAGGGCGTCACGGCGGGCGCCGACACCTGGCGCGAGTGGGAAGTCGTGGAGCGCGTCGAGGAGACGGACGACGTCGCCACGTTTCGCCTGCGTCCCGTCGACGGGGCGCAGGCCGTGCCGGGCTTCCGCGCGGGGCAGTACGTGTCCGTTCAGGTCGAACTCGCGGACGGGGCACGTCAGATACGGCAGTACAGCTTGTCGGGCGGAATCGGGGCGGCGGGCATGGCTGCCGGCTCCGGCTCTGGCTCCCCGATACGGCAGATCAGTGTGAAGCGGGTGCCGGGGGGCGTGGGGGCGCCCGGGACGCCCGAAGGCGAGGTCTCGAATCACCTGCACGCGCGCGTGCGCGAAGGGGACGTCCTGCGCGTCTCCCCGCCGTACGGAGACCTCGTCCTCCACGAGACGGACGCGGACGCGGGCGTTCCGCTGCTGCTCGCCTCCGCGGGCATCGGCGTCACCCCGATGATCGCCATGCTGGAGCAGCTCGCCACCGCCGGCCACCGCGGACCCGTCACGGTCGTGCACGCCGACCGCTCCCCCGCGGACCACGCACTCCGCGCCGACCACGAGGCGTACACCGGCAAACTCCCGGACGGCACCGCGTACTTCTTCTATGAGCGGCCCGCGGCGGGACACCCCTCAGAGCTCACGGGGTTCGCCGATCTGGCGGCGCTTCCCGCGGTCGCGCCGGGCACGCGCGCGTACCTGTGCGGGCCGCTGCCGTTCATGCGGACGGTACGTTCCCAGCTGATCGCGCGCGGGGTCGCCGCCTCGGACATCCACTACGAGGTGTTCGGGCCCGATCTGTGGCTGGCGCAGGGCTGAGGAGCGAGGAGCTGAGGAGCTGAGGAGGACGCGCAGGCCGGCTCAGGTGGCGTCGCGGGTCGTGATGTCCAGGAGCAGCGGGCCCGTGGGCGCCGCCACGATGTCCGCCACCGTCAGCCCGTCCAGCGAGGCGTAGAAGGCCTCCTGCGCCCTGCGCAGCGCGTCCCGCAGGCGGCATGCCGAGTTCAGCGGACACGGCGTGCCGCCGCCCTCGCAGTCCACCACGTCGCCCGTGCCCTCGAAGGCCCGCACCAGCGCGCCGACCGACGCCCGGCGGCCCGCCTCCGTCAGCGCGAGCCCGCCGCCCCTGCCCCTGCGGGCCTCCAGCAGGCCCATCTTCTGGAGCTCGGCGACGACCTTCGTCTCATGGGTGTACGGCACCGCCATGTCGGCGGCCACCTCGCGCGTCGTTGGGGCGGCCGTGGAGGCCGCCGTCGTGGAGGCCGCGTCGCTCACCACGGCCAGGCGCATGAGGGTGCGCAGCGCCAGGTCGGTGGATCGCATGAGCCGCATGCCTCCGAGCGTAGGTAATGCGCATCCCTGGCTCAAATTCCGCGCTCGGACGCCCTGTAGTAGTGGGCCTCCCTCGCATTACGATCAGCGGACTCGTTCGTCGTCCCGTTCGGCCCTTTCCGCAGAAGGACACATCATGGGTTCCGCCAAGAACACGAGCAACGCTTCCCGCAAGGCCCGGATAGAGGAGATGCGCCGGGCGGACCGTGCGCGTGACCGGCGGGGCCGGGTCCTGACGATCACCCTCGGCGCGGTCCTCGTCGTGGCGCTCGGCGTGGGCGGCTTCTTCCTCTTCGACAACGCGTCCGACGACTCCGGTCCGAAGGACGACGCGAAGGGCTGGCCGAAGTACAAGGTCTCCGCCGACGGCGAGAAGGTCTGGGGCAAACTCGGCCGTACGCACGTCACGAAGAAAGTGGACTACCCCATGACGCCGCCCGTCGGCGGGGACCACAATCAGGTGTGGATGAACTGCAACGGCGACGTCTACGAGAAGGAGATCCCGGAGGTGAACGCCGTGCACTCCCTTGAGCACGGTGCCGTCTGGGTCACGTACAACGACAAGGCGAAGCCGGCCGACCTGAAGAAGCTCGAAGCGAAGGTCAAGGCGACGCCGTACTCGCTGATGAGCCCGGTCAAGGACCAGAAGGACCCCGTCATGCTGACCGCCTGGGCCCACCAGCGGACGGTCTCGGGCGCGGACGACCCGAAGGTCAAGGAGTTCTTCTCCAAGTACGTCCAGGGCAAGCAGACGCCGGAGCCCGGGGCGGCGTGCACGAGCGGGATGGCGCAGTGAGGCGGCGTACCAACTGGCTCGTCGGGGGCGTCGTCGCCGCGGTCGTCGCCGGGGGCGGCATCACGGCGGCGGTCGCCGCCACGGACTCCTCCGACTCGGGTGACTCGCCCGCGAGTTCGTCGGCCGACGCGGGGTTCGCGCGGGACATGGCCGTCCACCACCAGCAGGCCGTGGAGATGTCGTACATCGTGCGCGACCGGACCGACGACGAGGAGGTGCGGCGCCTCGCGTACGACATCGCGCAGACCCAGGCCAATCAGCGCGGCATGCTGCTCGGGTGGCTGGACCTGTGGGAGCTGCCGAAGGTGCCGGACGGGGCTCCGATGGAGTGGATGGGCATGGGCGACATGCCGCCGGGCGAGGACGGGGCGCTGATGCCGGGGATGGCTACGGGGGCGGAGCTCGAACGGCTGGGGAAGCTGAGCGGGAAGAAGGCGGAGGTGCTGTACCTCCAGCTGATGACGCGGCACCACCGGGGTGGGGTGCATATGGCGCAGGGGTGTGTGGACCGGTGCGAGGTTTCCGCGGAGCGGAGGCTGGCTCGGGGGATGGTGGAGTCGCAGGAGTCGGAGATCGCTCTGATGTCGACGCTGCTGAAGGCGCGGGGGGCGAGGCCGTGAGGTGACGCCGGCGCTGGGCCTGGGCGGGGCGCCTTGTGTTCGCCTTTGGGCCGGGGTCTGCGCCTGCTGTTCGTCGCGGGTCGGGGTTTGCGCCTGCTGTTCGTCGCGGGTCGGGGTTTGCGCCTGCTGTTCGTCGCGGGTCGGGGTCTGCGCCTGCTGTTCGTCTGTGGGGCGGGGCCGCGGGGGTATGTGCGTACTCGCCATCCCTGCGCCGCGTCACACGGACAAAGACGCCGATGTGTGCTCGGTGCTCCGTTCGC
>NZ_JBFAHP010000059.1:0-32620 GCF_040654255.1 Streptomyces sp. NPDC050732
GCCCCCACCCCTGGCCGTCCGGGTCACAGTCAACGTGCGGTGGAGGGGCGGCAGTCAAGGGTGGAGCGGAGCGGAATCGGCGGAGCCGACGCGACCGCAGGGAGCGCCCTTTACTGGTGGCCCGGAGGCGCCACACTCCGCAAAAAACCGGGCGGCCCCGGTGACCGTCAAAGGCGCAGGCCCACCGAAGTCTCCCCCCTCAGGCCCGCGAACACGGAGCGTTGTGGGGACGCATGCACTTTTCAGGTCACGCGCAGTTGGACACTCTGGGTGATGGGAAAGAAACGCTCAGTGTGAAAGGCGGAGGTCATGGCGCTGACGACGGACGAGCGGGTGCGGGCGGCCGAGGAGGCCGTACGGCAGTTGAAGGCGGGGCTCGCGGAGGTCGGGGTCACGTTGCCCTCGCTGCGGATCGATCCGTTGACCGCTGCGGCCGACGGGACGTTGCCTCTGGTCGAGTTGGGGCGGTGCAACCTCGACACCGCGCTGCGGCTGGCCGCCGTACTGGAGGAGGCGCGGTGAACGGGGAGGATCCGCGGGTGCGGGAGGCGGGGACGTACGCCGTCGACTACCGGGACGGCAGTGTCGGGGAGGTCATGGGCTGCGAAGGGGGCCTCGTGCAGCTCAGGCCGATCGGCGGTGGCAGGGAGTGGGACTGCCCGCCGGCGGCGGTGGGTGACGCCGAGCCGGGAGACGTCCTCAGGGCGAAGGTGCAGCAACTGAACCGGCAGGTCCAGGCACGGCCGCGGTGAGCGGGTCGGCGTCTCGGGCGCTCGTTCGTGGGACGCTGGGACCGGGCGGTCAACGACCGCAAGTTCGTCGATCTACGCTCGCGCGCAGGCCACAAGAGAAGGGACCAGCGATGACCGCAGCACCGGTCGAGCACGACACGGCTCCCGACCCCCGGTCGTGGGACGTCCTGCTCCAGGCATGGCGTGAGCTGGATGTGCCGGAGGGCTGGCACGCCGAGATCGATGAAGGGCAGATTGCCTTGGTACCGCCGCCGCACAGGCACCACAACGGAATCGCTGACGCCCTCCAGAGGGTCCTCTACCGGTCGACGCCGGACGAGTTGGGGGTGTACCAGACCCTCGGCCTCCACATCGCCCCCTTGGGCAAGCTGTACGTCCCGGACCTCGTACTCGCCCCGCGCAAGACCGTGGACGCCGCTGATCCCGACGTCAACGATCCGCTGGACGCGTCGGAGGCGCTGCTCGTCGTCGAGATCACCTCGCAGAGCAACGCAAAGGACGACCGGACCAAGAAGCTGTGGGCCTACGGGCACGCCCCGGTGCCGGTCTACCTGCTCGTGGACCGCTTCGACGAGTACGGGCCGACCGTCACGCTCTTCACCGGCCCGCAGAACGGGGCGTACAAGCACGCCGAGCGGGTGCCGTTCGGGGAGAGCCTCAAGCTGCCGGATCCGTTCGCGGCGACCATCGACACGGCGGGGTTTCCCGGCTGAAGCGGGTCCCGACAGAGAAACAGCTGAAGGGCTAGTCCTTGGTGCGGGAGTTGTCGAGGGCCGCGCGGAGGTGGCCGTCGGAGGCGGTGAGGAGGTTGGCCGCCGTGGGGCCGTCGACTCCGCCGAGGATGATGAGGATGGCGTTCTTCACCTCTCCGTCGGTGGCGGCGAGCGCGGCCTCGATCTCCTCGTCGGAGGCGCCGGTGGCGAGGGCGACGATGCGGCGGGAGCGGGCCCGCAGCTTCTCGTTCGAGGCGCGGACGTCCACCATCAGGTTTCCGTACGTCTTGCCGAGGCGGATCATCGTGATCGTCGACAGCATGTTGAGGACGAGCTTCTGGGCCGTGCCGGCCTTGAGGCGGGTCGAGCCGGTGAGGAGTTCGGGGCCGACGACGACCTCGATGCCGTGCTCGGCGGCGGCCGCGAGCGCGCTGCCCGCGTTGCAGGAGAGGCCGATGGTGAGCGCGCCGTAGCGGGCGCGGGCGTGTTCGACGGCGCCGATCGCGTACGGGGTGCGGCCGGAGGCCGAGATGCCGACGACGACGTCGTCCGCGGTGAGGCCGAGCCCGTCCAGGTCCTCGGCGGCCAGCTCCTTGCTGTCCTCCGCGCCCTCGACCGCCTTGACCATGGCGCTCGGGCCGCCCGCGATGAGGCCGACGACCTCGCCGGGGTCGGTGTTGAAGGTGGGCGGGCACTCGGAGGCGTCGAGCACGCCGAGCCGGCCCGCGGTGCCCGCGCCCGCGTAGACCAGGCGGCCGCCGCGGGCCATGCGCTCGGCGGTGCCGTCGATGGCGGCGGCGATGGCGGGGAGCTGCTCGGCGACGGCCGCGGGGACGGTGGCGTCCTCACCGTTCATGATCTCCGCGATCTCCGCGGTGGGCAGCCGGTCGATGCCGGAGAGCTCGGGCCGGAACGCCTCGGTGGTGAGGGTGGCCAGCTGGGCGCGGAGCTCGCCGTAGTCGTCGCCGCGCTTGTGCTGGTGGTGGTGGGGGGCGCCCGTCGGGTCGGTCGCGCCGGTCGCGTCGGTGGTGGAGGTCATGGCGGCTGCGGCTCTTTCGTGTCCGGTGCGGGGGGTTGGGGGGGGTGGCAGGAGGGGCGTCAGCGGCTGGTGCCGCGCGGGCTGTGGCGGTGGGCCAGCGCCTCGTAGGACGCGGCGAGCGCGGGCGCGGCCGTCTCGTACGTCCGCTGGGCCACGCCCACGAACAGGCAGTCCACGACCAGGAGTTGGCTCGTGCGGGACGACATCGCGGCCGGCCGCAGCTCGCTCTCGCGGGCCGTGGAGGTGGTCAGTATGTGATCGGCGTACTGGGAGACGGCCGCACCCGGCCGGCCGGTGATCGCGATCGTCGTGGCGCCGTGCTCGAAGGCGACGCGGAGGGGTTCGATCACGTCGCCGGTCGAACCGGAGTGGGTGATCGCGATCGCCACGTCCTTCGCGCGGAGCGTCACCGCGTTGGTGACGGCCAGGTGCGGGTCGGAGTGCGCGTGCGCGATGTGCCCGATGCGGAGCAGCTTCTGGGCGAGGTCCTGGGCGACGAGCCCGGACGCGGCGACGCCGTAGATCTCCACGCGGCGGGCGGTGGCGAGCGCGGCGACCGCGGCGCCGAGCTGCACGGTGTCGAGCCCGGCCGCGGTGTCGGCGAGGGTCTGCTGCTCGTCGTACGCGAGCTTCGCCACGACGTCCGCGATGGGGTCGTCGACGGCGATGTCCGCGGTGACGGCGGGCGCGCGCCCCGACTGCTGCTGGGCGGCGAGACCGGCGAGCGCGAGGCGCAGGTCGCGGTAGCCGGGGTAGCCGAGGAGGCGGGCGGTGCGCACGACGGTGGCCTCGCTCGTGCCCGTGAGCTCGGCGAGGCCGGTGACCGTGAGGGCCGCGCAGCCCGCGGGGTCGCCCGCGACGGCCTCGGCGACCCGCTGCATGGACCGGGTCATCGACGGGGCCAGGGTCCGCACCTTGGCCGCGAGGGCGGCGGGGGCGGGGGGTGCGGCGTCCGCGAAAATTTCCTTCACGTCATGGGTCACATTTGAAAGGTATTTTCGGGCGCGAGCCCGGTCAAGAGCTGTGGGGGACAATGGCCGCATGGACGCGATCGACCCCTTGGAGCAGGCGTTGCACGCCGCTCGCGCACTTGTCCTCGCCGACCTGGTCGCCCGCGAGGTCGCCGAGGCCGAGGTCGTCTCGATGGTCGAGGAGTCGGTGGCGCACCGGCGCTGGTGGGTCGAGCAGTGGCCCGAGGGCGTCGACTACATCGCGGGGCTCGTCGCCCAGGATGTCCAGGACGCGCTCCTGGAACGGTACGGGCGGTGGCCGCTGTGCCCCGTGTGCGAGACGGGAGAGCCCCACGCGCTCGACGTGGAGCCGGAGCTGGGGCCCGACCCGCACTGGGTGTGCGGCAAGGCGGGCGTGGTCGTGGCACCGGTGGGCGGCCTGACGTGAGCGTCTACATAGACCCGCCGACCTGGCCGGGGCACGGCCGCATGTGGTCCCACCTGGTCAGCGACGTCTCGTTCGACGAGCTGCACGCGTTCGCGGCACGCATCGGCTGCCCGCCACGCGCCTTCGAGCGCGACCACTACGACGTACCCGCGGAACGGTACGAGGACGCGGTGCGGGCGGGCGCGGTGGAGGTCGGCTCGAAGGAACTGGTGCGGAGGCTCACGGGGGCGGGGCTGCGGAGGCCGAAGGGGCGGCCGGCCTAGTTGCTTCGCGCGCCCGGACCAGTTGCCTCGCGCGCCCGGACCACGGGTCCGGCAGAGGCCCTAGGGTCGGGCGCATGATCACCGTTCATCTGAAGTACGAGATCGACCCGGAGCGCATCGCCGACTTCGAGGAGTACGGCCGCCGCTGGGTCGGCCTCGTCAACGGCTTCGGCGGCACCCACCACGGCTACTTCCTCCCCAGCGAGGGCGACAGCGACATCGCGTACGCCCTCTTCTCCTTCCCTAGCCTCGCCGCGTACGAGCAGTACCGCACCGACAGCGCGACGGACCCCGAGTGCCAGGCAGCCTTCGAGCTGGCGCGCCGGACGCGGTGCATCCGGCGCTACGAGCGGCGCTTTCTGCGGCCTCTGGAGTGAGGAGGCGGCCCGGCAGGGCTCAGGCCCGCTGCAAGCCGTACGCGTGGTTCGTGTCGCGGTCCGGGAGGCGGCGGTAGCCGGCGCGGGTTGCCACCTGTTGGGACGGGACGTTCTCGGGGGTGGTCACGGCGAGGAGGGACGTTACTTCGGGGTGGGTCAGGGCCCAGTCGGAGAGCGCACGCAGGGCCTGCGTGGCGTAGCCGTGGCCGCGGGCCGCCTCCACCAGGTCGTAGCCGACCTCGACGCAGCCGTTGTCGTCCGGCGGGCCGTGGAAGCCCATGCCGCCGACGGCCAGCTCGTCGGCGGTGCGCACCAGCGCGTACATGCCCCAGCCAGGGCGGAGCACCCCGGCGGCGTACGCCTTCGTGAGCATGTCCGCGGCCGTGCGGGTGCCGTCGAAGGGGGCGCCGCCCAGCCAGGTCAGTCCGCCGGTGCCGCCCGCGGCGAGATCCGCGGCGGCCGCGGGCGTCACCTCGCGCAGGGCGACGGGGCCTGCGGGGAAGGAGTGCGGGTTGTGCCAGCGCCACTGCGTGACGGGCGCGCGGCCCGGCAGGGTGCCGCGGCCCGTGGCCCACAGGAGCGTTTCCCAGGGGGTGGTGCCGGTGAGGGACGGCGGCACGTGCGGGAAGAGGTGCGCGAGGACCGCCGCGCACAGGTCGGCGGGCGGTTCTTCGTCGACGCCGAGCTCGCGGGCGATGTCGTGCGTGTGGAGGAGGACCTCCGTGACGCCCATCGCGGCGAAGCCCGTCGCGTCGGCGGCGCCGGAGGGGTAGGGGTGGTAGGCGCGGACGCCGCGGGGTGTCGTGCGGACCACGGCGGACAGGATGGCTCCCGCCGCCTCGATCGCCTGGATCGCGCCCTCGGGGCCCGTGCCCTCGTCGAGGGTGGCGTCGAGGGGGACGTAGGCGTCCTTGGCGCGGCCCGTCAGCTGGGCCGCGTACGCGATGTGGCAGCCCGCGATGTGTTCCGCCGTCTTCAGGCAGCTCCAGTCGAGCCCGCCCGCTTTCGCGTCCCAGTCGCGGTCCGCCGCCGCGCGCAGCACCCCGGCCGCGTGCGCGACGGCCTCGTCGATCTGGTCCCCACCCATGAGAAGCATGCGGCAGAGAGTACGGGAGCGGCGGCGGAAGGGCCTCAGGTTTCCAGGAGCGCCAGTTCCGTCGCCAGGTTCTCGCGGGCGGGTGCCTCCCAGTGGGCCGTGCCGTGCGGCGTCCTGAAGAGGCGGGGGAGCGCCATGAGCTGGCGCAGCACATCGGCCCTGCCCCGGCGGAACGCCTCGTCCGGCACGAAGCCGTACTCCTCGCGGACGGCGGCCGCGTAGGCGGCGTACGCGTCCGGGGAGGCCGCGAGGATCGCCAGGTCGGCGTCGCACAGCGCCTCGCCGTTGTGGTCGCCGTCGGCCGGGTCGTGCGTGACGGTGAGGCGGACCAGGCGCGTCACCTCGGCCGTCCGGTCGGCGGGCAGGCCCGCTTCGGTGAGGGCGCGCTCGGCGAGGCGGGCGGAGCGTTCTTCGTTCTCCGAGCGGTCGGGTGCGTACACCGCGTCGTGGAACCACGCCGCCAGGCGTACGAGGTCGGGGTCGTCGGCGTGGTCCTCCAGGACGTCGATGTGGTCGAGGACCGCCGCCAGGTGGTCGGTGGTGTGGTACCGGCGCTGCGGCTCGGCCCAGCGGGCGAGGAGACGGTCCGCGTAGGGGGCGGGGTCGGGGGCGCCCTCGACGGCGCGGAGCAGGGCGGTGGCCCAGCGGGCGTGGAGGTCCTTTTCGTCGGCCATGCCGTGACTCTAGTCGCCTCTTACCCGAGGGGGGTATGTTGCCATGTGCGGTCGCAGGCGGTTGGCTGCCGTCATGACAGGCATCGACGAGAACTACGAACCCGACCGCGCGGGCCGTCTCCTCCGTACCGAACGCGACGCCCTCATACCGCTGTTGAGGGCCGCGCCCGACGAGGCGTACGAGATCCGCACCTGCTGTCCGGGCTGGACCGTGCGGCATGTGCTCGCGCACTGCGGCTCCGCGCTGATGCGGGTGGTGGAGAGCCGCTTCGAGGAGGGCGTGTACTCGCCCGAGAGCAACGAACGCGACATCGCCGAGCGCGCCGACTGGTCCAACTCCCGTGTCGTGGACGAGCTGGAGCGCGGCATGACGGAGGCCGGGCCGATTCTCGCCGCGGCCAAGGGGATGCTGGACGGTGTCGCCCTCGGGGAGTGGGTGCACGCCGGGGACGTGCGGGAGGCGTGGGGGAAGCCGGGCGCGTACGGCGGTGAGGGGCTGGCCGACGCGCTGGTGCTCCTTGAGCGGTTCAGCAGGTCTGCGCATGCCGCCGCCGCACTGCCGCCGCTGCACGCGGACGTCGACGGCCGGGACGAGCCGCTGGCCCTGGGCGTCCCCGACGGGAAGCGGCCGCCGGCCCGCTACATCGGGGACGCGCCGACGCTGGTCCGGCTGTGTGCGGGGCGGCCGTTGACGGGCACGCGGTACGAGCTGGCCGGCGTCACCGAAAAGGAGTTGTGCCTCTTCGGATGAGGGGGATCATGGGGGCATGGCCTCCGACGCGTCCGGCTCCGGCGCACCCCTCGTTCCCGCCGATCCGGACGTGCTGCATCCCATGCCGGGACAGGAGCGAGTGGTGCTGCTCAAGCCGCTCGTGACGTCACCGCTGATCGAGGTCGGGGACTTCACGTACTACGACGACCCCGATGACCCGACCGCCTTCGAGACGCGGAACGTGCTCTATCACTACGGTCCCGAGCGGTTGGTCATCGGGAAGTACTGCGCGCTGGGCGAGGGCGTCCGGTTCATCATGAACGGCGCCAACCACCGGATGGACGGGGCCTCCACGTTTCCCTTCCCGATCATGGGCGGGTCGTGGAGCGAGCACTTCGACCTGATCTCCGGGCTGCCGGGACGCGGCGACACGGTCGTCGGCAACGACGTCTGGTTCGGCTACCGCTCGACCGTCATGCCGGGCGTCCGCATCGGGCACGGCGCGATCATCGCCTCGGGCGCCGTGGTCGTCGACGACGTGCCCGACTACGGCATCGTCGGCGGCAACCCGGCGAAGCTCATCCGGCGCCGCTTCGGCGCCGACGACATCGCCAGGCTGCTCGAACTCGCCTGGTGGGACTGGCCCCTCGACCATCTGACCGCGCACGTCCGGGCCGTCATGTCGGGCTCGGTGGACGAGCTCGCGGCGGTCGCGCCGACGACCGCCTGAGACGTACACGGGCGGCGTCAGTGCTGGTGGCCGCCCCCCTTCTCCGGTTCGGCGTGCGCGCCGCCGCCCGCGTGCACCGTGAACGCCGCCGTCCGCACCTTCCCCTCGTGCTTGAAGTCGAGGAACAGGCGGTACGCGCCCTTGCTCGGCGCCGCCGTGCCGAACGAGATGCCGGGGCCCGCCTTCGTCCTCCCGTCGCCGGGCGCGCCGTTCGGGTGGACGTGGAGGTAGGCGAGGTCGCCCGCCCGCAGCGCCACGAGGTGGCCGTACGCCCCCAGGTAGGGCTGCAGGTCGGTCACCGGCCTGCCGTTCTTCGCCACGCTCAGCGTGAGGTCGCCGCCCGCGCCCGTCTTCAGCCCGCCCTTCAGCGTGACGTCGTAGCCGTCGACCTGCGCGGTGGTGCTGTGCGCGGGCAGTTCCTCCGGGGCGTACGCGCCCGCCACGCCGAGGTCGGCGCCCAGCGTCAGGCCCTCCTTCGCGCCCTTGGGGCGGAAGTCGGCGAAGACGCGGTAGCCGCCCGCCTCGGGCAGCTCGACCTCCGTCGACCAGGTGCCGTCGGCCGCGCGGGCCGGGTGCAGATGGCGGTAGGTGGTCAGGTCGCGTGAGGCGACGATGAGGTGCAGCTCCTTGTCGTGCTCCTTCTGGTACGCCGTGACGTTCCGGCCCGAGGAGTCCTTGACGACGGCGAAGCGCAGCTCCTCCGGCCGGCCCGCGTCGATGCGGGACGTCTTGAGGTCCAGCGTGTAGCCGCGGTCGGAGATCTGCAGGCCGCCGGGGACCGCTGCGTTCCCCTCGTTCTCCTTGTGCTGCTCGTTCTCGTCGTTCTCGTCGTGCTCCTCGCGCCGGTCGCCGTCGTGCTGCCCGTGCCGGGCGGCCGGCGCCTTGTCCGTGACGGGGTCGATGCCCGTGCCCACGCCGTACGCGGTGCCGAAGGTCGCGGCGACGGCGGCGGCGAATGCGGTGATCTTCAGTCCGGAGTTCATGACACCGAAGATACCCCCCTGGGGTATGAAGTCAAGCGGGGCGAGTCGCGGGGGGAAGGCCTTGCGCTCGGTACCCCCCAGGGGTATACATGGATCTCGTCAGCGGTACCCGCCCCGGGTATCTGGACCCCGACTCGTACAGGAGCCGAAACCATGGCCACCAGCACACCCGGTGCCGCCGGGACGGCGGCGCCCGCCGCAGAGGTCGAACTCGCCATCGGTGGCATGACCTGCGCCTCCTGCGCGGCCCGGATCGAGAAGAAGCTCAACCGCATGGACGGCGTCGAGGCGACCGTCAACTACGCCACCGAGAAGGCCAAGGTCAGCTACCGCGGCGCGGACATCTCCGTCCAGGACCTGATCTCGACCGTCGAGGCCACCGGCTACACCGCGCAGGAGCCCACTCCCGTACGCGACGAGGCCCCGCCCGCGGGCGGCGAGCGGCGGGCCGACGAGACTGACGACGAGCGGCAGGCGCGTGAGGAGCGGCAGGCCCGCGAGGAGCTGCGGCCGCTCCGGCAGCGCCTGACCGCCGCGGCGCTCCTGTCGGTGCCCGTCATCGTCATGGCGATGGTCCCGGCGCTGCAGTTCGAGTACTGGCAGTGGCTGTCGCTCACGCTCGCCGCGCCCGTCGTCACGTACGCGGCCTGGCCCTTCCACAAGGCGGCGTACACCAACGCCCGGCACGGCGCCGCCACCATGGACACGCTGATCTCCGTCGGCACGTCCGCGGCGTTCCTCTGGTCCCTGTGGGCGCTGTTCTTCGGCACCGCGGGCACGCCCGGCATGACGCACCCCTTCGAGCTGACCATCGCCCGCAGCGACGGCGCGGGGAACATCTATCTGGAGGCCGCGGCCGGGGTGACCGCGTTCATCCTCGCCGGGCGGTACTTCGAGGCCCGCTCCAAGAGGAAGGCGGGCGCCGCCCTGAAGGCGCTGCTCCAGCTCGGCGCCAAGGACGTCACCGTGCTGCGCGACGGCGGGCGCGAAGAGACCATTCCCGTGAGCCGGCTGGAGGTCGGGGACCGCTTCCTGGTGCGGCCCGGCGAGAAGATCGCCACGGACGGCAAGGTCGTCGAGGGCTCCTCGGCCGTCGACGCGTCCATGCTCACCGGCGAGTCCGTGCCCGTCGAGGCCGGCGAGGGCGACTCCGTCACCGGCGCCACCCTCAACGTCGGCGGACGCCTCGTCGTCGAGGCCACCCGCGTCGGCGCCGACACCCAGCTCGCCCGCATGGCCAAGCTCGTCGAGGACGCGCAGAACGGCAAGGCCGCCGCCCAGCGCCTCGCCGACCGGATCTCCGCGGTGTTCGTGCCGGTCGTCATCGGCCTGGCGCTCGCCACGCTCGGCTTCTGGCTCGGCAACGGCGCCGGTCTGACCGCCGCCTTCACCGCCGCCGTCGCCGTCCTGATCATCGCCTGCCCGTGCGCCCTGGGCCTCGCCACGCCGACCGCCCTCATGGTCGGCACCGGGCGCGGCGCCCAGCTCGGCATCCTCATCAAGGGCCCGGAGGTCCTGGAGTCCACCCGCAAGGTCGACACCATCGTCCTGGACAAGACCGGCACCGTCACCACCGGCAGGATGACGCTCCTCGCCACCCACACCGCGGACGGCACCACGGAGGCCGAGGTCCTGCGCCTCGCCGGCGCCCTTGAGCACTCCTCCGAGCACCCGATCGCCCGAGCCGTCGCCGCTGGTGCCGCCGCCGAGGTGGGCGAACTGCCCACCCCGGAGGACTTCGCGAACGTCGCGGGCCTCGGCGTGCAGGGCATCGTCGAGGGACACGCGGTCCTGGTCGGGCGTGAGCAGCTGCTCACGGAGTGGGAGATCCGGCTGCCCGCCGGGCTGGAGCGCGCCAAGGTCGAGGCCGAGGCTGCCGGTCGTACCGCCATCGCGGTCGCCTGGGACGGCGAGGCCCGCGCGGTCCTTGAGGTCGCCGACGCGGTGAAGGACACCAGCGCCGAGGCCATCGGGCGGCTGCGCGCGCTCGGCCTGACCCCGATCCTGCTGACCGGCGACAACAAGGCCGTCGCCGAGTCGGTCGCCGCCGAGGTGGGCATCGCCCCCGAGCACGTGATCGCCGAGGTCATGCCGCAGGACAAGGTCGACGTGGTGAAGCGGCTGCAGGCGGAAGGCAAGTCCGTGGCCATGGTCGGCGACGGCGTGAACGACGCGGCGGCGCTGGCCCAGGCCGACCTCGGCCTGGCGATGGGCACCGGCACGGACGCCGCGATCGAGGCGGGCGACCTCACTCTCGTACGGGGGGACCTGCGGGCGGCGGCCGACGCGATCAGGCTCTCCCGCCGCACCCTCGGCACGATCAGGTCGAACCTGTTCTGGGCCTTCGCCTACAACGTCGGCGCGCTCCCGCTGGCCGCCGCCGGACTGCTCAACCCGATGATCGCGGGCGCGGCCATGGCGTTCTCGTCGGTCTTCGTGGTCGGCAACAGCCTGCGCCTGCGGGGATTCAAGCCGCTGGCCTGACCTTCCGCACGTACTTCCCCTTCCCGGGCGATTCCCGCACCCCGGCACGAGCGACAGGGCTCGCGCCGGGGTGTTCTGCGCGTAGGCTGGTAATTGGACTAGACCTATGTGCGTGAGACGTACGTGCCGGGATCGAGCAGCGAGCAGAAGGAAGAGACATCCATGAGCAAGCGTGCAGTCCTGGAGGTGATCGCCCTCGACACCGAGGACGCCGTCGCCGCCCAGGCCGGCGGAGCGGACCGCCTGGAGCTGGTGACCGACATGGCCGCGGACGGCCTCACCCCGTCCCGCGAGACCTTCGCCGCGATCCGCTCCGCCGTCGACATCCCGCTGCGCGTCATGCTCAGGCTGGCCGACGGGTTCGCCGCGGGCGACGTCGACGCACTGCTGCGCCGCGCCCACGAGCTCAGGAGCGAGGGCGCCGACGAGTTCGTGCTCGGCTTCCTCGACGAGGCGGGCGGCCCCGACCTGCCCGCCGTCGAAGCGCTGGCGGGCGCCCTCGACGGGTGCCGCTGGACCTTCCACCGGGCCATCGACCGGGCCGCCGACCGCGACGCCCTGCGCAAGCAGCTCGCCGACCTGCCCGGCCTCGACACCTACCTCACCGCGGGCGCCGCGACCGGCGTCGACGACGGCCTGCCGACGCTGCTCACCGAGGCGGCCCGGCGCGGCGAACCGGGCTACGAGCCGCAGCTCCTCATCGGCGGCGGTCTCCGCCTCGACCACCTGCCGCGGCTGACGGCGGCCGGCGTCGACGCCTTCCACATCGGCGGCGCCGCCCGGCCCGACGGCTGGTCGGCGCCGGTCTGTGCCGCGGCGGTCGCGGAGTGGCGGACCGCGCTGGACGCGGAGCGGTCGCTCACCGGTTGATCGTTGCTCCGCGGGACGCGATAGAACTGGTTCGACACGGAGGGGACCTCATGCCGACACCAGCAGAAAAGACGCGTCCCGCGGAGCGCATACTCGCGGCCGGGACGCTGCCCGTCGCCGCGACACTGCTCACGGGGACGGTCGCGCTCTACATCGCGCTCGTCGCGTTCGGGAACATCACCGACTTCGAGACCAACCAGCAGTTCGTACGCCATGTCCTCGCGATGGACACCACCTTCAAGGACAACGGCCTCAAGTGGCGCGCCGTGGAGTCCACCGCGCTGCAGGACACGGCGTACGTCGGGATCATCGCCTGGGAAACCCTGGCCGCGCTGGTCCTCGGCACGTCGACGGTCCTGTGGGCCCGCGCCCTGCGCCGCCCGCAGGGCCCGAGCCGGTCCGAGGGCCTCCACCGCGCCCGCCGCACCGGCAGCATCGGTCTGCTGATGATCCTCCTCCTCTTCGGCGTCGGCTTCATCGGGATCGGCGGCGAATGGTTCGCCATGTGGCAGTCGGACGCCTGGAACGGCCTGGACGCGGCGACCCGCGTCGTCACGCTCACGGGCATCGTCCTCATCGTCACGCACCTGCCCTCGGCCGCAGCTCCAGCAGCTGCCGGCGCACCGGCCGACCCCAAGAACCCCAAAGACGAGCTCTAAGCGAGCTGCTCGGGCAGGTCGGTCATGTGGACGACGATCAGGCCGGAGACCGCACGGGTCAGCGCCACGTAGAGGCGGCGCAGGCCCGTGCGTTCGTCGGGCTCGCCGTCGACGATCGCGGTGGGCTCGTCGAGTACCACGTAGTCGTACTCAAGGCCCTTCGCGAGGGACGCGGGCACCAGCGTGAGGCGGGTGTCCTGCGTCGTCTCCTCGCCGGGGGAGAGGTATGTGATCCCGGCCGCCGCGAGCGCCCCGGCGAGCGACGGGATCCGGGCGTCCGCGGCGATGAGACCGATGGAGCCCTCCTGCCGCAACGACTCCGCGCACGCCTCCAGACAAGCCGCGTCCAGTCCTTCGGCGTCCCCGCCCTCCGCCACCCGGCGCACCGCGAGCGAACCCGGCGCCTCACGCACCGAGTCGACCGCCGTGAGACCCGGCGCGATGTCCGGCAGCAGCCGCGACGCGTACGCGATGACCTCGCGCGGCACGCGGAAACCGGCCGTCAGCTCCTCCACGACAGCACCGTCCTTGCCGAGGTGCCGCAGCGCCTCGTCCCAACTCCGCGTCGCCCACGGCGTGGTGCCCTGCGCGAGGTCGCCGAGGACGGTCGCCGAACCCGTCGTGCAGCGCCGGCCCACCGCGCGGTACTGCATGGGGGAGAGATCCTGCGCCTCGTCGAGCACGACATGCCCGAGGGAGTGGGTGCGCGAGACGAGATCGGTGGCCTCGTCGATCAGCACGGCGTCCGCGGCGGACCACTTGGCGGACTTGACGCTCCGCGCGGGCTTGGCCCACAGCACGGCCTTCTGCTCCTCCTCGCTCAGAACGCCCCCGGCGTGCGCGGCGAGGAAATCCGCGTCCGACAGCAGCCGCAGCACCAGCTTCGCGGGATCGACGGGCGGCCACACGGCCTTGACCGCCGCCTTCACCGCGGTGTTGCGGGCCACCGCGTCCTGCACGCGGTCGTCCGGCGCCTCGCCCGCCTGCTCCATGCGGACGAGCACGGCGTGCGCGATGCGCTGCGGCAGGGCGTCCCGCGCGGCCCCGTACCGGATGTCCCGCGCGAGCAGCTCTTCGACAATCTCCGCCAACTCGTACGCGGGGACCCGCCACCTGCGCGACCCGCGGACGACCACGACCGGCTCGGTGGGCAGGGTGACGTGCGACCGCACGGCGTCGCGCAGCACCTCCGCCATGCGGGCGTCGCCCTTGACGAGGGCGGCGGCCGGCTCGTCCGTGCCGCGCACCTCCACGTGGGCGACGAGGTCGTCGACGGTGGCCTGCTTGACCTCCAGCTCGCCGAGCGCGGGCAGGACCTGCTCGATGTAGTGCAGGAAGGAGGCGTTCGGCCCGATGACGAGGGTGCCGGTCCTGGCCAGCCGCTCCCGGTGCGCGTACAGCAGATAGGCGACCCGGTGCAGCCCGACGGCGGTCTTGCCCGTCCCCGGACCACCCTGCACGCACACGCTCCCGCTCAGCCCGCTGCGCACGATCTCGTCCTGCTCGGGCTGGATGGTGGCGACGATGTCCCGCATCGGTCCGACGCGCGGCCGCTCGATCTCCCGCTGGAGCAGCGCGCTGGTCCGCTCGGCCTCGCCCGGGTCGCTGAGGTGCTCGTCCTCGTACGCGGTGAGGTCGCCGCCGGTGTAGCCGAAGCGGCGGCGCAGCGCGATGTCCATCGGGTCCTTCTTGGAGGCCCGGTAGAACGGCTGGGAGACCGGCGCGCGCCAGTCGATGACCATCGGGTCCCCGCCGGCGTCGTGCACGTGCCGCCGCCCGATGTAGAACTGCTCGCCCGCCGCGCCCTCCGCCTGCTCGGCGCCGGGCGCGTGCAGGTAATCGAGCCGCCCGAAGAAGAGCGGAGTGTGCGCAAGATCGGCGAGGGACTTGATCCGTTCGTCGAGCTGCCGCTCAAGAACGGCGGCGTTCACCCAGTTCGCGGTGACGTCGCGGATGTCGAGGGCCTCGGCGTCCTCACGCATGGCGCGCAGGGCGTCCCGCGACGCGGCGAGGTGGCCGCGCTCCCGGGCGAGGGGGTCTACGGGATCAAGTGGATCAGGGTCGACGTGCGCGTGCACGGGGTGCCTCCGGCGGTTCAGCGATGTCGTGGTGCTGGCTCATCGAGCTGCCACCCGGTTTCCGTCCGGACGGCGGCGCTCCGCGGAGGAGGCCGGGGAAGGGGGAATCCTAGACGCGCCTCACCCACCGACGCCAACGACTTTCTCCCGGGACGGGACTTCGTGGGTGGGGCGCCCCTTCGGGGGCGCGGTGCTGGGCTGGGCTGGGCTGAGCACGGCACGGGGGGCGCCCCTTCAGGGGCGCGGGGAACTGCGCGACCAGCCACGACGCGGCCGCACCCGAAAGCCGCCCACCAGGCCCCCCGACAGGGGCAGGCACGCCAGAGGCGTACTCAGTCGTCGGCGAGCTCCGCGACACCAGTGATCCGGTGCAAGGGAAACGTACGGACCTCGTCCGCAGTGTGGTCGTAAGCCGTGACGAAGCCCCCCTCGACCCGCACCGGCGCGATGACACGCTGACTCGCGGCCCCCTCCGCGTTGACGTAGCCGATCCACACCGCCTCGCCGGTCAGCACCGCGGCCTGCATCGTGGCGAGCGTCTCGGCAGCGGTGGTACGCGGCAGCCGACCGTCCGCCGAGGCCGAAGGGGAGGCAGGGGAGGCGGACGAGGCCGCCGGCGCCACCTTGCGGGGCGCCGTGGACGCCAGATCCCCCGCCCGGATCGCCCGCACCGCCGCGTCGACGAGCGTGGCGCCGGGCAGCGGCGGCCCGTCCGGCACCGGCTCGGGCGCCGAGCGGGGCGGCGTGCGGTGGGCGTGGGCGCGGGTGATCAGGACATCGCCCTCCGCGCTCTCCGCGGCGGGCGCGAACCCCATGGAACGCAGCCCGTCCAGAAGCGTGCCGGGATCCACCTGGGCGGCGAGCACGGTCGGCGCGAGACGCCGCAACCGCAGACTCTGCGCGCGCTTGTCGGCCATGATCTCGTCGAGCATCGCCTCGTCGTCGCACCGCACGTACGCGGAGGCGGCGCCGATCCGCAGGTGGCCGTGGCGGCGCGCCACGTCGTCGATCAGATAGGCCAGGGGCTGCGGGACCGGCGTACGGGAGTGGGCGGCGAGGAAGGCGTGCAGGTCGGACGCGGACTGCCCGGCGTCGAGGGCGCGGCGCACGGAGCCGGGGGAGAAGCGGTAGACGGTGGCGCCGCCCTTCGACTCGACGTCGGCGAGCACGGCGAGGGCGTCGCCGAGCGGCCGCTCCAGCGGGCCGGGGGCGACGGCGGTGAGGTCGGCCTGGAGGAGGACGTGATCGAGGGGCTGGGGAAGGAGCGGCGCGAGGAGCCCGGCGGCACGAGCGGCGGCAAGCCGCCGCTCACCAGCACTACCGGCACCGCCACCACCACCGGCACCACCACGGCCACCGCTGCTGCTACCGCCACCGGCGCCGCTGCTCCCAGCACCGTCACCGCCACCGCCACCACCACGGCCACCGGCACTGCCACTCGCACCAGCACTGCCATCACCACCGCCACCGGCACTCCCACCGGCCCCACCGCCGCCGGCCCCCGAAGATGCCTCCTCGATCAGCGCCCGCCCATGCGTGGACAACGCCCCCCGCCCCGTGACCCCCAGCAACTCCGCCTCGTCCAACGTCCACTGGGCGATACGGGAGCGCAGATCCGGAGTGGACGCGGACGCGGACGCGGACCCGGCGTCGGCGGGACGGTTGCGGCCGGCGGGCGGGCGCTCCCAGCGGAGCCGGGCCTGGAGGGACTCCGGGGCGGGCGCCGAGCCCTCGGGGAGCGTGGCGAGGAGCGCGAGGACCCGGTGGCGGACTTCGGGGGCGGACGCCCGGTCCAGGTGCGGCCCGAGCGCGGACAGCGTGCGGTCCTTGCCGTCGCGGCCGCCGACGAGCCCCGCCGTGCGGGTGGCCGCGAGCCAGGCGCCGGCGAGCGCGGCCCAGCGCTCGGGGGCGGGCAGCTCCTGCCATTCGTCGTACGCGGGCGTCGCGGCGTACCGCTCGTCGGCCTCGCCGTCGGACGCCAGCAGACCGGCGGCGTAGGCGAGTTCGACCCAGAAGGCGGCCAGCGGCTCGGACGTGGCGAGCGCCACGGCGGTCCGCTTCAGGTCGCGCACGCTGAGGCCGCCCGCGCGCAGCACGGCGGGGCCGCCCTCGTCCCAGTCCTTCAGCAGTTCCTCGACGGTGGCGAGCGCGGTGTACGCCTGCCCGGCGGCGGTCGCGTCCACAACCTGTGGACGGTGTTCGCGCGCCGCCTCGACGGGCGGCGGCGTCGGTTCGACCGTGCGGTGGGCGCGGCCCGCGCGCAGGTGCAGGGCGGCCTCGCGGGGCAGTACGACGGTGCCGGGCGCGGTGGGCAGCAGCAGCCCCCGGTCCAGGAGCCAGCGCAGGTGCCGGGCCGGATCGGCGGTGACCTGCCCGTAGGGCGGCCCCCACACGAGGCGGGACAGCACCTCAACGGACTCGGCGGGCGCCTCGTCGAGCAGCGCCGACATGCGCGTACGGTCCGTGAACAGCGCGGTCAGCGACTGCACCGCGGACACCGGGTCGTGCGTCGTCGGCAGCCCGGCCGCCGCGACGATGTCCTGGATGCGGGTCGGCGACATGCCGGCCGTGGCCTCGGCGACGGTGGGGCCGAGGCCGGTCGGGGACGGGTGCTGCGGCGACGGGGCGAGGAGCTCCCGCGCGGTACGGACGAGCCGGAGCCGGTCGTCTGGCCCCCACACCAGGGCCTGCGCGTGGAGCGTGCCGAGGGCGCGCTCCAAAGCCCGCTCGACGGCCGGGTCCCCGTCGTCCCCCGTGAGCAGCCCACGGACCTCCTCGTACGAGGCGGGGTCCGACGCCACGGCGAGCGCCTCTGCCACCTGCTGCGCGAACCGGTCGAGCCGCTCCAGGGCCCGCACCACGGAGGCCCGGGTCCCCGCACGCGTGGCGAGCTGGGTCAGGTCGCCGGGCACCGGGTTCAGCAGGTCGGGCCGGACCCGGAGCAGCTCGGCGAGCGCGCCGTCCTCCCGCGACCGCAGCGCTTCGGCGAGGGAACGGGGCGTCTCCGCGCCGCGAGGCGATACGGGCGCACTCGCGCCGGCACGGTCCGTGGGCTGCGGCTCGTCGGTGCTCATCCGGTTCACGGTAGCGGGTCGGGCGCTCCCGCCGGTGGCATCGCCGACCGCTCCTGCCGGTGGCATCGCCGAAGGGGGGCGGCCCAGAGCGACCGCGCCGCCGCCCTGTAGCCGACGTCACCACCCCGATCCGCCCCCATGCGGCACACTGGACGTTTGGCCTATGGAAAGGGCGCTCGCGTGAACGGTCCCCTCATCGTCCAGTCGGACAAGACTCTCCTGCTGGAGGTCGACCACGAGCAGGCCGATGCCTGTCGGCGGGCCATCGCGCCCTTCGCCGAGCTGGAGCGGGCGCCCGAGCACATCCACACGTACCGGGTGACGCCGCTCGGGCTGTGGAACGCGCGGGCCGCCGGGCACGACGCGGAGCAGGTCGTGGACGCGCTCGTGGAGTTCTCGCGGTACCCCGTGCCGCACGCCCTGCTCGTCGACGTCGCCGAGACGATGGCGCGGTACGGGCGTCTCACGCTCTCCAAGCACCCCACCCACGGGCTCGTGCTCACCACCACCGACCGGCCGGTGCTTGAAGAGATCCTGCGGTCGAAGAAGGTGCAGCCGCTCGTCGGGGAGCGGATCGACCCGGACACCGTCGTCGTGCACCCCTCCGAGCGCGGGCAGGTCAAGCAGACGCTGCTGAAGCTGGGCTGGCCCGCCGAGGACCTCGCCGGGTATGTGGACGGTGAGGCCCACAAGATCGACCTGGACGAGAGCGGCTGGGCGCTGCGGCCCTATCAGCAGCAGGCCGTCGAGGGGTTCTGGCACGGGGGCAGCGGTGTCGTCGTACTGCCCTGCGGGGCGGGGAAGACGCTCGTCGGCGCCGGCGCCATGGCGCAGGCCAAGGCGACCACCCTCATCCTCGTCACCAACACCGTCTCCGCCCGCCAGTGGAAGCACGAGCTGGTGAAGCGGACCTCCCTGACGGAGGACGAGATCGGGGAGTACAGCGGGACGCGGAAGGAGATCCGGCCCGTCACCATCGCCACGTACCAGGTGCTCACGACCAAGCGGAAGGGCATCTATCCGCACCTTGAGCTCTTCGACTCGCGGGACTGGGGGCTCGTCATCTACGACGAGGTGCACCTGCTGCCCGCGCCCGTCTTCAAGTTCACCGCCGACCTCCAGGCGCGCCGCCGCCTCGGGCTCACCGCGACCCTCGTGCGCGAGGACGGGCGCGAGTCCGACGTTTTCTCGCTCATCGGGCCCAAGCGGTTCGACGCCCCGTGGAAGGAGATCGAGGCGCAGGGCTACATCGCGCCCGCCGACTGCGTCGAGGTCCGGGTCAATCTGACCGACAGCGAGCGGCTCGCGTACGCCACCGCCGAGGCCGAGGAGAAGTACCGGTTCTGTGCGACCACCGCCACGAAGCGGAAGGTCACGGAGGCGCTCGTCAAGAAGCACGCGGGTGAGCAGACCCTCGTCATCGGGCAGTACATCGACCAGCTCGACGAGCTCGGCGAACACCTGGACGCGCCCGTCATCAAGGGCGAGACGACCAACGCGCAGCGCGAGAAGCTCTTCGGCGCGTTCCGGGAGGGCGAGATCTCCGTCCTCGTCGTGTCGAAGGTCGCCAACTTCTCCATCGACCTGCCGGAGGCCACCGTCGCCATCCAGGTGTCCGGCACGTTCGGGTCGCGGCAGGAGGAGGCCCAGCGGCTCGGGCGCGTGCTGCGGCCCAAGGCCGACGGGCACGAGGCCCGCTTCTACTCCGTCGTCGCCCGCGACACCATCGACCAGGACTTCGCCGCCCACCGGCAGCGGTTCCTCGCCGAGCAGGGGTACGCGTACCGGATCGTCGACGCGGACGAGCTGCTGGCCCAGTAGCCCCCGGGGGGGGGGCTAGGCGCCTGCCAGCATCGCGGTCGGGATCACCAGCACCGACATCAGCGCCCACGCCGTCCGCAGCCACGCCGCGCGCGATTCGCGCGGCGTGAGCCAGCCCGCCGTCAGGCAGCCGAGGCCCCCGAGCGTCGCCAGGACGTAGCGGCCCACCACTTCCTGGTGCTCCGGCGACGACGCGTCGCCGAGCTCCGCGTCGAGCGCGACCACGTACCAGCCGAGTACGAGGAGCAGGAGGACGACCGGGGTCGCCAGGGCCAGGGCGACGACGCGGGACGGCCGCGGGACCGGATGTGCGGCGGCATGGGCGGCGTTACGTGCTGCCCACTCGTGGCGGGGCTCCGTCTCGGGGTGCATGGAGCGAGTCAACCCGCGGGTGCGGGACCGGCACCTCGGTCCGCGTACTCAGGTACGTACTCAACATCGGCGCCACGGCCACTGCGAGCAGCGCGTACGGCGACGCCAACGGCTGCTGCCACCACGGCAGGTGCAGGTCCAGGTCGCCCCGGTGCGGCAGCAGCCAGAAGGTGCGGGCGGTGAACAGCACGGCCACGGCTGCGGCCGTCCACCGCCTGCCCTCCGCGACCAGGACCGCGAGGAGCGGCACGCACCACACCCAGTGGTGCGACCAGCTGATGGGCGAGACCAGCAGGGCCGTGAACGCGGCCAGGAGCAGTGCGCGGGGCTCACCGGGCGTGCGGCGGGCCAGCCAGAGGCCGGCGGCGGCCGTCACCGCCGCCGGGACGGCCCAGGCCGCGCCCGGCTCGGCGGCGTGCAGGAGCCGGGCGACCAGGCCTTGCAGGGACTGGTTGTCGACGATCCACGCCTTGCCGACGCGGCCCGTCTCGAAGACGCGCCGTGTCCAGAACTCGACGCTCGCGGCGGGCAGCACCAGCGCGCCGAGCAGCACGGTGCCCGCGAACCCGGCGAGCGCGGTGGCCGCCTCCCGGACCCGCCCCCGCAGCAGCAGGTACGCGATGAACACGGCGGGCGTCAGCTTGACGCCGGCCGCGACGCCGAGCGCGAAGCCCTTGCCGAGTGCGCCGGGCGGCCGGGTGAGGTCCCAGAGGACGAGGCAGGCCAGCGCGAGGTTGATCTGGCCGAACAGGACGGTCTGGAAGACGGGTTCGAGCCAGAGGGCGAGGGCCGTGGCGGCGCAGAGGGGCGCGGCGCGCGCGGGGAGGCCCGCGAGACGGCAGGAGAGGCGGACCAGGAGCGCGAGGAGACCGGCGTTGCCGACGAGGAAGACGGCCTTCAGGACCCCTACGGGAAGCCAGGTCGTCGGTACGAAGAGGATCGCGGCGAACGGCGGGTAGGTGGCGGGCAGTTCCCACTCCGTGACGGTGAAGCCGTACAGGTCGCTGCCGTTGGCGACGGCCGCGCCCTCGGCCCGGTAGACCAGGGTGTCGACCATCTGTACGTCCTGGACGACGCAGAGGACGGCCAGCGCGGTGAGGGAGACCGCGAGCAGCGAGACAGCTGCGAAGAGTGAGGCTGGAGTCACCGCGCGTGATGTCACGGCGTGACTTTAATGGACCCCGGGGCGCGGGCGGGGGTGCCCGGCCGGGGTGGGTCAGCGGTGTCGTACGCCCGCTTCCTCGGCGTACTCACCGAGTACGACGACGCCGAACGCGGCGCTCGCCAGGACCTTCGCGGCGCGCAGGACGCCGCTCACGCGGTGCGGGTGCTGGGCGGCCCGGCCATCGGTGGCGGGGGCCGCGGAGGAGTGGGCGGACGCGGGGGTGAAGGTTGCTGCGCTCATGACTTCATGATGGTTTCCGGGCGTTCTCCGCACATCGGCCTGCGGTGCAACGTGCCCTCGCTCTCCGGTGCACCTCACGGCGGAGTCCGTACGCCCTGAGGTGGAGGGCAACCCCTAGGGTGCGGGCGGTCGGTGGCCCGGAGGCGGTACCGTCGGGAGCGCTGTGCACAACCGCGGCGCGTCAACGCAGCCGCCCCGGAGGGGACTTCGTGGGGATCGAGAGCGATCAGCTGGTCTACGACTATCTGAGCCGGGTCGGAGACCTGGCCCAGCAGCGGCAGTTGCCGTCCGGCGACCGGATGCGGCTGGTCGCCGACCTGCGGAACCGGATCGACCGGGGCCGGTCGAGGCCCGCGGGCGACAGCCCCGCCGCGGTCCGCCGCATCCTGGCCCGCCTCGGCACGCCGGAGGAGGTCGTCGAAGCGGCGGGCGGGGCGTCCGGTGACGTGGGCGACGTACCGGAGGACCCGCCCGCGGAGAAGAGCGCCCCCGCCCTGCCCAAGCTGCTGAAGAGGCCGGGCAGTACGGGCAGTCCGAAGGGTCCGACGGTCCCGAAGAGCCTGCGGCGCATCGTGCCGAGCCCCCGCCGCGAGAACTCCCCGGAGACCCCGGCCGCCCCGAGCCGAGCCCCGGAACACCCCGCCGACTTCGAAGGCGCGGCGCCCCCGCACCTCGCGGGCACCGACGAGCTGGGGCCGAGCGGTTCCGAGCCCGACTGGTGGCGGGTGGACAGCAGCCCGTTCGGCGGCGCCGACAGCGTCCCCGGCTTCGTCGGCGGTGTGGAGATCCCGGAAATACTCAAGCCCCCGCCCAAGGGGGACCCCGAAGAGGCGGACGAGGACGGGACGGACGGGCACGCGTACGACGAAGAGGTGGAGGAAGACGCAGAGGGAGAGGGAGAGGGGGAAGAGGCAGCCGGGCGGCGGCGGTGGTGGCGGGTCGGCCGGGCGGGCGGCGGCGTCGGCACGGGCCTCGCGTTCAGCAACCCGCTGCTCCTGCTCGCCGCCGCGCTCCTCGTCGTCGGCGCGATCCTCGGCAACCTCGTGGTCCTCGGCGTCGGCTGGCTCATCACCTACGTCTCCCGCAGGCTCACCCCCATCGAGGTGAAGATCGCCGTCCTGTGGCTGCCGGGGCTCGCGGTGGCCGCGGGGATCACGTGGCTGTGGGGGCGTGCCGAGGGGCGCTGGGAGCCGATCGGGGACGGGCGCATGAGCGACGCGATCGCCGACACCTGGCCGTGGGTGGTGCGCGGCGCGGCCGTCGCCTCCGCGCTCTTCCTCCTGTGGAGGTCGCAGCGGCGACGACCGTGAACAACACCCTTCCGGGGGCTACTTCTTCGTGAGGGCCGCCTGCATCTCGTCCAGGATCTTGTCCGCGGCGGTGTAGCCGATGCCCTGGATCCACAGCTCGTCGTCGACGGTGTGGACGTTGCCCGACTTCACGGCCTTCATGTTCTTCCACAGGCCGCTGCCCACGGTCTGCGTCTGCTTGGCCTTCTTCGGATCGCCGTACGTCGACTGGAAGATGACGTCCGTGTCCGCGAGGTCGATCTTCTCGGGGGACAGGTCGTAGGAGAAGCCGTCCTTGGCCTTCGCGGAGATCGGCGCGCGGCCGAGGCCGACGTCCTTGAGGAGCGTGGCGATGTAGCTCTGGTCGCCGTAGAGGCGGATGTCGGCGCCCTCGATGAAGCGGATGACGTTGACCTCGGTCCGCTCGGCCTTCGCGGGGCCGCCGATGGCGGTGGTGACCTTCTTGGCGTGCGCCTTGTAGTCGGCGACGACCTTCTCCGCCTCGGCCTGCTTGCCCATCGCTTCGGCGTGGAGCTGGAAGTTCTCCTTCCAGGGGTAGCCGGTCGTCTCCGTCATGACGGTCGGCGCGATCGCCTTGAGCTGGTCGTACTTGGCGGCGTGCCGGATCTTCGACGTCAGGATGAGGTCGGGCTTGAGGGCGGCGATGGCCTCCATGTTGGGGTTCAGCATCTCGCCGACGTCCTTGATGCCGCTGACCTTGTCCTTGGGCAGGTAGTTCAGGAAGCCGGACTCGGCCTCGACGTGCGTGGAGCCGACCGGCTGCACGCCGAGCGTGATCGCGGAGTCCAGTTCGGCGGTGTCGAGGACGACGACGCGCCGCGGCTTCTCGGGGACCTTCACGTCGCCCATGGCCGTCTTGACGGTACGGGTCTTGCCGGCGGCGCCGGACCCGTCGGAGTCGGAGGAGCCGCAGGCGGAGAGCGTGAGCGCGCCGGTCAGGGCCAGCGATCCGGTGAGGAGCGCCCGGCGGCGCAGCGGGGAGCGGAAGGGGATCATGGGGACGCCTTTCATGCGGTCGTGTCGTGCCGTCAGGCGGGGGTGGTGGGGACGGGCGGGGGTGCGGGCGCGGACCACGGCGCCCCGGGGACGACCAGGGGGGAGCCGGTCACGGGGTCCGGCACCACCACGCAGTCCAGGCCGAAGACCTGGCGTACGAGATCCTCGGTGACGATCTCCGAGGGGGCTCCCTCGGCGACGACCTCGCCGTTCTTCATGGCGACGAGGTGGTCGGCGTACCGCGCGGCCTGGTTGAGGTCGTGCAGGACCACGACGACTGTGCGGCCGGGGCCGCCGTCGTGCGTGGTCGCGGCCAACTGGCGCACCAGGTCGAGGACTTCGACCTGGTGGGAGATGTCCAGGTAGGTGGTGGGCTCGTCCAGGAGGAGGATGTCCGTGTCCTGTGCGATGGCCATCGCGATCCACACGCGCTGGCGCTGGCCGCCGGAGAGTTCGTCGACGGAGCGTTCGGCGAGCGCGGTGACGTCGGTACGTTCCATCGCCTCGGTCACCGCCCTCTCGTCGGCGTCGGACCACTGCTGCCACCAGCGCTGGTGCGGCTGGCGGCCGCGCGCGACGAGGTCGGCGACGGTGATCGCCTCGGGGGCGACGGGTGTCTGCGGGAGCAGCCCGATCTGCTGGGCGATCTTCTTGGTGGGCAGCTCGGCGAGGGACGCGCCGTCGAGGAGGACGGCACCGTTCTTCGGCTTGAGGAGCCGGCCGAGGGCCCGCAGCGTCGTGGACTTGCCGCAGGCGTTGGGGCCGACGATGACGGTGACCTTGCCGTCGGGGATCACGAGGTCGAGGCCGTCGACGACGGTGTGGTCCTCGTAGGCGAGGGTCAGCTCGCGGGCCGAAAGGCGGGCGGGGCGCGTGTCAGCGCTCGTCACGACGTGCCTCCATTGCGGACGGAGCGGCTCCGGACGATGAGCCAGATCAGGTACGGGGCACCGATCGCCGCCGTGAGGACACCCACGGGAAGCTCCGTGGGCGAGAAGAGACGGCGGGCGAGGAGGTCCGCGAGGACCACGATGAGCGCGCCGAGCAGCGCCGAGCAGAGCAGCGGGAGCTGCGCGGTGCGGGTGAGGCGGCGGGCGATCTGGGGGGCGAGGAGCGCCACGAAGTCGACGGGGCCCGCGGCGCCGGTCGCCACCGAGGCGAGGACGACGCCGAGCAGGACGAGCCCGAGGCGTACGTGTCCCAGGCGCGTCCCGAGAGCCGTCGCCGTGTCGTCGTCCATGCTGACGGCACGCTGGGCGCGGGCCGCCCACAGGACGAAGGGGAGCAGGACGAGCAGGGTGACGCCGAGCGGGTTCGCCTCGGTCCAGCCGCGGCCGTTGAGGGAGCCCGTCATCCAGATCTGCGCCTGCTGGGCGACGAGGTAGTCGCCCTTCGTCATGAAGAGCGTCGTCACCGACCGCAGGGCGATGGCGAAGCCGATGCCGATGAGGACGAAGCGGGTGGCGTGCAGGCCGCCGCGCCACGCGAAGACGTGGACGAGGGCGGCCGCGGCGATCCCGCCGAGCACGGACAGGTGGGGGAGGACCGTGTACGAGGTGATGCCGAAGGTCATCGCGCCGACCGTCAGCGCACTCGCGCCCTGACTGATGCCGATGATGTCGGGGCTGGCCAGCGCGTTGCGGGCGACGGTCTGGATGAGCGCCCCGGCCACGCCGAACGCGGCGCCGACCAGCAGCCCCACCACCATGCGGGGTTCGCGCAGGGTGCCCACGACCAGCGTGTCCGGCGAGGGCTGTCCGACGACGACCTTCAGGGCCTCGACGGGCGGGACGAAGGACTCGCCGACACAGAGGTACGCGAGACAGCTCGCGGCGAGCAGCAGGGCGAGCGCGGCGGCCACGGCGGCGGCCCTGCGGTGCACGAGGAAGGCGGCCCCGCGGACGCGGAGCACGGCGTAGCCGGCGGGCCGGACGCGGGCCCGCTTCCTGGCCGGGGCCACGAGAGTCGTACCGTCGCTCATGCCGCCACCGTCTTCCGGCGGACGAGGGCCACCAGGAACGGCACCCCGATCAGCGCGGTCATCACGCCGGCGGGCACCTCACTGGGTGGGAAGACGATCCGCCCCACCGTGTCGGAGGCGAGGAGCACCACCGGGCCGAGGACCGCCGCGAGCGGCAGCACCCAGCGGTGGTCGCTGCCGATGAGGGCGCGTGCGATGTGCGGCACGGCGAGGCCGATGAAGGCGATGGGTCCCGCGGCGGCCACGCCCGCGCCGGTGAGGACCGTCGCGCCGAGCCCGCCGACGACCCGTACCGCGGCGACGTTCTGGCCGAGCCCCTTCGCCACGTCCTCGCCGAGCGCCAGCGCGTCCAGGCCGCGCGCGACCGCGAGGACGAGCACCAGGCCCACGAGCAGAAACGGCCAGATCTGGCCGACGATCTCGGCGTCGCGGCCGGCGAGCGAACCCACCTGCCAGAACCGGAACTCGTCGAGCGCGGAGGCCTTGGTGGTGAGGATCGCGGTCGTCACGGAGACGAGCAGCGCGTTGATCGCGGCGCCGCCGAGCGCGAGTTTCACGGGGGTCGCGCCGCCCCGGCCGCCGGCCGCGATGGCGTAGACGGCGACGGACGCGAGCCCGGCGCCGACGAACGCCCACCAGACGTATCCGGTCAGGGTGTGGACGCCTGCGTAGGCGATGGCGAGGACGACACCCACCGAGGCGCCCTGGCTGATGCCGAGGATGCCGGGGTCGGCGATCGGATTGCGGGTCATGCCTTGTAGGACAGTGCCCGCCACGGCGAGCGAGGCGCCGACCAGCACGCCGATCACGGTGCGGGGCACCCGCATCTCGCGGATCACGCCGGCGGAGTCGCTGTGCCCGCCGTGCAGCAGCGCGTCGAACACGGCGGAGGGCGCGATGGCGCGGGCGCCGACGGAGAGGCTGAACAGGACGGCGAGCAGCAGGGCCACGACGGCCGCCGTCATCACGGCGGCGCGTCCGACGGGCACACGCATCGGCTGAGCTCGTTTCACGGGGGCGAGGGCAGGGGCGAGGGCAGGGGGTGAGGGCAGGAGGGCGGGCCGGAAGACAGAGAGAGGGAGAGCGGCGGTAAGGGTGGGCTAAGTCTATGTGCGGGCGGTGCGGCCGCCATCGGCCGCGATGCCGTGGCCCTCGGCAGAATGGGCTCATGAGCTCACACACGCTGACCGTCGGCTTCGACCTCGACATGACCCTGATCGACTCCCGGCCCGGTATCAAGGCCGCCTATCAGGCGCTCTCCGCGGCGACGGGAACGTACGTCGACGCCGATCTGGCGGTCACGCGGCTCGGCCCGCCGCTGGAGCATGAACTGCGGAACTGGTTCCCCGAGGACAGGATCGAGGAGACGGCCGACCTCTATCGTGAGATCTACCCCACACACGCCATAGAGCCGACGCTCGCGATGCCCGGCGCCCGCGAGGCCGTCGCCGCGGTCCACGCGCACGGCGGCCGCGCGATCGTGGTGACCGCCAAGCACGAGCCCAACGCGAAGCTGCACCTGTCGCACCTCGGCATCGAGGCCGACGCCGTCATCGGCTGGCTGTGGGCGGAGGCGAAGGCGGCGGCGCTGCGCGAGCACGACGCGGCGGTGTACGTCGGGGACCACACCGGCGACGTACGCGGCGCGCGTACGGCGGGCGCGCTCTCCGTCGCGGTGCCGACCGGACCGTGCGACGCAGCGGAACTGCGCGCGGCGGGCGCGGACGTCGTCCTCGGCGGGCTGGCGGAGTTCCCCGCCTGGCTCGACGCGTACGCCGCGCGAAGCGCCGTCAGGTGACGCTCGACCTGGCCTGACGCCGTTGGGATGCGATGCCGCGCAGCACCCCGATCCCCGCGATGAGGAACCCGACGCCCATCAGCATGCACACCGCGTAGGCGACGGAGGGGAAGGGGTCGGTGCCCAGGAAGAGCGGGGCCACCGTGACCAGTGTGGCCACGGCTCCGACGAAGAAGACGATCGCTCCGGTCCGGACCATTCCATCGCCGGGACCGGCGGAATTCGCTTGGGTTTTGTCACGCACCCGACCAGGGTAGTTCCCAGCGCGAAGGAAGAATCCGGGGACGTCTTGTCACCGGCCCCCGGACCAATAGTCTTGGTCCTGGCGGGTCGAGCGACCCGCTGTAGTGCTATCCAGAGCCGTTTTCGCCCCGCCGTTCCGGACGGGCGGACCCGGCATAAACGAGTACGACGAGTACGAGGACGAGGACTTCACGTGCCTACCGGCAAGGTCAAGTGGTTCAACAGCGAGAAGGGCTTCGGCTTTCTCTCCCGCGACGACGGCGGCGACGTCTTCGTGCACTCCTCAGTACTGCCCGCCGGCGTCGACACACTCAAGCCCGGCCAGCGCGTGGAATTCGGCGTGGTCGCGGGACAACGCGGTGACCAGGCTCTCTCCGTCGTGATCCTCGACCCGACCCCGTCGGTGGCGGCCGCGCAGCGCCGCAAGCCGGACGAACTGGCGTCGATCGTCCAGGACCTGACGACGCTCCTGGAGAACATCACCCCCATGCTGGAGAAGGGCCGCTACCCCGACAAGGCGTCCGGCGCGAAGATCGCGGGGCTGCTGCGGGCGGTCGCGGACCAGCTGGACGTGTAGACCGCGCAGACGGCCTAGGGGAACGACAGAGCGTCCGGGCCGAGGGGCGGTACGAGTCCCTCGGCCGCGGCGCGCGTCAGCAGGCCGCAGACCGCCGCGTAGCCGTCCTCGCCGAGGTCGGCGGTGAACTCGTTGACGTACAGACCGATGTGCTGGTCCGCCACCGCCGGGTCCATCTCCTGCGCGTGCTCCAGGACGTACGGACGGGAGGCCTCCGGGTCGTCCCAGGCCATGCGGACCGAGGTGCGGGCGGCCTCGGCGATCCGCCGCAGCGCCGCCGTGCCGAGGCTCCGCCGCGCGATGATCGCGCCCAGCGGGATCGGCAGGCCCGTCGTGGCCTCCCAGTGCTCGCCCATGTCGGCAAGGCGGTGCAGGCCGTAGTTCTGGTACGTGAAGCGCGCCTCGTGGATGACCAGGCCCGCGTCGACCTTGCCGTCGCGCACCGCCGGCATGATCTGGTCGAAGGGCAGCACGACGATCTCGCCGACGCCGCCGTCGCGGAGGGTGTCCGCCGCCCAGAGACGGAACAGCAGGTACGCCGTCGACTTCTCGCTCGGCACGGCGACCGTCTTGCCGGTGAGGTCGACGCCGGGCTCGCGCGTCAGGACGAGCGGCCCGCAGCCGCGGCCGAGGGCGCCGCCGCACGGCAGCAGCGCGTACTCGTCCAGGACGTACGGGAGGACGGCGTACGACACCTTCAGGACGTCCAGGCCGGACTCCGCCGGGCCCCTCTCCGCGATGCCGTTCGTGATGTCGATGTCCGCGAACGTGACGTCGAGCGCGGGCGCACCCGGCACCCGGCCGTGGGCCCAGGCGTCGAAGACGAACGTGTCGTTCGGGCAGGGGGAGTACGCGATGCGCAGGGGGGCGTCGAGGGGGGTGGCCCGGGGTTCGGTGTTCTCGGACTCGGTGTTCCGGGGCTCAGTCGTGTGTGCTGCCATGTGGGTTCCAACTCCTCAGGACCGGTGCGGACTTCCCGAACGCGTCGCTCAGCGCGGCCAGCGCGTCGCCGATCCGCCAGGCGGCGCGGTCGCGCGGGCCGACGGGGTTCGAGACCGCGCGGATCTCCAGGACGGGCAGGCCGTGCAGGGCGGCCGCCTCGGCGACACCGAAACCCTCCATCGCCTCGGCCAGGGCGCGCGGATGACGCCGCCGCAGCTCGGCGGCGCGCTCGGCGGAGCCGGTCACGGTGGAGACGGTGAGGACGGTGCCGGTCGCGGCACCGCAGGCGTCCGCCACATCCCGTACGAGGGAAGGCGGCGGCCGGTGTGTGACGGCGCCGAAGCCCAGTTCGGTGACCGGCGCGAAGCCGTCGGGGGTCTCGGCGCCCAGGTCGGCGACGGTGAGCTCGTCGGCGACGACGAGCGAGCCGACGGGCGCGTGCGGGGCGAAGCCGCCGCCGATGCCCGCCGAGACGACCAGGCCGTAGGGCCGGTCGGTGGCGGCGGCGCGGGCGAGTGCGGTCGCCGTGCCCGCCGCGGCGGCGGCCGGGCCGACGCCGACGGCCAGGACGTCTGTGCGGTGCGTGCCGTGGTCCTCGGTCAGCGCTGCGGCCACCGCGTCCCGTTCGGCGGGGACGGCGGTGGCGACGAGGACGCGTACCGCGGGGGGTGCGGTGTGGGTGGTGCGTGCGGTGTGCGCGGTGCGTGCGGTGTACGTGGTCAGGAGTCCTTCTCGAACTTGAACGACCACAGACCCGTGGCCTTGGACTCCGAGCCCTTGCCGCCCTCCAGCAGGCTGACGGTCGACTTGCTGCCGCCACCGCCGTACTGCTGGTTGAAGAAGACGCTGCCCGGGATGACGACGTACGTCTTCTTGCTGGCCTCGGTCAGCGGCTGACCGTTCATCAGCAGCGTCCAGCCCTTCTCGGCCATCTCCGGGTCGACACCGAAGCGGACCTTCTCGTCCGGGTCGATCTTCACGGTCTTGACGTCCTTGTCCTGCAGGCAGGACTTCAGCTGGGACTCCTTCAGCTCCTTGCCGTCGTTGTAGCAGGAAGCTTCCGTGTGCACCGAGTCGCTGCCGACCGTCACGGTGGCCAGCGGCGTCGGCTTGTCACAGGCCGAAAGAACGAGGAATCCGGCGGAGACGGCGCCAAGGGCGGCCACGGTGCGGCGGCGGCGCACCGCGCTGTTCACATTCGCGGCTCCGCCGCGGAGCAGGGAGGTCATGGGCGAAGGCTATCGGGCGCGTCGTGGGGTGCTGTTACGCGGGGGTCGCGGGCGTGCCGTCCGGTTGTCGTGCGGTGTCGGCCCGGGGCGCCTCTGCTTCGTCTGTGGGGCGGGGCCGCGGGGGTATGTGCGTACTCGCCATCCCTGCGCCGCGGCACACGGACAAAGACGCCGATGTTTCCTCGGTGCTCCGTTCGCACATACCCCCACGTCCCCTCGGGAGCGCGTGCGCCTGCGGCCCGGTGGGGCGCGTCTCACACCACCCGGGCGCGGCGGCCGCTGCCGCTGTGCCGGGAGGAGAGCAGGAGGCCTCGTACGGTCGAGAGCCAGCCCACCGCGACTATGCCGGCCGCCACCGAGAGACCGAGCGTCCCGATCAGCGGCAGGGCGATGCCCACCGCGCCCCCGACCACCCAGGCCACCTGGAGCAGCGTCTCGGAACGGGCGAACGCGGAAGTGCGGACCTGCTCCGGGACGTCCCGCTGGATCAGCGCGTCCAGGGACAGCTTGGACAGCGCCTGCGCGAAACCCGCGCACGCGCCGAGGCAGGCGACGGCCACCGCCCCGAAGAACAGCGCGGACGTCACCGCCACGCCCAGCACCACCGCGATGACCGTCACGATGATGAGCTCCGGGGCCCGTGACTTCAGCCAGGCCCCGACCGCCGTGCCCAGCGCGTTGCCCGCGCCCGCCGAGACGCCGACTATGCCGAGCGACACCGCCGCGCTCTGCCCCGCGAGCGGATGCTCCCGCAGCAGGAACGCCAGGAAGAAGATGAGGAAGCCGGACAGACAGCGCAGCGACGCGTTCGCCGCCAGGGCGTGGGTGACGGCGGGGCCGACCGTGCGCAGCCCGAGGCGCCGCTTGCGGAAGGTGTCGGTCTCCGCCTCGGAGCGGGCGTGCAGATGCAGGTGCTCCTCGTCGGCGGCGAGGAGGGCCTTGCTCTCGCCCTTCGACGAGTCGACCTTGTGCGGCAGCGAGAACGACAGGAACATCCCGGAGACGAAGATCACGAAGGCGCCGTACAGCGGCCAGCGCGGGCCGAGCGCCTGCAGCCCCGCGCCGGCGGGCGCCGCGACGGCGGTGGCGAGGAGACCGCCGAGTGTGACCCGGGAATTGGCCTTGACCAGGGAGAACCCCGGTGGCAGGAGGCGTGGCACGACGGCGCTTCTGACCACCCCGTACGCCTTGGAGGCGACGAGCACGCCGAGCGCGGCGGGGTAGAGCTCCACGCTGCCGGTCACCACCGCGCCCGAAAGAACCAGCGCGAGCAGCGCGCGGGCCAGCATCGCGCCGGCCATCGCGGCACGGCGGCCGTGCGGGAGCCGGTCGAGGAGCGGGCCGATGACGGGGGCGAGGAGCGTGAACGGTGCCATGGTGATGGCGAGGTAGAGCGCGACGCGGCCGCGGGCCTCGTCGGTCGGCACCGAGAAGAAGACGGTGGAGGCGAGGGCGACGGTGATCATGACGTCACCCGCGCCGTTCACGGCGTGCAGCTCGATGAGCTTCCCGAGGCCCGACTCGCCCGCTCCGTGGGCGTGGGTGGCCTTGCGGATGCCTCGGGCGGTGCCGGTGAAGGGGAGGTGGAGGGCGCGGGCCAGCGCACGGGCGGTCCGTCTCGCCGGTCCCGGCGAGACGGTTCCTACGGACATCGACCTGGTGGGGGCCACCCCGTCATAGTGCCCCCTTGGGGGCACTACTAGTGCGAATACTGGCTGTGAGCCGTGGCGCCCCCATCGGCCCACCACCAACACGCCGCCCCAGGGGGCCGTGCCCCGCCGCTGCGCGACGGGCGCCCTCTCCGCCGCTTCGCGGCGAGCTTTCCCACCCGCCCACCCGTTTGCCCGGCACGGCAGCGTGGGCGTGATGCGCCGCTGCGCGGCGGAGGGGGGCCGGCTTCCCGCAGTCCGTGCGGCGGGTGTTCTCCCCGCCGCTTCGTGGCGAGCTTTCCCACCCACCCACCCGTTTGCCCCGCACCGCAGCGTGGACGTATGGCGCCGCTGCGCGACGGAGGGGTGGGCCGGCTTCCCGCAGCCCGTGCGGC
>NZ_JBFAHP010000060.1:0-31718 GCF_040654255.1 Streptomyces sp. NPDC050732
GATCCGGTAGGGACCTCGCTGCGCCGCTGGTCCCAACACCTGCAGGCCCAGGCCCACGACCCGACCCGGACAGCCGAACTCCAACTATGGGTCCACATACTGAAGGGACCAGATCCGGATTGGGTGTAGTTCCGTTCCTGGGAAGTAGTTGAGCTGGGAAAGGGTTGTTTCGGGTGGGGAGTGTCCAATAGACGGCGGATCCGATGATCAATGAGACGCCTGAAATGAGCGAGACCATCAGCGAGCACAACACGGCGGAGGAGCCGGTCGTCGAGTTGGCCGCGAAGGCGGTATCGGACGAGCAGTTGATCTCGATGCTGGTCGACCGGGCCCATTCCGACGGGCTGCAGCTGACTGGAGAGGGAGGGCTGCTGCAGCAATTGACCAAGCGAGTGCTGGAGTCCGCCCTGGAGGGCGAGATCACCGACCACGTCGGCTATGACAAGCACGACGCAGCCGGCCGGAACAGCGGCAACTCCCGCAAGGGCACCCGTTCGAAGACCGTGCTGACCGACGTCGGCCCGGTCAAGGTGAAGGTGCCCCGCGACACCGCTGGCACCTTCGAACCGCAGCTCGTGAAGAAGCGGCAGCGCCGCCTGACCGGCGTGGACGAGATGGTGCTGTCGCTGTCCGCGAAGGGCCTCACACACGGGGAGCTATCGGCTCATCTCGCCGAGGTATACGGCGCGGAGGTGTCCAAGCAGACCATCTCCACGATCGCCGACGCGGTGATGGAAGGCATGGCGGAATGGCAGGCCCGACCGCTCGATCGCGTCTATCCGGTCGTCTTCGTGTACGCGATCAACGTGAAGATTCGCGACGGCAAGGTCGCCAATCGGCCCATCTACGTCGCGATGGCCGTCACCGTCGAGGGCACCCGCGACATCCTCGGCATCTGGGCCGGTGACGGCGGCGAGGGCGCCAAGCACTGGCTCCAGATCTTCGCTGAGCTCAAGAATCGCGGCATCGAGGACGTCCTCATGCTCGCCTGTGACGGACTGAAGGGCCTGCCCGACGCCGTCGAGACAGTCTGGCCCCGAACTGTCGTTCAGACATGCATCGTTCACCTGATTCGCAACAGCATCCGCTACTGCGCCCGCCAGGACTGGGACAAGGTCTCCAAGGACCTCAAGCCCGTCTACACCGCGCCGAGCGAGGCCGCCGCGAGCGAACGGTTCCTGGAGTTCTCCGAGAAGTGGGGAGCCAAGTATCCGGCCGTGATCAAGCTGTGGTCCGACGCCTGGGCCGAGATGGTGCCCTTCCTCTCCTTCGACGTCGAAATCCGCAAGGTCATCTGCAGCACGAACGCTATCGAGAGCGTGAACGCCCGCATCCGCAAGGCGGTCCGGGCCCGCGGGCATTTCCCGAACGAGGCCGCCGCGTTGAAGTGCGTCTACATGGCGCTGATGAGCCTGGACCCGACCGGCAAGGGCCGGCGCCGCTGGACGATGCGCTCCTCACCCCCGCCAACAGCCACTGACCCTCAAAACCAAGATCAGCCGTTAACTGGACACACCCATCGTGCGACATACAGAAAAGGATGAAGGTAAATGGCCACCAACCCCTTTGAGGACAACGATGCTCTCTTCCTCGTGCTCATCAACGAGGAAAATCAGCACTCGATTTGGCCCGCTGCCAACGAAGTTCCGGCTGGCTGGACCGCGGTGCTGGGCAAGACCAGCCGTCAAGAAGCTATTGACTACGTCGAAGCAAATTGGACCGACATGAGGCCGAAGTCACTGGCTGATGCTGTGGACAGAAGCGCCCAGTCCTGATATCTAGAACTGCTTTTTTGGCGGCCACGCAGCATGGCGAGGCAATCACAGGGACGTGACCCCATCTCGCCTGGTCGCCGCCGCACTTCTGCGGCCATGACCCGGGGGCGTCACAGGGTCGGGAGGCGCTGGTAGGCACTGATCAACCCGCCGCCTCGACGCCTCGGCCAACCGAGCCCCCACGGGACGAATTCTCAACGCGGTGTCGTCACGGTCCTCCGAGGACAGCGCCATGGTTGTAGAGCCGGGCCGAGCAAACCGCCACTGGCCTCCGCCAGCGCCGGATCCAGCGTTGGTGCAGCCCGGTCAGGGCAGTCTTCTGCGGCCCGTCATCACCCCTCGAAGCAGTGCCGAAGCCGTCATCGTCGTACAAGCGCAACATGCGAGCACCGCTCATCACCACGAACACTTCTAACCAAGATCCGGACCATACCCGGACCAGCCGTCCGCAGCTTGTGCCCATCTGAGCTGTTTTCGCTGGTCAAACTACATCCGAGCCGTGCACCACCAGCAGACCAAGAACCAGCCAAAGGGCAGTCGACCTGACTACTTGTCAGTAAGGTCAGCAAAGGGTCAGCAAGCGTCCGATCAGACCTGGTCACACGTACCGACACATGCGAGCCGCAGCCCGTCTCCGCGACCGTCCCGTCGCAGCTCGACCGAGCCCTTCCGGCGCCGCCCGCCACCAGGATTCGACGACCTCCCCCTACGTCTCGGCGACCGTCAACACCAGATGCATAGCCCCAGGTCAGCGCACCCTCCCCCGCGGTTTCAGGGCCACCGGCGGCAGTTCCGGGGCGGGCAGTGGCGCGCCCTCATAGCCCTCCACCTCGCCGAAGCGGGAGCCCGTCATCCAGTCACCCCGCGCCTGTTCGATCTCCTCATGACTGCGGCCCACGAAGTTCCACCACATCTCACATGCATCGGGCGTATGTGCAGGTCAAACGCCTAGTTACCTGCAGGGGGTCAGCAAAAGGTCAGCATCGGAACCTGATGGCACGTCAAGGCTTCACCGCAACCAGGTCTAGCCTTCGGCTACTAGCCCTGCATCCAGCAGCTTCGCCGCTCGGCCGATCGAGCCAGGCATGAGGTGTCGGTAGATCTTGAACGTGATGTCGATGCTTCTATGCCCCATCCACTCGGCGACGTCAGTGATCGGAATATGCTTCGACAAACAATTCGAGGCAAAGAAGTGACGGAGTCCATACATGACCATCCCCTCCGGAATGTCCACCTCGCCACGGCGCCTGATTTTTCGCCACTGGTTATCCAGATAATAGTACGGGAGCGCCTTGCTGGGGTCCTTCGGATGCCGTAGCAGGTACCCATCGACGGTTCCATATTTCTCCGCATACCATTCGATGGTGCCCCTGACCCGAGCAGGGAGCGGAACATCGCGATAGTCATTCACCTTGCGATGCTTCAATGGCGCATAGTCTCGGGTTGTCTGGTTCACCTGTTCAGTGACGCGATAAACATCATCAGCCACGAGATTCTTAAGATTTACCGCTGCCGCCTCACCATTCCTCAACCCACAGCCGCTCATGAGATCGGCTATAAGAAGAAACAGATCATCCCCAGCGGTCCGAATCTCCTGCAACTGCTGGACCGACGGAATGACAGCACGCTTAGGGTCGTACTGTGGCGGCTTTACCCCTTCTATCGGGCTTTCATCGAAAATACCCAGCCTTAGAGCATCGAGCAGGATCGCTTTAAGTTTGTCATAGGCATTAGCCTGCGTCGCGAGGCCGACCCCGTCCCGCTCCATCGCCTGAATAAACCCGTCTACAACCTTATGGTCGAAGGAGTGCATCCGTCGGCTACCGAAGGCTGGCAACAGGTGGTTCTCAAGTATTGACTCGAGATGGCGCACTGACGCTGCCCCCAAGTCACGTTGGCCCGCCTTCCACTCAGTCGCATACTCCTCAAAACGCATCGGACCGTATTTCTCGATCCGTGCGGACTTGCTCTGCCTGTGGGTAGCCTGTTTCCTCGCGCTATACACCTCGATGAGGCGAGAGATGGCCTTTTCCTGGGTTTCGAAGCCAGATTCTACAGCCTGCCTACCCGCAGCATTGCGGTACCGAATTTTATATGAGTGAGGACACCTAGGCCACCTGGACTCAGAGTGCTCGCACTCTTTGAAGAACGTCCCCATTCCCCTGACAAGGGACTTTACTGCCAAAGATACACATCTCCATAAGCTCGCAACAATACCTGTCTGTATAAATCAGATAGACCAACGCCTGAATCTCTTTACCGGAACTTCTGCTGCTCCAGCCAACGGGCCACTTCATCCGACTTGAATTGCAGCTTCGAGTTCTTCCCATTCCCAAGCTTGTATCCCACGAGCCCACACTTTCGGGCATCCCTGTAGATCCATGTCAGCGACATGTTCAAAAACTCCGCAGTCTGCTTTGCGCTCATAAGCTTCGATTTCATGTATCCGCCTGTCGTTGAGCTCGAATGAGGCCCGGGCTGAGCCGGCGTGAACACAATCCATGATGTGAAGGATCCCCGGTTTCGCTAACCGGGGATCCTCTGCTATAAGGCGCTCACCGCAACCGCTTCCTTGCTGAGGGCGGACGCCCTCGGAGTCCCCAGAGAGTTCCGATGGCCTGTCCGGATCACGGACGTTCGACCTACGAGCCCAGGCGCCCAGGAGCTCGGCGACAGAGGTGGCGAACTGGGTTGCCACCCCGGCGGTGCACCGAGATGTGGTGCGAGAGCACCACCCCAGGCCAAGAGGGCGCGCTCCAGGCGTTCACTGGAAATATCGGCCCTACAGGCGCGAAGACACAGCACCGAGGAAGGGGCGCCGCAGCTTTTCGCCTCTTGCAAGGGGATTCGACGTATGGGCCTCCATGGACCGAGTCTCGGTAACGGGGCTAAGTGGGACGGTATGGGGAACTGCCAAGACGTCCGGTCTCTCATCCGGTAGCCCCGGAGCTTCCCTACGCTGACCAGGTACTTCCCGGGACGTTGTACGTTGACATGGTCTCGGACGACGTTCCAGTCCTTTGGGGCCATTTCTCGTCTGCCGTGGGCGAATTAGCGCCCGAGTCCACCTCCACCAGCCACTCCGCGGCACCCGATGCCCGTGCGCGTCGGGGCTGAGGAATCACTGCGTGATGCTCCCCCGCTTCCGAAGGAGGAATGGGAGCCGGAGCACGTCGTCGAGTTCTGTGCCCAGCCCCGGTGGAAGGGACGAGGGCTGAAGGTGGCCCTGGGTGTCGCCCGCTTCGACGCCGTCGGCACCGACAGGGACACCGGCGGAATCGCCCGCGCTGCCGGCCACGCCCGCATCTGCGCCAACGTCACCAATCTCGACCGGGAGCATCCGGCTCTGCGCTGCATGCCCGGCGTCATCATCAGCCCCCCCCCCCCGTGCCCCAGCTTCTCCACGGCGGGCAAGCGCGCCGGGCTACTGAAGGCCAACCTCGACATCCTGTGCGAGACGATCGCGTAGGTAGGCGAGGCCGCCGGGTTCATCCGGGTCGACGAGGTCTGCTGCGATGAACTGTTCGCCGACCTCGAAGGCGTCTGCCCGACGTGCACCGACCTCGGGTACCACGAGGGCTAAAGGGCTCTAACAAATGCTGCTGATCATGAGACTCTCGGCCTGCTGTCTCGTAGGTCTGAGTATGAAAATCCGTGAGTCGCGGCCGTGGAACGTGTCAGACGAACTGTGGGCGCTGGTCGAGCCGTTGCTACCGAAGCCGGGTCCGAAGTCGGTCGAGGGCAAACCGCGGGTGCCGGACCGGCAGGCCCTGTGCGGGATCCGGCGCCCAATTCCCCGCATCACGCTTCCGCTTGATCGGCCTGGGGTGCAGCACGTAGTACAAGGCGGCCCGTTCCAGCCGCGGCAGGCCCCGGGACTGCGCGGTCAGCTTCGCTTCGTGGCGCAGCCGCCTCTTGAACCGATACTCCGTCATTTGGCGCAGCCTGTGGTTGCTGCTCAGCAGATCGCCGTACGGCGTGAGCATCGTCCACGACCGCCGTGCCCTGGGTAGAGCGGCGATGGTAGCGCCCAGGTCGGGGGGCTCCGGAGTTGAAGGCGGCCCGGACCGGGACGCAACCGCACGGCGGTTACGCGGCTCCGCTGTAGTGCGCGGCTTCGACGCGGACGTCCCGCCGCAGCGAGCCGCGCCCGCAAGGCCGCGAACTCTTTCTCGGTCACACGGAATGACACGGCCGATCCTCTGATTCGCTTCCGGTCTCTGGCCAGGGGAACGGCGCGATGCACTGCGGTGTGACACCTCGGTTCAGGCAGCGAAGGGCGACCATCCCTTAGAAAAGCGGGAGGGAAGTCAGCGCTGCCAGTCAGCGATCACGAGCAACGTGTCTGCCGCTCGGGGTTCGTCGGACTTCGCTGGAAGCATGTCCACGGTGATGTTGGTGAATCCGGCCTCGTCGAGGGCCTTCACCCATACCTGCTCTTGGAGGACCCAGCGACGCAGCGAGGCCGTCTCTCCCTCGGGAGTCTTCGCCGGGATGTCGGCTGCCACGAGGTCCGGTTGGGCCGGAGTGCCGTTCAGGTAGTGGGCCAGGGTGGAGAAGACCAGCCGCCCGCCCGGCTTCAGCGCAGCGGCGGCTGCTGGCAGCAGTTCGCGCGGATCGGTGAAGTCGACGGCCCCGAACACGCTGTACAGCACGTCATAGCCGCTCTTCGCCGCCTGAAGGTGGGGCACGGCGTCGGACAACGCGATACGCAGACGTGGGGCGAGGTGAGCGAACAGGTCGGTGGCCATGCCGCACTGCGCGGGGGAGGCATCTATGGCGACGACCTCGGCGGGCTCGTGATGGACCGCCAGGTGCGCGGCGTGCCGAGCGGCGCCGGCGCCGAGGTCGCCGACGACTCTGCCCGTGAGATTGCCCAGCACTTCGCAGCCGGGGCCACCGTCCTGGCTCCAGATCCAGTGGAAGGCATCGGGGACGGTGCGGTCGCGCTCGGCGCGGGTGCGGCCGTAGTGATGCCAGAGGTCTGCCGTGGTCGTCATCCGCACCATCTTGGCGGACGCGGTCCGGCGCCGGGCCGGTTCCGGTCGACCTCACCCGGCCGAGTGCCGTGCCCCGGCCCGCGTCGGCCAGGGCACGGCCCTGTCGCCGGTCAGTGCGAGTCGTTGCCGGGGTGGCAGGGGCCGCACGGGGCGGCGTCCGCCCACAGCGGCAGGTCGACTTCCCATCCGTCGGCGGCGACGATGTGGGCTGTCCGCATCACCGAGCCGTCGTTCTTCATCTCGATTTCGGGCACGTGGTGCAGGAAGTGGCCGTCGTTGAAGCGGTCGCACAGCTCGGCGTACGCCACGGTGTCGAGGATGATCGTGTGGACCCCGATGTCGACGAGCTTGCTGGGCGCGAGCCCCAGCCCCTCGCCGCGGTGCCGCATCGCGGTCAGCAGGTAGGCGTAGCCCTGTTCCAGAACCCGGACCGCCATGACCGAGTCGTACGGGTAGTCGCGCACGAGCAGCCCGACCTGCTTGTCCCACAGACCGGCCGGTACGACCTCGCGAGCGGAGCGGACCGGGCCGCTCATGGGGTCGGTGGCCAGAGGAGTTGCAACGACGGTTGCCATGATGCCTCCGATCGACGAGCCCCGTGGTTCGGGGCGGTGCGGCCAGCACACCGCAGCCCGTCGCCCACCGGTGATCAATAGCCATGTCGTGCAAGGGCTTTGCACGGCATGCAAGCGGCCTCGACGGCGGCAACCGCCGTCCGTACCGTGGAGGACCCCGGTCGTGCAGCGTGGGAGGACCTGTGTCCGTTGACCCGCTCTGGAGCACACCCAAAGCTCTCGAATTAGCCGAACAGCGGTGTCCGGGCGCGCTCATCCGGCTCGGCCGCGAGCACCGCTCCTGGACGCTCGCCACCCTCGGCGACCGGCTCGGCTGCGACCCTGCCACGGTCTCGCGGCTGGAACGGCGCAGAAGGGTCGTCGACCTGGCCCTGGTCCACCGCGCCGCTCAAGAGGTCGGCGTTCCGCGACACATCCTGATGACTTCCCTGGCGCCACCCGCCTCGAAGGTGCCGACGGCCACTAGAGTGACGGCCAGTCCGTACGCCGAGGAGGACCCGATGCGCCGCCGTACGCTGCTCACCGCCACGGCTGCCGCCGGGCCGGTCGCCCTGATGATGGGGCTCGACGAGGCCCTGGCCGACACACCCGCCCCGACCGGCAAAGGCCCGCTGGATGCCCGGATGGCGGCCGCCCGCGCGCTGTACGACAAGGGCGCGCACTCCCGTCTGCTCGCCGCGCTCCCCGGCCTCATCGCTGACGGACACGCCGCGGTCTCCTCGCGCCGCGAACTCGATCAGGCCCGGCTCTCGTCCGTCTACAGCCTGGCCGCTGCGGTGCTGACCAAGCTCGGCTCCTACGGACAAGCCCGGCTCACCGCGGACCGAGCCCGCACATGGGCCGAGGTCTCCGGTTCCCCGCTCGCGTCCGCGGCCGCCGCCCGAGAGCTGGCGATCGTCCTGCGCCACCAGGACCGCGGCACGGAAGCCCAGCGCCTCATGACGACAGCCGCCTCTGCGGTCGAGGCGACCGGCCTGCACACCGATGCGTCGGTGTCGGCGTACGCACAGATGCTCTGCACCCTGGCCTACACCGCTGCCCGAGGCGGCCACCGCGCCGACGCCCTGGCGATGACCGAGGAAGCCCGCCGCGCCGCCCGTCGGCTGCCGGCGACCGCCCCGGCAGGCCGGCTGTTTCCCATCAGCCCGGCCGCCGTCGACCTGTACGCCGTCGGTGTGCACTGGGCGCTCGGAGATGCCGGAGCCGCCCTGGAAGCCGGGAAGAACCTCCGCCCCGGCCAGTTCCCCACCGCCGAGCGGAAGGCCCGCATGGGCACCGACATGGCGCGCGCCTGGTGGGCCTGGGGGCGCCCGGAGCAGACCGCCCGTTCCCTCCTCGACGCTTACCGAGCCAGCCCCGGCGAGGTCCGAGACCGCCCCGCGATCCGCAGCATCGTCGACGAGCTGGCACAACACCACCCCCGCACGAGCGGCGTCAGGGAACTCCAAGCCGCCACGAGTCGGCAAGGTCGTTAGCAGAAGTCAGCCTTGCGCCAGCCGAGCTGTGCCGCTCTGCCGGTGCAGTACGCAAACAGCCAGGAACTGCGGCATGGTGCGCCTGAGACGTCTGTGCAGAGGCTTCGTCAGAGAATGTGCCAGCGCATACCCGGGTCTTCGTTCCCGAGACCATCTACGCGGCGCAGCACTTCGTAGACGGATTCCGGGGCGTGGTGCACTTTGCGTGCGTTCGTTGTGATCATGCGCAATTCGCGGAGGTCACGCAGGATCGGGTAGCCGGCCAGCGCGGTGACGTCGTACCCATAGGCCGTGGCGAAGTCCTTGTAGTGCTCCGGCGTATATCCGAAGCGTCGGCAGTGAACCTCGATGGTGACCAGGTCCCACTCGGGGTGACCGTATGCCACCGTGTCCCAGTCACACAGCACCGCTTCGTCGCCGTGGTGCAGGGCGTTGCGGTGCTGGGGGTCACCTTGCAGGGGGCCAGTCGGCAAGAAGAACTCCACCTCGGCGAGTTCGGCTTCGAGTCGGTCGACGCGGTCGGTGAGGAAGCGGAGCGTCGCTGCGGGCAGGGAGGTGATCGCGGCGATGGACTTGCGGATGGCGCGGACGTTGTCGTGTTCTGGCAGCTCGACGGGTGGTGTGGGCAGGTTGTGGAGGTGGAAGAGGGGCTTGGCGATCTGGGCAGCACTGACTGGGCGATCTGGCTGCGGGAGATAGGTCCAGATCGTGACGGCGTGACCGTCGACCACGAGAGGTTGTTCCGGCCCCGGGCGCAGCGGCACGGTAGGGAAGCCGCGGTCCATCAGCCAGCGCACGAAGTGGGTGGTGCGTTGCACTGTGGTGACCAGTGTTCCCCGGCGGGCGATCTTGACCACTGCGGCGGCATCGGGCAGCAGGATGACGGCGTTTGTGTGTCCGCGCAGGAGGCGGGCGTTCGTCCCGTCGAGCTCTGCTGCCTTGCAGGTGTGCTTCACGATGTGGCGCAGTTCGGATTCGTCGAAGCCGCCGGGTGCTGATGCTGGAGCTGTCATAGGGTTCAGGCTCGCTGACGAGCCTGGGCACTGTCACGCGGGGCCCTTGGGCAGCGCGAGGATTTCGGTGAGTTCGCGTGCAGCGCGTCCCCTGCGTATGCCCGATGGAAGCACTTCCAGGACGTCCCGGGCCCGCTCCTCCAGGATGTGGGTCCGATGGTCGGGCGGTACCCGGAGATAGGTGCTGCCGGCGAGTTGGCATGCCTCGGCCGGACTGCGGTCGTGTGCCAGGCAGATCGCCGCCTCCAGTTGGAGGAGGGCGGGGTCGATTCCCGTGCGGGCCGGGTACAGGGCGAGTGCTTCTTCCTGCACTCTACGGGCCTGGCTGCTGCGCCCCAGGGCGGTGAAGGCGCCGCTGAGGTACAGCAGCATCCGCCGCTCGGGGAAGCTGAAGGCGTCGTCTTGGTCGCCGGGGTCGCAACGGTCGTACAGACGCTGGGCGGCGACGATGGCTGTTTCCGCTGCGGCGACGTTCCCTTGGCGGGCCAGGGCTCGGGCTTCTGCCGCGGCCGCGAAAGCTGCTGTCGCGCTTTGTCGGCCCCGCGAAAGCAGACGAGCTTCCCGCCCCAGGGTGACGGCACCCTCCAGCGGACCATAGTAGTACGGCAACATGGCGCGCTGGGCACGGACTCGGGCCCTGAGTTCGAGGTTGCCACTGTCGTCGGCCGCATTCTGCGCGGTGTCATACCAGGCACGAGACGGTGAGAGGCGTCCCAGCTTCATCAAAGCATCGGCGATCAGTGTGGCGAGCACCGCCGTCATCTCCGACAGGCGGACTTGCACCGCGGCGGGCTGCCGATCTACCGCCAGGTTCTTGACTTCCTCCAGCTCATCGAGGAGTTCGGTGAGCATCTTCGTGGGCGGCGTGTAGACGTACTGCCGCCGGACATCCAGGATGCGTTCGTCGAGCAAGTCCATCTGCGCGGCGATGACGCTGCCCAGCGCCAGAGTCCGGTCCATGGAACGGCGGGCGGCCTCAACCCGGTCGTCGAGCAGGTCGACCGGTGCGCTGACCCTGTCGGGCGGCTGCGGCGGCGTCCAGGCGCCCTCCGACGCCGCCGGAACAACAAAGCCGAGATCATGAGCCGAGCAGTCGTACAGGCGGCACAACAAGGAGATCGGACTCTGTCGCGGCTGGTGCATGCCCAGTTCCCACAGCCGCAGTTGGTCGGCATCAGTGCGCGGCGCGGTCAGTCCTAGGTGCTCAGCCATGGAACGTAGATGATCAACGGCTTCGGTCTGGGTCCACCCGCGCGCAAGCCGCTGCGCGCGCAGCAAGCTGACATGACAGCACCGGTGAATCTCTACGGCGATCTGCGACGCTGCGTACCCCGCTTCGCCCCGAGTTTCGCGGATGCGCTTAGCGCACGAGGGGCTGTGCGATACCGAACACTGATTCAAGAGCTGGGCCCCTCTCCGTACGCGGTCACCCGCCACGAGCGTAGTGAGCAGGTCACGACGCTGCGTTGAGAATCCGTGACTTCTTCACGGTTCGGAGGGGCGAACCCGTGAAGCGGGCGATAAACCCGTGAAGCGCGCTCAGATCACGGTTGTTGCCGACGGTCCTCGTGACGACCCTTACACACCCGGATCTCGCAGGCCGGACCACCAGTGACAGCACTCGACCGTGATGTGCAGAGGCTGCTGGTGACCGCAGCTTCGGGAGTCGGCGCACGTTGCAGGGTCCCCGCACCGAGCAGATGGGAGGTTCCTCATGACGTCCGTCACCGACGTCACTGCTGAAGGTACGAAGTCGGCGCTTATGGAGTCGTGGATACCGGCGAACAAGCACGCGCCCCCTCACCCCGTGGGCGCTCAGTGCGTTGCCAACAGCGGAGATCACCGGAGGCGGAAAGTGATGGGCACTGTGACGGGCCGACTCGACGAATATCTCCCCTTGGACCCAGACGACGTGCTTGAGGACGAGGTCTTCACCATTCGACTCGAACCCCGGGCCCCGGGTGCACCCGTGCCCCGGCACGAGACCGAATGGGTCGGGCGCTGCCGCCAAATCGGCGCGGCCAGGATGAACTTCTGGGGGCTACCCCCCGCCCTCGTCAAGGACGCGATGGTCGTGATCAGCGAGCTGACCACCAATGCGCTGCGCTACGGCAACATGCTCGGGTTCCGCCTGATCATCACCAGGGACAAGGTCGGGATCGTGGTGACCGACGGCTCGGCGAGTACGCCGTACGTGCGCAGGCCGTCTGAGGACGAAGAGCACGGCCGCGGAATGCTCCTCGTCGAGACCTTCTCCAGCGACTGGGGGGTGCGCCCCGACGGCAGGGCGACCTGGTGCACCTTCACGATCCCGGCGAGGCAGTCGTGATGGCCGCTCCCGAAACCGTTCCGCGATGGGTCCCGAAACACGACGCCGCCGCCCTTGCCGACATCCTGGCCAAGGCCAAGGCATGGCAGCCACTCGTGATCGCGGGCATCTTCGAGGACCTGGACCTCGCGCTGGAAAGCCCGCAACCGCCACCCGCCAAGGATCTGACCGCGCTCCTCGATCGTCTGCGCGAACACTTCAAACGGTTACGCGACATCGCGGTGTCTGACCCGAAGTTCCCGCCTTCCGACGAACTGGAAGCGGTCATCGAGCAGGGCACGCCGCTGTACGAGGCGGAAACGCCCGCGGGCTACCGCTCGGCGCTGGGCCTCGCCCGGCGCTTGGGCTACACGGTCCACGACCTGCTGGATGAGCTGATCACGAGCCTCCAGGACACCGAATGCTGAATGCCCCCACGACCTGCAAACACCCGCCTGTGACTGTTGTCCTGATGGACCCGTGGGAGGCGTACGACCTTGAGTACTACGCGCAGCGGATCGCAGAACGGGAGCTGATGGGAGAGAGCTGGGCGGTGCGCATGATGCGCATGCCGCTGGTCGCGGCCCGGGTCGGCGGCACTCGCCGCAGCGGGTACTACCCCGTGCCCTGCCCCTGCTTCGCGCGGGCGGTCCGTGCCGCGCTGCAAGGCCAGCCCGGCTACCCGCCACCTGCGGATGCGGTGGTCGACATGCCCGGACGAAGGTCTTCTCGTCGAGTGGGGCGAGGAACCGCCGATGCTCTGGCCGCCCACCGACGATGCCGACGTGGGGCGCTTCTACGGCTACAGCAAAGCCGCCATCGACCAGTACACGGCACGCCGCACTCAGGTACTGACCGTTCCCCCCGCCTCCTGCTCGGTGTTCTCGCCCGAGCGGCCCCCTGCCTGAGCATGTCCGAGAGGAAGAGCACGCATGTCTGTCCACATACCCCCCAGCGCTGACGTCGGCGGGGCCAACCCCGAAGCCGGCACAGACCGGCCCCGAGGACTTCGTCCTCGGCTGCGCTCCGCTGTGCGGCGAGGTATAGCCTTTCGGCAGCTCCGACGCCCCGCTACCTGCCGGGAGGCCAGCGGCCCCGCACTGGCGGGCACGTACAGCAACGGCGGAAGCGCTCCGCGGGCTCGGACGCCGATCCCCTACATCACAGCCCGCGAAGGCGAGGTGGACGAATCCCTCTCCGCCTTACGCCCTTCCTTCGGCAGCACCGGGTGGGGCCGCATCAGCTACGCGGACGAAAGGTGGAGGGACCGCGATGCGCAGGGCGTCCTGTGGGCGCGAGTCTCGCAGTCCCTCGACGAAGAGGGGGCTCTGACGGGTGCTCCGCGCTGGCAGATGATCAACCCCGCTCGGCAGCGCGAGACGATGTCCAAGCTTCTGTGCCAGATCTGCCGCGAGCCCGCCAGAACGGACCAGGGAATCTTGTTCCCCCACAGCACCGAAGAGGGCGTGCCCGACCCCAGCGCCGCCGTCCTCACCGCACAGCCGCCCCTCTGCCCCGTACACGCGTCCATGGCTCCGAAGCAGTGCCCGCACCTCGCCAAGTACGGAAGCGTCGCACTTCTGGCACAGAGCGCGCCCCTGTACGGCGTCATCGGCACCCCCCACCGGTACATGCCCGACCGCAGCATCCAGGTCATGGCGTGCGACGGGGTCCCCGTGCCCTACGGCCACGCCGACATGGCCTGGATGGTCGCGTCCCAACTGGTGCGCACGCTCCGGGCCTTCACGGTCGTCAACCTGGACGACCTGTAACCGCGGGCATGTCCTCCACAGACAGCCGCCCGGTGGACCGGAGGCTCCACGCCCGGTCCATCGGGTGGCAGACCATCCGTTCACGAAGAGAAAGGACTGAGGTGACCGTCAACACCGCGACTGTCTCCTTCACCTCCCGTGAGAAGCACGTGGTGCAGGGCCTCGCTGAGGGCCTGACCGACCACGCCATCGCGCGCCGCCTGAACCGCAAGCCGTCGACGGTCCGCCACTACATCGCCACGGCGATGAAGAAGGCAGGTGTCAGCCGGCAGGCGGCACTCGTCAACTACTCCTACGACCTGGGACTGATCCGCCTGCCCGTCTGCAAGGACAGCACGGCCTACGTGTCACCGCAGCAACGGGAGCTGATCCCGCTCATCGTGCGGGGCCTGACGCTTGATCAGATTGCGGCCGCGACGCACACAACCTCCGCCCAGGCCAGCACGGACGTCCGGCGACTGATGAGGGCACTTGACGCTCAAACGCGGGCGCACGTCGTGACCCGTGCCCGCCAGTACGGGCTGCTGAAGACAGCACGGCCACCGGACGCCGCCGGACGCACATAGCTTCCCCGACTGGGCTTCCTCCGGTCTCGCTGGCCCACCGTGCCCCCGTGCGGAAGAGGCCCGAGACCACACCGCGCGGAGGAAGCGGCGCTCCCGCAGCCCGGCACATGCGGGAGCCGCCCCGGCCGCCGCCCTTCAGGGGTGCAAGGCGGCGGCCGGCCAACCCACCCCTGCCGCACCCCGCGCACGCTTGCCCGCTCCCGACGCGACCCAGAAGGCCATACGATGTGCCAGCACAAGCCGCTGTGCCCGACCGCCGACTCCCCCGACCGGGAGGCCGCGCTCATAGAGGTGAGCCACCCAGAACAGGGCTGGACCCGGTTGTGCAACGGCGTCCTGCTCTTCGAGGACACCGGTGAACTCCTGCCGGACGGCCAGATCATCGCCCCGCACCGGCCCGCGACCACCAAGATGGTGGCGGCGTGACACACCCGCTCACCCCCGTCCCCCTGCGCGGCACCGCGGCTCGACGGGCCCTGCTCCACGCCGCTGCACTGCTGTTCCTCGCCTCCATCACGCCGATGGTCAACGCGGCGCTGCAACTCGGTGCCCTGTACGAGGTCCGCTGGCCGCAGCGGACCTTCCACTACACCGCGCTGATCCGCATAGGTGTCGGTGTCGTGGTCTTCTTCTGGCTGCTCTGGACGGTCATTGCCCGCACCACTCTCGACCGCGTCTCCGCGCGCCAGCGAATACTCCAACGCTGTGCGGCACTGGGCTGCAGTTCCGCCTCCTTATACGCCACCGACCCCGACAGGCCCCTTGGCCACTTCGGGACCGTCGTGACCGGCTTGAGTTTCGCGTGGCTCGCGTGGGAAGTCTGCCGCTCTCACGGCATCACCCTGGAGAAGACGCCCCGCGAGAAGAGTCCGCAGCGCTGGTGGGCGCAGACCTTCGACCTCGCAGGACGCGCCTTCGCTGCCTGCATGGCAGGCGGGTGCCTGGCCTACCTGGGCGTACAGGCGTTGCTCCTGCTCAACGTAGCCGCTCTGCCGGTCATGGCCGGAAACCAACTGGACACCATCGGCGTCACGGGCCCCCTCGACTTCATGGCCCAGCTCGTGGTGGTCGTGGCCGTCGAGGACGTGGTGATCGTGGCCGCCACCGCTGCGCTGATGACGGCCGCGGGACGGCCCGCCTGGCAGATCTACACCACGGTCTGCGCAGTCGAGGTCGCCGTGCACGCCTACTTCGGCGCGCCCGCGGTCGCGATGGCCCTCTTCGCTGCCGGCCGTCTCCAGCTCTACTTACGCTCCGGACGCGTACTTCCGCTGATCATCGGCCACGCCTCCTTTGACCTGCTCGGCGCACTCCTCATGCCGCTCCCGCTCACCCACCGCCTCCTGATCGCCGTACCGGTGGCCATCGCGGCCTCGGTCATCACAGAGCGAGTACGGCGGGCCGCGGCTCCTTCGCCCGAGCCCGTTACCGGAGCCGCCACATGACCGCCCGCCTCCGTTGCCGACACCGCTTACTCAGCTCCCCTGCAAAGGACACGACGGTGAGCACACCACCGCTCTACGACCCCGCGGACCCTTCCCGATCCGCCGTCGCCCTCGTCAACCACCATCTGACATGGCTGAAGCTCGGGGGCCTGTACCTGGACTTCACCAAGATCCCCCGGGACATCCCCGAGGGCCGCGGGTGGTGCCGAGCGGAGGCCCTGCCCGAGGTCCTGTGGCCCGCCCACGCCGAACTCGCCGTCGGCGTGCACTTCTTCCCCGACCCCCTCTTCCGCCGCAACGACAAGACCGGGCACCTACCGCCTGGTGCGATGCAGCACTGGACCGAACGACTCGACGCGTGCGCCGACGCGCTCGCCGACTGCGGGTTCGTCGTCGAGGAGTGGGGCGTCCCCAAGACTCCGGACCTGCACAGTGGCGCCGACCTCGTCGTCTACCGACTCCCTGCGGGCACAACACCGTCCCCCCGAACTGCCGAGGACCTGCGCCATGCGCTCCCTCCGCGCCCGAACTTCAAGACTCGTCGGTCCACCGACACATGGCCGATCGAAGCTCTCCTCGAACGAGCCGACCCGCCCCTGTTCAGCCGCCACGAGCAGCAGGACGCAGACGCGCTGCGGGCCGGACGATGCATCGTGCGCGACGTGGACGAGCACCTGTGGCCGCCCGGCACGCAAGACTGCGCCCTCGTCACATGGGAACCGGCCCCGCTCTACCAGCGCGCCGCCAACCAGTCGACTCCACCGCCCGGCGCGTACACGCACTGGCTGCAAGGCGTCACCCACCTCGCCCAGACGCTCACCGGCGCGGGGTACCAGATCCGGCGCCGCAAACGCCCCTCACACCCAGAGACCGACCGCGACGACACCTTCCTCGTCTACCGCTCGATCCCCGAGGGCACCGACCCACCTTCCACCACCGGACTGATCAGACCCAGCACACGGCCGCGGTGGAAGGCCGAGAGACCGGTCGCCTGACCACAGGCTTGGGGCCTCCTCTGGTCTAGCCGGGACGCCCGCCCTCGCGCGGGAAGTCCCCGAGGCCGCCCCCGAGGGGAGGTGGCGCCCACCCGGCGCCCCGGCCGCGCTCTGTGGGGGAGCAAGCGGCCAGCCCAGACACCCCCGCCCACCCCACCAGTGGTTGCTGCACTCACAGAAGGAACTCCATGGACGCCAGCACCATCGACGTAGCCGTCTGGAACATCGAGGCAGACGGAGGACGCGACGGCGAACGCCGGGACTTCGCGCTCGACATCCTCTCCCAGCTCGGGGACGGCGGCCCGGACGTCCTGCTCCAGCAGGAAGCGAAGCACAGCCGCGAACACGGCGGACAGCTCCTGCACGCTACGGAGAAGCACCTGGGACTGCGCGGCTTCCTCGCAGCCCCCAACCCGGGCGTCGACGCCGACATCGCGACCGCCGTCTACCTGCGGCCCGGCATGTTCCACGTCGCCGAGCAAAAGCCCCGCGCGAAGCCCTGGTGGCTGCACCCCTGCCACGTCCAGACGCACCTGGGCGTTCACCCCGTGCCGATCAACTTCGTGTCGTTCCACATGTGCTTCTTCGACGCCGACCAGCGGCTCACCGAAGCCGGGTGGCTCACCACTCTCGCCCGCCCCGGCATGGTCACCATCGCAGCCGGGGACACCAACAGCTACCCGCGGCGCTCCGAGCCCGTCACTCTGCCCACCTGGGAGAACGTCACCGACCGGGCACACATGGTGCAGCGCACCTACCTCGATTTGCACGGCCGCCGCCATAGCGACACCCGGCCCGACGGCACCCTCATCGATGCCGGGTACGTGGACCTCGCCCGCCATGCCGCCGATCACCTCGACGGGATTGAGGCGCAGGACGCACTCGCGCCCACCGCAGGGTTCACCAAGCGGTTGCAAGGCGGCGCTCAGCGCATCGACCGCGGGTACGGGGCGGGCCGCGCCGCCTCAGCTCTCGAACACGTCGAGGTCATCGACAACGAGAACACCCGAGCCGTCACCGACCACGCCCTGCTCTTCTACCGCTTCCACCGCGCACGCCTGGAGGCCGTGGCTACGCAGGCCGCGTACGCACTATGCGCCACCTGAACAGACAAACCGTCCGCCCGTCGGCGGCAGGCGGGTGCACCGCCCAGCCCCGGGCCCGAAGCCGCGTCCGCCCCGGACAAACCCCACGAGGCCGCGGGCAAGGCCCCTGTCAAGGCTCTTCGCGGTATCCGCAACGCGATTGCGCACTGCGAGAGCTGCGCGAGCGCGGAGCGCTCCCAGGGCTTTTCTACCCCCATGGAGTGCGAACCGCGCGCCAATCCATCACTGTCCAGGAGGACGAGATGTTCCTTCCCCACCCCGTGATCGAACAACTCAACGACGCCCAGGTGGCGACCTGGGAACAGCACTTCGCGGGCGCCGGACATGAACGGCCCCGGGCGATCGAAGAGGGTATCTGGCGCAGGACGCAGGACCCGGCGAATGCCGTGCAGTCCGGCTGGTCCAAGGACGAGCAGGGCCGCCGTCGCATCGTGCACTACCGCTACCGATACGACCTCGACTACACGTTCCCAGTGCCCCGCCTGGTCCTCGCGGAGCTGTACCTGTACACCTCGGTGCTCGCCCCGAAGGACGAGATCGACGAGCACCGAGCCAACGTGCACTCCTGGCTCGTCGAGGGCGGCTGGCGACAGACCGGCGACGCCATGTGGGCCAAGGGCGACCTGCGGGTCACCATCACCCCGTACGACGATCACCCGCAAGACGAGCGCGCCTCGCGAAAGACCCCGGCGGGGTTCTGCTCGCTCGACGTGGTGTTCGTCTCCGAGGACTTCGCGGTGATGCGCAACGTGCGGCAGATGCCGTGGAACGTCCTCGCGGGCGGTATCCGCATCAAGGACGAGCGCGGCAAGCCGACCTACGCCGACGACCTGAGCGAGCTGTCCCAGTACCTGCCGTTCCAGGTTGAGATCGGCTGCGGTACCAGCATCGAAGCCGGAGTGCCGCCGCTGCACTTCCTGCACCAGGCGTACCGGGTCACCGAACGGACCGACAACGTCATGAAGCAGACCCACCCGTTCGTCCTGAGCCCGCAGAAGGACACCCTCGTGCGGGAGATGCTGCTCGACGCCACGGCGAAGGCCGAGGAACTGGTCACGATGTTCCGCGCGAGCTTCCTCGCCCAGCCGACTGCCGCGCACCACGCGCTCAAGGCCCTGCACGAGGCCGGACACTTCGTCGGCCCCGTGATCCAGCACAACTTCGACCTGCTCGCCGCGCGAGCCGGGCTGGAGGAGTGCTTCGTGCGCCGCTACGACCAGAAAATTCCGCCCGTGCCGTTCCACCCGGAGGCGAAATCGCTCGTGGTCGTCGGTCTGCACGCCGACCGGCGCTCGGTCCAAAAGCGGGCCCGCGAACGCGGCATGAAGGTCTTCTTCATCGACACCGAGGGCCTGGAGGAGTTCGGCCAGTACATGCCCTACCCGCTGGAGGGCCCGCAGGACGATGACGTGATCGTGAAGGCCGAGGCCATTCCCACGCTCACCGCGCTGTGCCGCCAGCTCGGCGTGCAGACACCCGTCCCCACCCAGGTCGCCTGACCAGCACGTTCCCCGGGGCCGCGCACGACACTGGCGCGCGGCCCTCCCGTGAGCACACCCGAAAGGGGACTCCCCCGTGGATTCGTATGAGCAAGACCGTGGACGGCTGCTGACGTCCACCAGGCCCATGCCGGACTTCGAGGTCGTGGGCTCGCAGGGGCCGTGGCTGCACTGCGCCGGCCGTACTCGGATCTTCGACGGATCGAGCGGACTGCTCTGCGCCAACGTCGGGCAGAGCAGCCGCAAAGTCCACGCCCGAGTCGAGCAGCAGTTCTTCCAGTACTCCTTCGGCGGGGCCGCCGTCGTCCGGCCCCACATCCAGATGGAGCTGATGAACCGGCTGTGCCACGCCGTGGGCCGCCCGGACGACTCCGTGGCGCTGACCACGTGCGGGACGCTCGGCGTCGAGGTCGCCGTGAGCCTGGCGCGGAACATCACACGGGTACGCAACGGCAAGCAGCGCGGGGACATCCTCACCTCCACCCTGAGCTACCACGGCAACTCGGCGCTGACCCTTGCGCTTGCAGGCAACCATGCCCGCAGGCCGCGCCCCGAGGACGCCTTCGGGCTCGGCCCCGCCTTCCCCGCTCCCTACCCGCCGACGCACGCCCACGAGGAACGCGACTGCGATGCGTCATGCGCCGACGAGATCGCAACAGAGATCGACAACCGCGGGGCGGAAAACGTCGCCGCGGTGTTGATCGAACCCGTCAACGGGAGCACGGGCGGCGCCTTCGTGCCGCCCGACGGCTACCTGCGGCGGGTGTCGGAAATCTGCCGGGAACGGGACGTCCTGGCCCTCCACGACGAGGTGCTGACCGGGATGTACCGCACCGGTACACCGCTCGCCAGCCAGCACTGGGAGGGCTGCGAGCCCGACATGGTGATCCTCTCCAAGGGGCTGGGAGCCGGGTATACGAGCGTCGGCGCGGTACTGGTGTCGCCCACAATCGCCCCGTGGCTCCGACACGAGGACGCTGACCCACTGCCCGCGATGGGCACCATGGCCACCCACCCGCTCACGGCGGCCGCCTGCCTGGGAGTCCTCGACGAGCTGGAGAGGATCGACGTCACCGCATTCACCGCGCGCGGGGAACGCCTCGGAGCAGCCCTGAAGGAATTGCGCGGGGTCGGGCCGGTGAAGGACGTACGCGGACTGGGCTTCCTCTACGGGGTGGAAGTCGCCCCGGGCCAACTGTGGCCCGTGATGAAGGCGGCGGAGGAGCGAGGGGTGTTCTTCTACCCGTTCACCGGGGCTGGAGAGCCCAGGAGCGAGGGCCTGGTCGTGGCGCCCCCGCTGATCTCGACGGATGCCGACATCAGGTTCCTGATCGCGGCCGTGTCCGACGCGCTGGCCTCCGTGGGCTGACCCACCGGCCGCATCGCTACTCGCCCCCGGGACCGTGTCCCGATCCACTCCACGGGCCCGATCGAACACCTCAACGAGCTTTCGAACGCCCTGAGTTGGCGCCTGCTCGCCAACCGATAGCGTCGGGGGCGCACCGACTCGGGTGTACCCCCGACCAGACAAGGACAACTTGCAATGCGTGTCTCCGTGATCGGCTGCGGCCACCTCGGCATCCCGCACGCGGCGGCCATGGCCGAACTCGGCCACGAGGTCGTCGGCGTGGACGTCGACCAGGCCAAGGTCGATCGGCTCAACGCCGGCGAATGCCCCATCTTCGAGGCCGGTCTCCCGGAAATGCTCGCCCAGCACACAAAGAGCGGGCGCCTGCGCTTCACCGCGAGTATCCGCGAGGCCGCCGACTTCGCCGAACTGCACTTCATCGGCGTCGGCACCCCCATCGACGCCGACGGCCGCTCCTACGACACCGCCCAGGTCTTCGGCGCCGTCCGCCAGCTCGCTCCCCACCTCGATCGGCCGTGCACGATCGTCGGGAAGTCCACCGTCACCGTCGGCACCACCAGCCAGGTCACCGCCCTCGTACAGCGTCTGGCCCCCGCCGGTGAGAAGGTTGAGGTCGTATGGAACCCGGAGTTCCTTCGTGAGGGTCACGCCGTCGAGGACACGCTCCGCCCGGACCGCCTCATCGCGGGCCTGACCACCGCCGCGGCCGAGAAGGCGATCCGCGCGGTCTACGCCCCCATTCTGGACGCGGGTGTCCCGCTCTTCGTCACCGACCCGCCCACCGCCGAGCTGGCCAAGGGCGCCGCCAACACCTTCCTCGGCTTGAAGATCAGCTATATCAACGCAGTCGCCGACATGTGCGCGGCCGCGGGCGGCGACGTCGCCCAGATCGTGGACATCCTGGGCATCGACCCCCGGATCGGCAGCGGCGGCATGCGGCCCGGCATCGGGTACGGCGGCGGCTGCCTTCCCAAGGACGTCCGCGCCTTCACCGCCAGTGCCCGGCAGCTCGGCGCCGAACAGGCCGCAGCGCTCCTGCGCGCCGCCGAAGTGATCAACGAAGGCCGTACCGACGTTGCTCTGGGCCTCATCACCCGCGCCCTGGGCGACCGCTCTCTTACGGGCGCCCGGGTCACCGTGTGGGGCGCCGCGTTCAAGCCCGGCACCAACGACGTCCGTGAGTCTCCGGCTCTCGCTCTCGCTCAAGCCCTCCAGCAGGCTGGCGCCACCGTCACCATCCACGACCCGCAGGCCGTGGCCACGGCGATGGTCCGCAGCCCTGAGTTCGACTACACCGACGACCTCGCCGCTTCCCTCGACGGTTCCGAAGTCGTCGTGCTGGCCACCGAGTGGCCCGAATACCGGCAGGCCGACCCCCAGTCACTGGTCAACCGCCCGTCCAACCCCCTGCTCGTCGACTGCCGCACCACCCTCGACCCCGAGCTGTGGCGCGCGACGGGATGGACCGTCCATCAGCTCGGACGACCCGGCAAGTAGAAACGGCCCCCTGTGATAACCAGCGACGAGGTTGTTCTCCGCCGCGCCGGCAGCGCCGATGCCCGCGCCGCGGCCGACGTATGGCTGCGCTCCTACACCGCCGCACTGCCGACCGTGCGCTGCGCGCACGACGAAGCTGACGTCCGGGACTGGTTCGCCCGCGTCCTCGTGCCGCAGTACGACACCTGGGTGGCCGTCGCGGGGAACAACGTGGTGGGGCTCCTGGTGCTCAGCGGCGCGGAGCTTAAGCAGCTCTACCTCGAACCCGAGTGGCGCGGGCAAGGGCTCGGTGACCGGTTCATGGCCCTGGCCAAAAGCAGGCAGCCAGACGGCCTGTCCCTGTGGACGTTCCAGGTCAACGCACCGGCCCGGCGCTTCTACCAGCGGCACGGGTTCGTCGAAGTGGAGCGGACCGACGGGCAGCGCAACGACGAGCGCGAGCCGGATGTCCGCTATGTCTGGCGGCCGCAGACGACGTAGCCCAGCCGACTGACGGTCGAGGCGTCCGCCCGAACACCGTGGCTGTCGCCTTCATCAGGGAGCCCACGCAGATACGGTTACGCGCATGACACTTCTCGTCATCGGCGGCAGCGGCTTCCTGGGGTCCGAGGTGGTCCGGCAGGCCACAACGGCGGGCTACGTGACCGTTGCGACGTACACGCGCGCGCCGGGCAGGGCCGTTCCGACCGCGTGGCGCCCCCTCAATCTGCGGGACGTAGGCAGCCTGGACGCCGTCATGGCCGAGGCGTCCCCGAGCGTCGTCATCAACGCATCGAGCGGCCGGGCCGACTGGGCTGTTACGGCGCAAGGCCCTCTCCAGCTCGCGATGGTCGCAGCGAAACACGGAGCCCGCATGGTCCACGTGTCCACCGACGCGGTGTTCTCCGGCGCCGACCGCGTCCACTACGACGAGTCCTGCCTCCCAGACCCCATCACCCCGTACGGTGCAGCCAAGGCCGCGGCAGAGACCGGAGTTCTCGCAGTACACCCCAAGGCCGTCGTCGCCCGCACATCGCTGATCATCGGCCACGGGCGGTCCGTGCACGAGCGCTTGGTGCACCAGCTCGTCGAGGACCCAGACCGCGGTGCCCTGTTCACCGATGACATCCGCTGCCCCGTACATGTCTCGGACCTGGCGGCCGCGCTCCTGGAGCTGGCGTCGAGCGACGCAGCCGGTATGCACCACGTCGCGGGGGCCGACGCCCTGAGTCGCCACGAACTGGGCACCCTCATCGCCAGACGCGATGGTCTCGACGCTTCCCGCCTGCCCAGAGGACTGCGGGCAGACAGCTCCGTACCCGGAGCCCTCGACGTACGTCTCGACAGTCAGGCGACCCAGCGGCAACTGCGTACCACGCTGCGCGGCGCCCGGGAGTTTCTGCGGGCCTGATTCGCCAGAGCCCTCGCCACCCGCTCCCCCACCGCGACGTACTCGCTCAGGCCCACGCCCAGGCCGCCAAAACCGGTTGCCACCCCCGGCGGCGCTGCGTCCGAAGCGGCGGCGCCGTCACCGCGGACGATGTCGATGGCGTGCTGCGCCGAGTAGAGGGCGCAGGCCTTGCCCGGGACGCTGGTCAAGGGCTCAACGTACTGTCCCCGATGCTCCGCGACGGAATCCGTTGGCATCAGCGGCCTGGCTGGCACCACTCTCCCGGCTTGGGCTGGCTCCCGCTTGGCCCTCAGTGGGACCGCGTTCCGGTCTGATGTAGCCCCGTCTTCTGGTCAGACCTGGCCCAGCACCATGGTCGAGCTCATGTGCCGACTGCTGCTGGTCGATGCTCAGCCGCTGCTCGCCCCCGGGGAACTCGCTCCCGCACAACCGTGGATCAAGGGGCTGGAGCTCGGCGAGCGGGCCCTGTCAGACTCCGCAGCAGCGGACAACTCAGCCTCGGGCCGCGCGGCATCCTCGCACGCCACATCGACTTCCGCTGGAATCGCATGGGCTTCACCACCCGTCAGCAGTCCAGAAGCTCTGTCTTTCCCCTCCGCAACAGGGCGCCAGGTACGGCGGTCCGCCAAGGCGACCTCGCACTCAGGACTCGGTGTAGCGCTCCAGGAACGCCAGCTCGCGGTCGGTAAGACGGCGAGGACGCCCAGTGTCAAGGTTGTAGGCGACGATGGTGGTCGTCCCCTTGGCGTACAACCGATCCCCATCACAGATCTCATAGGAGAGGTCAAACGACACAGCCTTGCGCTGCGCCACCCTGACGCACACGTCGACTGGGGCCTCGCGGTACTCCAAGGGGACGCGGTACTCGACCTCGGCCCGGCTGACGACGAACGCGTGTTTGCGACGGCCCGCGTCGTCCGCAGGCAGCACCTCCTGGAACATCCGCGTACGCGCCTCCTCCATGAAGCGGAGATACAACGCGTTGTTGACATGCCCGTACGCGTCGGCGTCAGCCCAGCGCAACGGGCAGGGGTAGATGTACCTGTGCACGGAATGCTTGTCCTTTTGCTCGCACGGAGAAAGGCGGCTGGCCGCGCCGCACCCCTCCCCCGCAGTGGTCGGAGTGGGAGTGAACTTCTAGCCGACATCAGTGTGAAGCCGCACAGATCGACCGCGCCTCGGCAGCTCCGCTTCAATCTCTTGGAGCAGCGCCACCCATTCACTCGCCTCATCGAGGTATTGGGCGATCGTCGCGTGAGCGTCTTCGGGTTCGGCCGGCAGGGCGGCTCGGAGTACTGGCTTCACCTCTGATTTGACCCGTTCATCCAGGTTGGACCAAGACAGCCTGGCAAGCACCGTGAGGGGAGCGACCTCGGTGACTCCCCAGTGATCTGGAGTCTCCTCAACTGCCCACATGATGCTGCGGGTCGAGGGCGCGAGGGTCAGCTGCGCGTCCGGGCCCATGATCTGGCTGACCGCAGGCAAAGGAACACCGTCAGCGCCGGCCTTCGCGGCGGCTGCCTTCGAACTGGTGACCAGGAGGCGACTTGTACGGACGTTTTCGGCGCGCATCCGGTCGGCTTCAGTGATGCGCTCTTGCGCCCGATCCCTTTCCAGTGCGGTGTTGTGCGTTTGACCAGCCCAGGCGTCGCGGATACCGCCCAAGGCGTCGTGGGTGGCGTCTTCCTTTACCTCGGCACCTGCTTCGACCCACGTCATGACCACAAAACGACAGTCCGGCATGATCGCGGGGTATGCGACGTGACTGACGATTTCGATCGTCCGGTAGTCGAGCGTCGGTACGGTGGCGAGGAACACGTGGCCGTCACGGTGCTCGACGAAGTCGGTGTCGGCCTCCCAGATGCGGCGCACCTCCGGGTTTTTCTTGACGTCCATAATCAGTTCTTGCAGATCTGGGTCGTCGCCGTGGGTGCTCTCCGCGAAGCGGAGCATCCGCACGAAGACCGTGGCGTGCTTGTGCCAGTCGTGGTAAGTCGCGCGTCCTTCGGCGGTGGTCAGTGCCCACCTGATCAGGTTTGCTTTAGGCTCCAGCACCCACGGCCAAGTCTCGGCCATCGCGGTGTTGTACGCGAGGATGTTCCAGTTCCTGTCGCTGAGGTACGTGGGGCTCGGCATCTGCTGGTCGATGAGCAGGCGTAGCGCGGGGCCTACCTCGGGTTGCCCCTCGGCCGAGCGTAGGTAGGTGCCGATGTTGTGGAGCAGCAGCGCCCGGCGATCCTCGGAGTCGAGCTGGAGCAGCTCGACCAGGGCGTCGCACTGTTCCTGTGTGAAGCGCGGTGTGGCGCCGGATTCGATGCCGCGCAACTTTCTCTCGCTGATCCCCAGGACACGGGCGGCACGAGGCTGGGTAACTCCGGCGGCTTTCCTCCACCGTTTGAGCATCGCACCGAATCCGATGAACTGGCCGGCGGGCGCGGGATGCCCGGGGACTCGTTCCACCTCGGTGGCGCCATCCATGCCCGCGTCTGTGCGCTGCCCCGCACCTCTCCGGTAGATCTCATCTTCCGCGGCGTCGGCACTGTCGGACTGGGCCGGTTCCTTCGCGACCATTGAGATCCACCTTCTCCTCTCAGACAGGGACGTCTGATTGCGGGCATGAAAAAGGGGCAGCGCAATGCCTGCCCCCCATCGCACGACCATACGCAAAGATTCGACCGACCTTGACCACGTGTGGTCTCGCCCACATCCCACCCGGAACGCATTGTTTATCCGTGAACAGAAAGCTGCCTTACTGGCGCGACGTCCCTGACGAATCGGGCATACTGGCGGACGGTCCATGATCACTCCTAGAAACCGGCAAAAGTTTGCCGGTTTTCGTCCCACGCCTTCAGGGCCGGTCTAGACCAGCCCCCGCAAATCACTGCAGGCTCCGACGGCGCGGCCCATTCCGCTTACGCAGCAAGCGACTTACGGCCCCGTAGGTGCATCGTTAGACGCACGTCAGCTTCCTGACCTATGGGATCAAAGCGGGCAAATGATCACCGTTGACGCCCCTCGCGCAGCTTGGCTTAAATCGTTCTGACCAGCAGGTTCAACACGTTGTAAGAGAGGCACAGGGGGTCGCAGTGCAGTTCGTCGTCGGGATGACCGGGGCGACCGACGACCGTCCGCGTCACAGCCCACGGCCTCAAGCCACAGGCGTAAGTGTCGTTGCCCGCACTCCGCGTCTTGTACCGCCGCCTTTAGCTAAGTCTGGATCTTGCGGCCGGGCCCGCATATGTTCGTCGTCCCTCGCCGGGCGCCTCGCCCGGCGACAGAGATGAGAGGACAACGTGGGTCGTACCCGAACCGGCTGGGTCGAATAACCCAGGAAACAGCGGCGGCGCCTGAGAGGTGCAACTCTCAAGCGCCGACCGCCAAATGGAACTCCTGCCCGTGCAAGGGCCTGAGATTTACCCACCTTCACCGCACCGGGTCAATTCCCTAACACGCCCCGGAGCGGCACTTCAAAGGAGAGTGTTGCATGCGCACTGCCCTGCGCAAAAGGCTGGCCCGCCCAGCCCGCGCGGCAGGCTGCCCCCTGTCCACCACCCGTGACCGCATGTCGGTGCGGCGGAGCCCGCTTCGGCGCAGCACCGGAGGTGGGGCCTGATGGCACGTATCCGCACGATCAAGCCGGAGGCTTTCGAGTCGGAGGACCTAGCCTCGGTCAGCCTCACCGCCGAGCGAACCTTCTTCGGGCTCCTGACCCAGGCCGACGACTCCGGTCGGCACCGCGACCACCCCGCCATCATCGCCGGACGGCTGTGGGCCTTGCGCCCGGAGCACACCGCCACGCACGTCGCCCAAGACCTGGAGGAGCTGGCTGCCACCGGGCTGATCTGCCGGTACACCGGCTGCGACGGACGCGGCTGGCTGCACATCGTCACGTGGGAGCGGCACCAGAAGATCGACCGGCCCTCCGCCTCTCGGCTGCCCCGGTGCCCGCAACACCAGGCTGGCCACAAGTGCGGGGGATGTGGTGCCGCCCAGTGCCCCGACGACAACACGCAGCCCAGTGCCCCGGCCACTTCGGCGAGATCTCGCGCAGCCCTCGCCGAGGGCTCGTCGAAGGCTCGCGGAGCCCTCGCTCGACCCTCTGAGGCCACGGTCACCGATGTGGCGCCCTCGTCCGGGCCCCCGGCGGCTGGGGCGGAACCTGCCTCGACCGACCCGCACAGCCCGGCTGGCCCCTGTATGCCCCAACCCGATGTTTCCCCAGGTCAGAGGGGAATCGTGGAGGGCTCGCCGACTCCTCGCCGAAGCCTCGACGAGCCCTCGGCGTCTGGATCTAGGATCTTGGATCCTGGATCTTCCCTTACGGGGCGCGGGGCGCCCGCGACCGACGCCTCCTCGGCGAAGGTCTCGGCCAAGCAGCTGGTGGGCGAGTACGTCCGAGGCTGCACCCGCCGCCCTCCGGAGGACTTCCTCGGACATCTGGGCCGGAAGATCAACGCCCTGCTCGACGAGCGGTTCGAGGCCGACGACATCCGCGCCGCACTCGACAAGCTGCGGGCCAAAGGGCTCAACCCCAGCGTCCTGTCGAGCCTGGTGAACGAGGTCGTCAACGCGGCGCCCCAGTCGGCCGCAGCGCTGTCGTCCGCCTCCGGCGCGGGGCCCTGGGCCAGCACCGACAGCTCGTACACGCCGTACCTCAATCCCACCGCCGAGCCCACGACGTTTGGAGGCCACCTGTGACCCGCGCCCGCTACGCCGACCCGCAGCCCGCGATCTCCGAGCGGCTGCGTGAGCGCCTGGAGGCCAAACTCGCCGAGCGCGGCCTGGACCTGGACCGTCCCCTGCCGGAGACCCCGGAGCCGATCCCGGCCCTGGAAGCCGCCCAGGCGCGCATCCCGGTCGACTACCGCGCCGCACTGCCCGAGCACCCGGACGTCGCCGCGTGGGTGCGGGCTATCGCCGACAACGCCGTGGCACCGAACGCCGAGGGCGTCAACCCGCACTACGGCACCGCCGGGCGCAGGCAAATCACGCACGGACCCAGCCTGCTGCTGTGGGGCTCCACCGGAGCCGGCAAGACGCACCAGGCGTTCGGCGCGATCCGCGCGCTGACCGCCGCCGGATGCGGGGTGCACTGGCACGCCACCACCGCCGCCGACCTCTACGCCGACCTGCGCCCGCGCGTCGGCGTGGACCCCGAGCACATGCTGCGGCGGATCATGCGGATACCGCTGCTGCTCCTCGACGACCTCGGTGCGGCCAAGCCGAGCGAGTGGACCGAGGAGATCACCTTCCGGCTGATCAACTGGCGCTGCCAGAACCGACTGCCGACGATCTTCACGAGCAACATGCCTCCCGTGCGCACCGAGCTGATGCCCGCGCGCCAGGCGGTGCTGCGCGACAAGCTCGGCGACCGGGTCCTCTCCCGCCTGTCCGGCATGTGTACCGCCGTCGAATTCACCGGGCCCGACCGCCGCTACCAGCGCCGCTGACCCGCCTGCGCCGCCGATCCGCCGTGCGGTCCTGTCCGCCGCACCCTGCCCCGCCTCGCCGCACACCGCCGCACCGCGGTGCTGCCCTGCCCGCCTTCCCGCGAGGCGACCTCGGAGACTCCCTTGCGCTACAAGACCACCAACGACTCCCCCGCACCGGACCTGCGGGGAATCGCCGACCACAGCTGGCATGCCAGGGGTGCATGTCACGGCATGGACCCGGCCCGCGCCGACGCGCTGTTCTTCCACACTCCTCGGGACCACCAGGCCGTCGCCGAGGCGAAGCGGACCTGCGCCACCTGCCCGGTGAAGAAGGACTGCTTCAACTACGCGATCGACAACCAGGTCCGCTACGGCATCTGGGGCGGCCTGACCGACAAGGAGCGCCAGCCCTGGCTGGCCAACTTGAGCAAGCGCCTGGACTACAGCCGCGTGCGCGCCGCCTTTCAGGGCCGGGACGTCCACTTGAGCACCGCAGAGCGCAGCACCGTGATTCACCACGCCTACCTGCGCGGCTGGAGCCCGGAGCGTGTGGCCTACCTGCTGAGTGCCGACCTGGACTGGATCCGCGACCTGATGCGCGAGGCCGCCTACGTCATCGAGGACCGCGACCGCTACTGGGGTCTCGACGAGGCGGACGACGCCGACGGTGAGCGCCCGAAGGACGACGAGAGCACCGCGTCGGACGGCCCCCGCCGACTGCAGACCCACGCCCTGATCGCCTCGCTCGGAAAGGCCGCATGACCCACCCCACCGCTGCACATCCGGCCGTCGCGCCCGTCGGAGTCTGGGACCGCCTCGCCATCGTAGTCCTGGGCCTCGCCGGATGCGCCCTCAGCTATGACGCCCTGCAGCAAATGGCCGTCGCCATCCACATCCGCGGATTCCTCACCTACCTCTTCCCGCTCGTGGTCGACGGCTTCATCGCCTACGGAGTGCGCGCCCTGCTGGTCCTCGCCCAGGCCCCGCTGCGTGCCCGCCTCTACGTCTGGGTACTCTTCGGCACCGCCACCGCCGCGAGCATCTGGGCCAACGCCCTGCACGCGGTCCGCCTCAACCAGCAGACCACCCACTCCGGGCTGCGCCTGAGCGACACGGTCGTCGCGATCCTCTCCACCCTCGCCCCGCTCGCCCTGGCCGGGGCGGTCCACCTGTACATCCTCATCACCCGCTACCACCCGGCGGACCACACGGCGGTCCGGTTCGAGGAGCAGCTCCCCTCGGACCTCGCGCGGGCGGACCACGAGCACGGGCCGGCCGAGGGAGTCGGTCCGGCGAGCGCGGACCAGGGCGCCCCGGCGGACCAGATGCCGGACCACGAGGACCCGCGGACCACCAACGACGCCGCACGGACCACGGACCAACCGACTGACTCCACCCCCGCGGACCACGACACCACGGCTCCGGAGCAGCGGACCAACCCGGCACCGGACCACGACCCGGACCACGACGCTCCTGCTGCGGACCAGCCCGCAGAACAACCGGCGGACCAGCAGATCACCACTGGTCCGCAGCTGGCCGACAGCGAGGAACGGACCAGCAACGCCGCAGGTCAAGCGGCACCCAGCGCGCGCGGTCCGGCGGACCATGAGCGGGCGGGTCACCAGCACGGGTCGGGCGAGGGAGTCGGTCCGGCGAGCGCGGACCAGGGCGCCCCAGCGGACCAGATGCCGGACCGCGAGCACCCGCGGACCGCCAACGACGCCGCGCGGACCACGGACCGACCGGCCGACTCCACCCCCGCGGACCACGCCCCGGCTCCGGACCAGCGGACCGACCCGGCACCGGACCACGACCCGGACCACGACGCTCCCGCCGCGGACCAGCCCGCAGACCAAACGGCGGACCCAGGCGAGGACGGCTCCTCGGGCGGACCGCAGGGGGCGCGGACCACGAGCCACGACGCCCCGGCGCCGGGCCCTCGGACCAAGCCCGAGGACCAAGAAGACAAGGTCCCGTGGGAAACGAAGGTCGCGGTCGCGCGCAAAGCCGCCCTCGCGGAAGGCCGGATGACCCGCCGGGCCCTCCGACCGCACCTGCGCAGCGCCAAGATCAAGGTCAGCAATGAGCTGTTCAGCGACCTCCAGGCCGCCCTGTACGCGGACCCGGCACTCGCACACCTGCCCCGTGACACAAGGAGAGCCCGATGAAGACCTGCGCGCGCTTCGAGCGCATCAAGAGCGGCTACGAGCGGGACATCACGTACCTGCGCAACCATTCCCAGCGCAGCGCGGGCACCACGGCGGCCAAGACGAGCGCAACGAACGCTCTCGCTGTGAAGTCCCGCATGGCCAAGGCCCTCGGCCGGCACTTCGGGCGCTGCCCCATATGCGGATGACCAAGCCATAGCTGCAGGTCAAACCCCTAACCGATGCGGTGGCCCGGCCTGATGCCGGGCCCCCCCCCCCCCCCCCAGGGTGGACCCCCCACCCCACCCCCGACACCCCCAGAACGGAAGAGCACAACTCATAAAAACCAACAAG